>JBGPDC010000021.1:0-44459 GCA_041482115.1 Terriglobia bacterium | reverse complement strand
GGTTGTGGCCCACGAGTTTCCCCGCCCGAGAATCATTCCCATAACGGCCTATGGCTTGGCGACGGTGGTCGTGGCATCGCGTTTTGCGGGCAAACGGCATTGGGCTTCCGACGCGGTGTTAGGCGCGGGGATGGGCTGGTTCATCGGGGATTACGTTTATCACAAGCACCACGGTCCCGACCGCTCGAAAACGAGGGCGGTCGCATCCTGGCTCCTGACGCACACCCATCCGCAGATCGAGCTTACGCGGTAACGGGGCCGCTGGCGCTTAGATGCGTTCGCACTTATGCGCCTGGTGTTTCTGACCTCGACTCCCCTGAACATCGCTACCGGTAGTGGGACGTTCGCGGGGATCCACGGGCTGGTAGAGGGACTGCGGCAGCTCGGCCACGAGGTGGAGGTCCTGACACCGGATTTCCCGTGCTTCCACTACACCGCCAGACGGCTCCTCTATAACCGGCGGGTCGCAGGACGGGTGGAGGCGCTACGTCCCGACGTGGTGGTGGGTTTCGACATGGACGGCTACCGCTACGCCGAGCGGCGGCCGCGCGCGCCGTTTGTGGCCGCGATCAAGGGCGTGATCGCCGACGAGTTGACTAACGAGCGCGGCGCGACGCGGTGGTTGATGGGGATCCAGGCGCGGCGCGAGCGGCGGAACGTGGTAGCGGCCGACCTGGTGCTCACGTCCAGCCGGTATTCGGCGGGGAAGGTCGGCGAATACTACGGGATCGACCCGCAGCGGGTCGCGGTGGTGCCGGAGCCGATCGATCTGGAGGCGTGGAAGAGCCTTTTTGCCGCGCATCCGGCGCGGCCGCCGGAGCGGTTCACGGTGCTCGCAGTGTGCCGGTTCTATCCCCGCAAGCAACTGGGGGTGTTGGTGGAGGCGGCGGCGCGGCTTCCGGAGATAGAGGTTCGGATTGTCGGCGAGGGGCCGGAGGGGCGGCGGCTGCGCCGGCTCGGTCCGCACGTTACGTGGCTGGGGAACGCTACCATGGAGCAGCTCGCCGAAGAGTACAACCGCTGCCACGTGTTCTGCCTGCCGAGCGTGCAGGAAGGGTTCGGGATCGTGTTTCTCGAGGCCATGGCGGCGGGCAAACCGATCGTGGCGGCGCGGGCGGCAGCGGTTCCGGAAGTGATACGGGACGGTCTGGACGGGCTGCTGGTCGAGCCGCGCGATCCGGCGGCACTGGCCGCAGCCTTGGTGCGCCTGCGCGATGACGAGGCGCTGCGGTTTCGGCTCGCGGCCAGCGGGGCTGCCCGCGTGGAGGAATTCCGGCGCGAACGGGTGTGCCGGTTGTTCGCGGAGAAGCTGACCAGCGAGAGAGGGGATTTCCCATGAGCGCAGATCCGAAGACCACCATCGCCCCCATGCTCTCGGTTCGCCGAGGGGCGAGGGCGATCGAGTTCTATAAGGCGGCGTTCGGAGCTGGTGAGTTGTTCCGCCTGGACAGCGAGAGTGGGGAAGTGGTCGCTCGGCTGTCCGTGGGAGCGGCGGAATTCTGGGTCGCGGACGAGTCGCCGGAGCATCTGAACTTCAGTCCCAAGTCTCTCGGCGGCGGTTCGGTGCGAATGGTCATGATCGTGGAGGATCCGGATGCCGCTTTCGAGCGGGCCGTCGCAGCAGGAGCCAGTGTGGTTTCGCCCGTCGGTAACCAGTACGGCTGGCGGTTGGGAAGGATGGTGGATCCGTTCGGGCACCATTGGGAAATCGGCAAGCCCTTGTAAGGAGACCGCGTTGGAGATAGCGATCCGGCACGAGCAAGGTATTACCATCCTGTGCTTGAAGGGGCGCCTGGATGCCGTGGGAGCGGAAACTCTGCAACCGCGCCTGGTGACGGCGTCGCACCCGGGTGGTCCTTTCGTGATCGACATGCGCGAGGTGGACTACCTTTCGAGCATGGGAGTGCGAGCGCTTGTCCAGGCCGCCAAGGGGCCGGGCGGAGTGGTGCTGGGCGGGATGCGGCCCTTCGTGGCGCGGGTGCTGGAGATATCCGGACTGCTGGGGATCTTGGCGGTGGCGGCGTCGGTGGAGGACGCCGTCCAGGCGGCGGTCCGTTCGCAGGCCGAGTGGCAAGGCGCGGCGAACCGCGTGATCGCAGGCCGGGAGTATGTGGTGACGCCCGTGGCGGGGGACGAGCCGGGATACCTGGAGCTATGGGGAGCGGGCGAGGCCATGCTGCAGGAATTGGGCTTTTGCTTCGGGACCGGCGGATTCGGGAATACGCGGGAGCAAGCGGCGGAAGCGACCGGCCTGCTCGTGGCGGCGGGCTCGTTCGCGGGGGTGTTGGGGCCGGGGAACGTGGCGGATTTCGTGGTGACCGAAAGACCCGAGGAGACGCTGGTCTTCCTCGAGAAAGCAGCGGGATTCTCGGGAAAGCCGGCGCTGGTGGTCGAGCCGCAGGGCAAGGGCAAGATCACGCTCGCAGCGCTGGCGGGGGCGGCCGTCGAGTTGACCGGAGGCGCCTCATCCCTAGGACTGGTGGTGAGCGCCGAACCGGGAACGCTGATCGTGGCGCTGGCCGCGGCGGGCCAGCCAGTGGAGGGCGGTGCATTCACGCTCGACGGGCGGCCGGAGGGGCGGGAGTTTGCCTTCACTGTAAAAGTCGACCAGTTGGTGGGGGTGGAGCGGGTGGATCCGGCGCGCGAGCTGCGGGAGGCCCGGATGTGGGTGTATCCGCTGGCGGCTTCCCGGCGGGGCGAGGATAAGCGGCTTCAGATCGAAACGGCGGACGGGAAACCGCTGCGGCGCGAGTGGGAGCGGATCACGCGACGCCTCTACCAGGACTGTACGCGGGTGGTCCTCGAGCCCCTCCAGGGCGGCTACATGGCGACTACGTTCCGCGCGACCAGCTTTGACCGCGAGGGGCGGCGGCTGCTGCCCACCGTGCTGAAGATCTCCACCCTGGAGCTGATGCGGCGCGAACAGGAGGCGCACCGGCAGTACGTCGAGCGCTTCATTCTCAACAACAGCACGACGCTGCTGGGGTCAACGGTCGAGGACGAGTGGGGAGCGCTGCGGTACAACTTCGTGGGGACCTCGGCGTCGAGCGAGCTGCGGTGGCTGAAACAGTATTACGAAGAGAGGCCGGCCGGGGAAGTTCTGGCGCTGCTGCGGCGGCTCTATACGGAGATCCTCAAGCCGTGGTACGGGCAGCCGCGGTGGGAGCCGGTGCGGCTCTACGCCGAACATACGCCGCTACGGTTGTTCCCGCTGGTGATGCAGCAGGCGGAAAAGGATTTCGGGTTTTCCGCGGAGACAGCCACGATTTCGTGTCCGGAACTGGGGCGGCAGGTCTTGAATCCGTTCCGGTTTTTGAAGCAGGAGTATCCGCGGCGGGTGGAGCAGGCGCGGCTGTGGTACCGGGGGATCACGCACGGGGACCTCAACTGGCGCAACGTCCTGGTGGACGACCGGGAGAATCTTTACGTAATCGACTTCTCGGAGACGCAGGTCCGGAACATCGTGTCCGACTTCGCGCGCCTCGAACCGGTCTTGAAGTTCGAGTCGACGCGGCTGGAGGACGAGAGAGACCTGCAGCTACTGCTGGAGTGGGAGCAGGGCCTCGCGGCGGTGGACTCGCTCGATCAGATTCCCGAAAACCGCTACCGCGGCGACGACCCGGCCGTGGCGAAAGCGCATGCCGCTATTGGCTTGCTGCGGCGCTGCGCCGATACGGTAACGCTATTCGAGACCGACCCTCGAGCCCTACTCGCTGGCGGTGCTCGAGTGGACCTACTCGGTGGTGTGTTACGACCTGACGCCGATCCGGCGCAAGTACGCGGCCTATAGCGCGGCGCTCATCTGCGAGCGGCTGGCGGGGCATCCCGCTCACTCCGCGGCGAGGCGGTAGCCGACGCCCGGCTCGGTGAGCAGGTAGCGGGGGCGGGCGGGATCGGGTTCGAGTTTGCGGCGGAGCTGCGCCATGTAGACCCGCAAGTACTGCGGCTGTTCCAGGCTGTTCGGTCCCCAGACCTCTTTCAGCAGTTGGCGCTGCGTCAGCACCTTGCCGGCGTGGTGCACCAGCGTTTGCAGCAGCCGGAACTCGATCGGCGTCAGGTGAATCTCCTCGCCGGCTAACAGGACGCGGCGGTCTTCGAGGTTGACCTCCAATTCGCCCAGCCGGAAGGCGGTGTCCGCCGTGTCGAGCTTGAGCCGCGCGACATGACGCAGAGCCACCCGCACGCGCGCCAGCAACTCGTCCACTCCGAAGGGCTTGCTGACGAAATCGTCCGCGCCGAGATCGAGCGCCTGGACTTTGTCGCGCTCCTGGCCGCGCGCCGAAAGCACCAGGATCGGCACCTGGGTCCAAGCCCGGACCTGGCGGATCACCTCGAGCCCGTCGAAGTCGGGGAGGCCGAGGTCAAGTATCACCAGGTCGGGCGTGCGCGCCGAGGTCTGCGCCACACCGTCGCCGGCCGTCACCGACTCGTGCAACCGGAACCCTTCCGCCGTGAGCGTCGCGCGCAGGAAACGCCGGATCTGCGCGTCATCCTCGATGATGAGGACGAGCGGGGGAGCGATGGAGGCGGTCTCAGCCGGCATGTTCCTGCTCGCGCAGGGCCGCGGCGGAGGGAACGCCGGTGGCCGCGGGAAGGGTGAACCGCAGGCACGCGCCGCCTTGCGGATGGTTGACCGCCTCGATCTGCCCGCCGTGGACATCGATGATGGCCTTGACGATGGCCAGACCCAGGCCGGCGCCGCGGGCCGCCTCTCCCGCTCCCCGATAGAACTTGTCGAATACCTGCTTCCCGGCGCCCGGGGGAAACCCGGGACCGCTGTCGCGCACCTCGACCTCCACCATCTCACCGGCCGCCCGGGCCCGGATCTCGATTGCCGCCCCCGCCGGCGTGTACTTGGCGGCGTTGTCCAGCAGGTTGATGAAGGCCTGCTGGAGCAGCACGTCATCCACGGCGACCATCGGCAGATCGGCCGGCAGGTCCAGGCGGACGGGACGGTCGCCGAGCTGCCGCTCGGTGCGCTTCAACGCCGCTCCGAGAATCTCTTCGAGCGGGTGCCACTCCTTGCGAACCTCGACGGCGCCCGATTCGAGGCGCGTCATCTCGAGCAGGTTGGTCACGAGGCGGTTCAGGCGATCGGCTTCGTCGGAGATGGTCTCGAGTAGCTCGCGGCTGGTGGCCTGGTCGAGGCGGCCGGCTTGGGCGAGCAGTCCGGTGGCGGCCCCGGTGATGGAGGCCAGCGGGGTGCGCAGGTCGTGGGAAACCGCGCTGAGCAGCGAGGTTCGCATGCGCTCCGCTTCCGCTTGGATCTCGGACTGACGGGCTTGCCGGGCGATCTCGGCGCGCTCGAGCGCCAGGGCGGCCTGGGAAGCGAAGGTCTCGAGCAGGTGGAACTGCTCCGGGTTTTCTACAATTTCCCAATCGGACGGCAGAATGCCGAGCACGCCGACCGTCTTCTCGGAGCCCGTCAGTGGCAGGTAGAGCGCCCGAGCACCCGGCAGCGTCTGGGTGCTGCGGCCGGCAGGCTGGCCGTGGTCGAGCACCCAGCGGGCGACGGCCTGCTCCGCAGCGTCAAGCAGGGAGTTCTCCTTCCACTCGCGTCCGCCCGCCAGCCCGCCGTCCGTGTTGGGCAACAGCACCGCCACATTGGCATGGAAGGTCTCCGCGGTAATGGCCGTGATCACCTCGACCAGCACGCCCGCATTCAGGCTCCCGGCCATCTGGTGGCTCAGGCGGTAGAGCGCTTCGGTGCGCTTGGCGCGCTCCACCGCCGAACGCTCCTGCTGGCGAATACTCAGGGTCAGGCTGCTGACCACGAGGGCCACGCCAAACATGACGGCGAAGGTCAGCAGGTATTGCGTATCCGAGACGGCAAAAGTCAGATAAGGCGGAACGCAAAAAAAATCGAACGCCGCTACGCTCAACACCGCGGCCAGCATGGCCGGTCCGCGTGCTCCGCGCATGGCCACCAGCACGACTCCCAGCAGGTAGATCATGGACAAGTTGGTCGGCTCGAGGACCGGCAGCAGCAGGCGGGAAAGAACCGTAGTGACGCCGACCACGAGCAGGGCGTGCCAGTAGCCGCGCGTGGCGCGCGAGGCGGTCCGGACCGGGGAGGCGGGGGGCGCTTCCGGCGTAGCTGGTTCTCCGCTGATGGCGTAGATATCGATATCGCCGCTGCCCTGGATCAGCTCGTCGAGGATAGAGCCCCGCAACAGTCGCTTCCACAGCGGTCCGGCCGGTTTGCCGATCACGAGGCGGGTGACGTTACGCGCTTTGGCGTAATCGAGCAGCGCCTCGCTCACACGCGAGCCGGTGAGTGTCACGGTTTCGGCTCCGAGCCGCTCGGCCAGGCGCAGGGCGGAGAGCACCCGGCTGCGGACGTCCTGGGAGGCCTGCGTGAAGCCGGGTGTCTCGACGAAAGCCGCCACCCACGGGGCGCGCAGGCGCCGGGCTGCGCGGGCGGTCGCACGCAGCAGGCGCGCCGAGAAGGGGCTCGCTCCGATCGAGACCATGATGCGGTCCGTTACCGGCCAATTGGCCTCGATAGAGCGGTCGCGGCGATAGGCCTCCATCTGGAGGTCCACCCGGTCGGCGGTGCGGCGCAAGGCCATCTCGCGGAGCGCGATCAAGTTGCCTTCGCGGAAGAAATTTTCGAGGGCGCGCCCGGCCTGCTGCGGGAGGTAGACCTTGCCTTCCTCCAGGCGCTTGAGCAATTCGACCACGGGCAGATCCACCAGCTCGATTTCGTCCGCTTGTTCAAAGACGGAGTCGGGAACCGTCTCGCGCACCTGAATGCCGGTGATACGGGCGACCACGTCGGTGAGGCTTTCGAGGTGCTGGACGTTGAGGGTGGTGTAGACCTCGAGACCGGCCTGCACCAGTTCGAGCACGTCCTGCCAGCGTTTGGTGTGGCGCGAGCCCGCCGCGTTGGTATGGGCCAGCTCGTCTACCAGGATCAGCGCCGGCCGCCGCGCGAGCGCCGCGTCCAAGTCAAACTCTTCAAGAGTAGTGCCGCGGTAGCCGGTCTGGCGGCGGGGGAGAATTTCGAGGCCTTCGAGCAAGGCCTCGGTCTCGGACCGGCGGTGGGTCTCGACGTAGCCCACCACGACGTCGACGCTGTCCCGCTGCTTCGAGCGGGCCGCCTCCAGCATGGCGTAGGTCTTGCCCACGCCGGCCGCAGCGCCGAAGAAGACTTTCAGCCGGCCCCGCCGGGCACGGCTCTCCTGCTCGGCGACGCGGGCCAGCAACCGGTCCGGATCAGGACGGCTCATCAGCGCGCATCATCTCTCAGGGGTCTCTCGATCGAGCGCCAGGTTCAGATCCAGAACGTTTACCACGGGTTCGCCCAGGAGGCCCCACTGCCGCGGCCGGGTGTGCCGTTCCACCAGATCGAGCACCACCTCTATCTTAAGCCCACGGGCGCGCGCCACTCGCGGAGCTTGATACCGGGCACCGGCCGGACTGAGGTGGGGGTCGAGGCCGCTCGCGGAGGAGGTGAGGAGGTCCACCGGGACCGGCTGGTGGTTGTCCGGGTCGGCGGCGCGGAGGGCGGCCAGCCGGGCGTCCAGGGCTTTTCGCAAATCGGGGTGGAAAGGCCCGTAGTTAGACCCGGTGGAGGCGGCCGAATTGTAGGGGAAGGGTGTCGTCGCCGAAAGCCGTCCCCAGAAATAGCGGGGAGCGGAGAAGTTTTGCCCGATCAGTTCCGAGCCGGCGACCCGGCCGCCCGCCTCGACGAGACTGCCGTTGGCCTGGCGCGGGAAGAGGAGCTGCGCGAGCCCTGTGACGGCCAGCGGGTAGAGTATGCCGGTCAGCAAGGTGAAGGCGAGGAGTGAAAGAAGCGAAGCTCTCAATTGCGCGAACATGTCATGCCTCTCAAATCATGCCCCGTCAAACCATGCCTAGCGCCACCAGGGCGACGTCGATCAGCTTGATTCCCACGAAGGGCGCGACCAGACCCCCCACGCCGTAGATCAGCAGGTGCCGCCGCAACAGCTCCGCGGCCCCGATCGGACGATACCGGATGCCTTTGAGCGCGAGCGGGATCAGGGCCACGATGATCAGCGCGTTGAAGATTACGGCCGAGAGCACGGCGCTAGCGGGCGTCGCAAGGCGCATGACATTCAGCGCGCCGAGCGCCGGATAAGTGCTGGCGAAAGCCGCCGGGATGATCGCGAAATACTTGGCGACGTCATTAGCAGTGCTGAAGGTCGTGAGCGCCCCGCGCGTCATCAGCATCTGCTTGCCGATTTGGACAACTTCCATGAGCTTGGTGGGATTCGAATCGAGGTCCACCATGTTGCCGGCCTCTTTGGCGGCTTGCGTGCCGGTGTTCATCGCGACAGCCACGTCGGCTTGCGCGAGCGCCGGGGCGTCGTTGGTGCCGTCGCCGGTCATGGCTACGAGGCGGCCTTCCGCCTGAATCTCGCGGATGAGCTGCAGCTTGCGCTCGGGGGTGGCCTCGGCAAGAAAGTCATCGACCCCGGCCTCGGCGGCGATGGCGGCGGCGGTCAGCGGATTGTCGCCCGTGATCATGACGGTCCGGATGCCGGAGCGCCGCAACTCGCCGAACCGCTCCTTGATGCCGCCCTTGACGATGTCCTTGAGCTGGATCACGCCCAGCACGCGCTCGTTCTCGGCTACCACGAGCGGCGTACCGCCCTGGCGCGCTATCGTCTCAACGGCTTGGCGGACCAGCTCCGGGAAGCGCCCGCCGCGCTCTCCCACGTAGGCTTCGATAGCGTCGGCCGCGCCCTTGCGAATCTCGCGGCCGTTGAAATTGACGCCGCTCATACGGGTCCGGGCGGTGAAGGGAACGAAGTGTGCTCCGAGGGCATGCAGATCGTGTTCCCGCAGCCCGAACTTGTCTTTGGCGAGCACCACTACGCTGCGGCCCTCCGGAGTTTCGTCCGCGAGGGACGCGAGCTGCGCCGCCCCGGCGAGTTCCTCTTCCTTCACGCCCGGGGCCGTCAGGAAAGCAGTCGCCTGGCGGTTGCCCAGCGTTATCGTGCCGGTCTTGTCGAGCAGCAGGACGTCCACGTCGCCGGCCGCTTCGACCGCCCGGCCCGACATGGCGAGGACGTTCGCCTGCAGCATGCGGTCCATGCCCGCGATTCCGATGGCGGAAAGCAGCCCGCCGATGGTAGTGGGGATCAGGCAGACCAGCAGGGCTACCAGGGCTGTCACCGTCACCGGTGAGCCGCGGCCCGCTTCCCGCACCGCGTAGAGCGAGAAGGGCAGCAGGGTGGCCGTCGCGATCAGGAACACGATAGTGAGCGCCGCGAGCAGGATGTTCAAGGCGATCTCGTTGGGCGTCTTCTGCCGTCGCGCGCCCTCCACCATGGCGATCATGCGGTCGAGGAACGTCTCGCCCGGCTCGGAGGTGATCCGCACCACGAGCCAGTCCGACAGCACCCGGGTTCCGCCCGTGACGCTCGACCGGTCGCCGCCACTCTCCCGGATCACCGGCGCGCTCTCGCCTGTGATGGCGCTTTCGTCCACCGACGCCGCCCCCTCGATGACCTCGCCGTCCATGGGGACAAAGTCGCCCGCTTCGACGAGCACCGCGTCGCCGCGGCGCAGTCCGGTGGCCGGGAGGTTCTCGAACGCGGCGCCGTAACGCGCCTCCCGCAGCTTCTTAGCCACCACGTCGCGCCGGCTGCGGCGGAGGGTGTCGGCCTGGGCCTTGCCGCGTCCCTCGGCGATGGCTTCGGCGAAGTTGGCGAAGAGCACGGTGAACCACAGCCACACCGCTATCGCCAGGATGAAGCCCGCCGGAGCTTCGCCGCGGCCGAGCCACGCTTGCACCGCGAGCGCCGTGGTCAGGAGGCTGCCCACGAAGACCACGAACATCACCGGGTTGCGCACCTGCACCCGGGGATGGAGCTTGCGGAAGGAATCCGTCACCGCGCGCTGCAGGATCGAAGCTTCAAACAACGAACGGCTCTTGGTATGGGAGGACATATCAACCCACCATCGCTTGCAGGTGCTCCACGATTGGCCCCAGGGCCAGCGCCGGGAAGAAGGCGAGCGCGCCGACAACCACCACGACGGCGGCCAGCAGCACCACGAACAGGGCATCGTGCGTCGGCAAGGTGCCCAGACCCGCCGGGACGGTCTTCTTCTTCGCGAGCGAGCCGGCGATGGCGATCACCGGCAGCGCTACCCAATGCCGCGCCACCAGCATGGCGAGGCCGCCCGCGATGTTTACGAGCGGGGTGTTGGCGTTATACCCGCCGAAAGCGCTGCCGTTGTTGTTGCCCATCGAGGTGAAAGCGTAGAGGATCTCGCTAAAGCCGTGGGGACCGTGATTCGTGAGGCCACTGAGTCCCTGCTGGGTCGCGACGCCCAAGGCGGTGCCGAGCAATACCATCGCGGGTGGCGCCAGGATCGCGAGCGAGGCCATCTTCATCTCGAAAGCCTCGATCTTCTTGCCCAGGTATTCCGGGGTGCGTCCAACCATCAGGCCCGCCAGGAACACTGCCATTAACGCGAAGATCACCATGCCGTAGACCCCCGAGCCAACCCCGCCGAAGACTACCTCGCCGAGCTGGATTAGGAACAGCGTCACCAGGCCTCCAAGCGGCGTGAAGGAGTCGTGCATCGAATTCACCGAGCCATTCGAGGCGGCCGTCGTCGCTGCGGCCCACAGCGCCGAGTTGGCGATACCGAAGCGGGCTTCCTTGCCTTCCATGTTTCCGCCGGGCTGTAAGGAGCCCGGCTGCTGGTCGGCTCCCACGGCCGCGAGCACCGGGGTGCCTCGCTGCTCGGCGTCCGCTGCCAGCCACAGGAGCGGCACAAACAGCAGCAGCATGGCCGCGAGCAGCGCCCAGCCCTGGCGCGTATCCCCCACCATGCGCCCAAAGGTGTAACAGAGGGCGGCAGGTAGCAGCAGGATGGAAAGCACCTCCAGGAAGTTCGAGAGCGGGGTCGGGTTCTCGAAGGGATGCGCCGAGTTCACGTTAAAGAAGCCCCCGCCGTTGGTGCCTAACTGCTTGATGGCCACCTGCGACGCCGCGGGACCCATGGGCAGTAACTGCTCGGCGCTTCGAGATGGCTCCAATAGAGTCGCGGCCTGGTAGGACCCAAAGTTCTGAATCACGCCCTGCGAAACGAGCGCGACGGCGAGCAGCAGTGAAAGGGGCAGCAGGACGTAGAGGGTGCCGCGCGTCAGGTCTACCCAGAAGTTACCGATCGTCTCGGCCGAACGCCGGGCGAGGCCGCGCGCCAGCGCTGCGAGCACCGCCATGCCCGCCGCCGCGGACACGAAATTTTGCACCGTGAGAGCGATCATCTGCGCGAAGTAGCCGAGCGTCGTCTCGCCGCCGTAATTCTGCCAATTGGTATTCGTGGCGAAGCTGATGGCGATGTTTAGCGCGGTGTGCGGGGCGACCGCGGGGAAGGCCTGCGGATTGAGCGGCAGCCAGGCTTGGATCCGCAGGAGCAGGTATACCGCCAGGGTCGAGGCAAGGTGGAACATCAGGAACGCCGCCGCGTAGGAGAGCCAGGTCGTCTCCACAGCCGGGTTCACGCCGCAGATGCGGTAGAACAGGCGTTCGAGCGGACCCAAAATCCGCGCCGGCCATCCCGGCCGGCCCGCGTAGACCCGGGCTATATAGCCGCCGAGCGGCTTCACGCACAGCAGGAGCACAGCGAAAAAGATCGCGATTTGTAGCACGCTGTTGGAGGTCATGAGAACCACTCCGGTTTCAGCAGCGCGAAGAAAAGGTAGATCAGGAGGCCGAGAGAGACCCCGCTGCCGATCCAGTAGAGCCAGGGCATTAGTGGCCTCCTCACAGCCGCGCGGCGGCGCGTACCAGCACAAAGCTGAACAGGTGAAATCCGGCGATCAGGCCGACGCAGATTAGGTCCCACATCGAGGTGTCCTCCGCTCACTCTCATTAGAGGGAAGTTGGCGTAAGGGTCGAGTAAGGATCGGGCGTCCCGGTATCAGGGAAAGATAAAGGTCGGGGGCCGGCGCCCGCGTCCGTCGCCGCGGCAGTGGTGAACAGCACGGAGTGCCCCTCGGCCTCGAGCCACCGGGCCAGTCTCCGCTCGGAGGTGGGCCACCAGCGTCTCTTGCCGCCGACGACGAGCAAAGATCCGGGAGTTAGCAACCCTTGCAGTGCCTGTCGCTTGTCGCGGCACAACAGCAAGTGGACACGCGTGTTTTCTGCGGCGCTGGCTGCCAGGGCCCCTAGGCGCTGCTTAGTCAGTGCGACCGGCACCGGAGGGCGGTCCAAAGGCAACGGGTAAGGGACCACCTGAGTGGCTACGAGCCGCACCTGGGCGTCTAGATCATGCGCCAGCCGGGTGGCGGTCTGAAGCGCTGCCCGAGTGCTCTCTAAGGTGGTGAAGATGACTTGGATTTCCAGCTTGCGCCCGGAAGCGTAGCTGCTCGCATGCTCCGCGCGCCGCTGAAAACCGGCATATCTGAGATTGGGCATGGCGGCTTCCTCCTCTCAATTTCGAGGCTAGAGGAATCCGCGTTAGGGCCGAGTAAGGACCGGGTGTTACGGTATTAAGGGAAGATAAAGGTTCCGGCGTTCACGCGGAATACTTGAGCGCCAGTTCTTTCAAGCGCCGCAAGTAGCCCGGCACCACGGCCGCCGGCTCTTCCGCGGCCTCGTACTCGAGGCCCATGTAGCCCCGGAAGCCGTGCCGGGCGAACATGGTGAAGACGCGGTCCCAGTCGGCGGGGCCGCGGGTCTTGCCGTCGTCGAGCGCCACCTCGGTCTTGACGTGGGTGCTCACGGCGTAAGGAATCGACATCTCGATCTGGTCGTAGACCTTGGGCGGCCGGAAATTCCCGATGTCGAGGTTCATGCCGGCCCAGGGGGAATCGGCGCGCTTGACGATCTCGATCGTCTCCTTGGCGAACTCGGTAATGCCGCCGTCGTCTTCGACACCCAAGACGATGCCGCGGGCGCCGGAATACTCCGCGCCGCGCTTCAGCGTCTCGGCCGCAAAGCCGACAGCCTGGTCCATGGTCGCTCCGGCCGGCTTCGCGCCGCCAAAGACACGGACGTGGGTCGCCCCGATCTTCTGCGCCACGTCCACCCATTTGCGCAGCTCGGTGAGCTGCTGTTCGCGCAGCTCGGCGGTGGGCTGCGCGAGGCGGACGCGCACTCCCAAGCTGTAGATTTCCACGCGGTTCTTGTAGGCCAGGCGCCGCAGCGGGAGGACGTAATCGTCGGAGGTGCTCGGGAACCAGTAGACCGTCATATCGATCCCGTCGGTGCCCGTCTCGACGGCGAGGCGGATGAGGTCCTCATAAGTCATGGTCTTGGCCTCGAGCGCCTTACGGTAGGAATAGGCGACCAGGCCGGTGCGGAAGCGAGCCTTGCCCGGGGGCGTGTCCGGGACGGGAGCGGCGGCGGCGGCTACGGCGGCGCCGGCGGTGGCCAAAAAATGGCGGCGGTTCATGGGACCCTCTCCTTCTCTAATCGCCGATCGCGGTGACCTTGCCAAGCTCCGCGCGATGCGCCACGAGAGCGGTTTCAATCTCCTCGTTGACGCGCCCTTCGGAGAACTCGAAGGCCACCCGGATCGCGTTCTTGATGGCGTTCGGATTGGAACGCCCGTGACAGATGATACACACGCCTTTGACTCCCAGCAAGGGGGCGCCCCCGTATTCCGAATAATCGAGGCGCTTCTTGAAGTCGTCAAAGGCGGCGCGGGAGAGCACGTAGCCGATCTTGCGGGTGACGGTGGCGGTGAGCGATTCCTGGATGATGTACTTGATGGTTTCGACCAGCCCCTCGCTGACTTTCAGCGCCACGTTGCCGATGAAGCCGTCGCACACGATCACGTCGGCCTGGCCGCTATAAACGTCGCGGCCCTCCACGTTGCCGATATAGTTGATGGGCAATTGCTTGAGGAGCGGCGTGGCGCCCTTGGTCAGCTCGTTGCCTTTGTGCTCCTCTTCGCCGATCGAGAGCAGCCCGACGCGCGGGCGGTCCATGCGGCAGATCAGCCGGGAATACACCTCGCCCATCAGGGCGAACTGGGTCAGCATTTGGGGCGTAGAGTCCACGTTGGCGCCGACGTCGATCAGGACGGCGGCGGTGCCCTTGAGGGTGGGGAAAACGGAAGCGAGCGCCGGCCGGTAGACCCCGGAGAGCGTGCCCATCACGATCTTAGCCGTGGCCATTATCGCGCCCGTATTGCCCGCGGAGACCATGCCCTGGGCGCGCCCCTGGCGGACCAGACGCGCCGCCACGCGCACGGAACTGTCTTTTTTGGCGCGCACGGCTTTGGCGGCCGCGTCGTCCATCGTAATAATCTCGTTGGCGTTGACGATCTCGATGGGGAGATGATCGGTGAGGTGCTCGGCGAGCTCCCGGCGCAGAATCTCCTGCCGGCCTACCAGCAGGATCTTTACCGGGTAGGAGCGCGCCGCCAGCACCGCACCTTCGACCTCCACGCGCGGGGCGGCGTCGCCCACCATCGCGTCCACGGCCACCGTGAACATGGCGGTTTATTCAGCGGCGACTTCGACGATATCCCGGCCCCGGTATTGGCCACAGTGCGGGCAAGCGCGGTGCGGCAGCTTCGGCTCGTGGCAGTTCGGACACAGCGAAGTTTGCGTGCGGCGCAGCCCGTCGTGGGCGCGGCGCGTGCTGGTCCGCTGTTTCGAGTGTCTCCGTTTTGGATTGGGCATATATTAAAAACCTCTCTCTGTTCCGGTCAACCGGGCTTCACGATTTCCACTCCCGCAGCGCCTCCCAGCGGGGATCGGCGAACTCTTCCCGGCACTCGCAAGGCTCCACGTTGCGATCTTTCCCGCAAAGGGGGCAGAGTCCCCGGCAGTCGGGACGGCACACGCTGCGCATCGGTAATTCCACTAAAATCTGGTCCCGGACCACGTCCGCCAGCTCGATCCCGTCGCCTTCGTAGAACCCCAGCTCCGCCTCGTCCGCGCTGATCGCTACCTCTTCCTCCCGCGCGATTTCCGCCATCGGACGATAGAACGCATCCAAATGGAACGACACGGTCCACACCAGCGGCTCAAGGCAGCGGGCACAGTCCATTTCGAGCTTGCCCCGCAACTCCCCCCGGATGCGGATTTCCCGCACCCCGAAGGGGTCCACCATTTCGGCTGCTCCGGAGGCTTCCAGATCCCCGATCTGCCGGGGTCCCGTCCCCCAGTCGATGGCGCCTGGTGGGAATGCCTGCTCGAACCGGATCTTCCGCCTTTCAAGCGTCTGGGTGTCAAAGAACATACGGAACCCCCCAGGTCCAGGGCCGGCTGAAGGACCATTATAGCGGATTTGTACGGGTGAACTCGGGGAGGGAAGGAGCGGCGGGAAAAAAGGGGCGCCGGGACGGGATGCAGGCAGGGACCCCGTCCCGGCAGGCCGGAGCGGCGGTGTTACCGGGCTCCGGCGGTCTGGGTGACGTCGTTAGGTGTGTACACCTTCACTTCCACGCGGCGGCTGAGCTTGCGAGCCTCCCGGCGGTCGGCGGCTTCGGCGGGCATGTCCTTGCCGAGGCCCAGCGTGTGGATGCGGAAGGCCGGAATCTTATGTTCCATGGTCAGGTAGCGGACGACGGCATCGGCGCGCTTCTGGCTCAGGGCGTAGTTGTAGTCGGCCGGGCCCGTGGTGTCGGTGAACCCTTGCACCTCGATCACAAAGCGCTTCAGGTTCCCCGCCGTGCGGGCAATCTCGGCCAGCTCGGTCTTGGCGTCGTCCTGGAGCCCACTCTTGTTGAAGTCGAAGTATACGGTCTTGGAGCCGACCATCTGGTAGTTGTCCAGGTTATCGACGACCCGCCCCACGTCATTCGCCTTAGCCATGCTGCTGTCGGCCGCGGACTGCGCGGTCGCTGCCTTGCTATCCGCCTGGCCAGCCTTGGCGATGCCATCCTGCGCCTGCTTGTAGGCCTCATCCGCACGAGCCTGGGCCTGACTGGCCTTCTGACTGGCCTGCTCGCTCACCCGCGAGATGTCGCGCTGGGTCTTTTCGTCCAGCGATTCAATGGCCTTGGCGTTGTCTGCCGAGCGCTTGTCCAGCTCCCCGACGTGCTGGTTGACGGGGTCGACGTTCTGGCGGACGAATTTCTTGGTCGCGCAGCTTGGTGCCGCCGCTATCACCGCAGCCATACCCATTAAGGCGAAAAACTTGTAGCTCATAGCCATATCTCCTTCTTGCTGAACCTCTACTAGAGCACGCTCGTCGCCATTCTCTAAGTAGTTGATTCTTAAATAGATTCCAAGCTAAGTCACCCTCAGAACAGCAGAAATTACCGTATAAAACTGGATTCGCTCCTGGGAATCGCCAAGGACGGGTGGCGCTGCTGAGCGCCCAAGCTTAATAGTACTAGAACTTTCGGTTCAGCGTAATAAAGTGAAAATTGATTTGCTAGGACTATGGTAATCCTTCCGGACTTGAGGCAGAATACTGAGTAGGAGGCTGAGTGGCGCCTCCGAAAGTTTAAGCTGTTGCGTGTGATTCATCAGTAGGCAGGTCCTTTCTCCTTGTGCTTCTCCATTAAGGGCGCGGCAACTCGCGCCCTTAACTTTTTGGCGTAGCTGCCTGCCTTACTTCAGCCTGGAGCCCACCGGCACTTCTTCCAGGAACCCCGCTAGCACCGGCTGGCCCCCCTCGAGGGACGCCGCCAGGATCATCCCGTTCGACTCCACCCCCCGCAGCTTGCGCGGGGCAAGATTGGCGACAATTGCGACCTTCCTGCCCACCATTTGCTCTGGCGTGTAGGCGAGGGCGATCCCGGCCACGATCGAGCGCGGCTCGGGCTCCCCGATATCGACCATCAGGTGCAGCAGCTTGTCGGCCCCCTTCACCCGCTCGGCCGACTTCACCAGGCCCACCCGCAAGTCGACGCGCGTGAAGTCGTCGATCGTAATCTTGCCGTCGGAGGCGGGGGCCGCGGCTGGGGCAGGGGACAGGGTGGGCGCCGCCGGCGGTTGGTTCGCTTGCTCTTCGAGTTCGCGCATCTTGCCAATCGCCTCCGTTTTGTCAAGTCTGGGGAACACCCCTTCGATCGCGCCGAGCTTTTTACCGCCCGCACCCTGCCCCCACTCCAGGCGGTCCACGCGCTGGGTCTCGAGTGGCTCACCCTCGCCAAGCTGCCGCCAGATCTTCTGCGCCGCGTCTGGAATCACCGGATACAGCAGCACCGTAACCACCCGCAGGACCTCGGCCGCCGTCGCCAGCACCTGTTCAAGCTGCGCTTTGCCGTCGTCGCCGCGCGCCGCCAGGTCCCACGGCTTGTGCTCGACGATGTACTTATCGACCATCGCTTGCAGCGACCAGATGCTCTCCAAGCTCCGCGAGAACTCGAAGTTCTCAAAGCAGTCGACGGCCTCTACCATGACCTCGCGCGCCCTCTTCCCGATTTCGAAGTCCAACCCGTCGGCCGGCTGCGGGACGATCCCGCCGCAGTACCGGTTGATCATCGTGAGCGTGCGGCTTACGAGGTTGCCGAGGCCGTTGGCCAAGTCCGAGTTGTAGCGCCCCACCAGTGCGTCGTAGCTGAAGCTGCCGTCCTGCCCGAAGACGATCTCGCGCAGCAGGAAGTACCGCAGCGCGTCGGTGCCCGCGACCTGCCGGATCGGCTCGGGCTTCACCACGTTGCCCTTCGACTTGCTCATCTTGTCCTGCTCGAAGAGCAGCCAGCCGTGGGCGAAGATCCGTTTCGGCAGCGGCAGCTCGGCCGCCATCAGGAACGCCGGCCAGTAGACGGCGTGGAACCGCACGATCTCCTTGCCGATCAGGTGCAGGTCCGCCGGCCACAGGTTGCCGTCCTTGGCTCCCGTGATATAAGCGGTGAGCGCGTCGAACCATACATAGAAAACGTGTTTGCCTTCGGCCGGCACCGGAATGCCCCACTGGATCGTGGTCCGGGTGATGGAGAGGTCGTTCAGTCCCCCCTTAACGAACGAGAGCACCTCGTTGCGCCGCGTTTCCGGCTGGATGAACTTAGGCTCCCGCTGGTAGAGGTCGAGGAGCCGCTCCTGAAACGCGGAGAGCTTGAAGAAGTAGTTTTCCTCCGTGACGGTCTCGGTCGGACGCCCGCAATCGGGACACGGGTCGCCCGGCTTCGCGTCGTTCACGTAGAGCTCGCAGTGGAAGCAATATTGGCCCGTGTAGGCGTTGAGGTAAATATAGCCGCGCTCGCGGCAACGCTCGAAGAGCCATTTCACCGTCTCGTGATGCCGAGGGTCGGAGGTGCGCACGAAGCGATCGTATTGGAACCCCATCCGGTCCCACTGGCGGCGCCACACGTCCGCAAAGGCGTCCACGAATTCCTGCGGGCTCTTCCCGGCCGCCTTGGCCGCGCGCTCGACATTCTGGCCGTGCTCGTCCATGCCCGTGGTCACTACGGCTTCGAAGCCCTGCATGCGCTTGAACCGCCGGATCGCATCGGCCACCCCGGTCGAATAAGCGTGCCCGATATGCGGTGCGCCGTTCGCGTAGTAGATGGGCGTGGTCAGGTAGTATTTCATCCGTTCTTTCTCTTCCGGTAAGCGGCGTTCGCCTCGCTCAAAATCTGCCGCAGCGGCGTGCCGGTCTCGGCCGCGAGTCTCCGGCAGTCCTCGTATTCCGGCGCGAATGACCCGGTCTCGGCCACCTTCACCCGCACCTTGCCGTACGCCGTCTGGACCTCGACAAACTCGCGCGCCAGCACCCTTCGCTCGGCCGGATAGATTCGCAGCCCCAGCGTCGAGGTCTCGGCGAACACCAGTTGCGCGAGCCGGTCCAGGTCCTCGGGACGCGCGATCACGCGCAGCAACGTCCCCGGCCGGCCTTTCTTCATAAGCAGCGGCTGGAGCGAGACGTCGAGAGCCCCCTCGTCCATTAACCGCTCGGAGGCGTAGGCCAGCACCTGCGGGCTCAGGTCGTCGATATTGGCCTCGATCACCGCGACGGTGGGCGCCTCGGTGGCCGTGCTGCGCTCGCCGATCAGCACGCGCAACACGTTGGCGTGCTCGGGGAAGTCCCGGCCGCCCGCGCCGTAGCCGATGCTGGCGAGGTGCATCGCCGGCAGCGAGCCAAAGCTGGCGCTCAGCGTCGCCGCCACCGCCGCTCCGGTCGGCGTCGTGAGTTCCAGCGCCGGGCCACGCGCGTAAACCGGCTTGCCGGCGAGCAGCGCCGCGGTCGCCGGCGCCGGCACCGGCAGCGTCCCGTGGTCGCACTCGACCGTCCCGGACCCGACATTCAGCGGCGAGCAGTGAATCTCGTCGATCCCGAGCGCCTCGAGCGCCAGGCACGCTCCGACGATATCGACGATTGAATCGATCGCCCCTACCTCGTGGAAATGAACCTTCTCCACCGGTATCTGGTGGATCGCCGCTTCGACCTCCCCTAGCCGCCGGAAGATCGCCAGGCTCCGCTGCTCCACGCGCGGCGCGAGCTTCGCCCCCTGGATCAGCTTCTCGATGTGCGAGAGGTGCCGGTGCTTCTCTTCGTCCGGCGCGGTGATCTTCAGGCGCGTGGCGGCAATGGCCCGGCGCGCAGTCTTCTCGAAGGTGAGCGACACGCCCTCCAGGCCCAACTGCGCGATGCCCCGGGCGATCTCCGCCGGGTCCGCCCCAGCGTCCACCAGGGCCCCGAGCAGCATGTCGCCGCTAATGCCGGAAAAGCAGTCGAGATAACAGATTCGCATGGGAAAACGCGCCGCAGACTTCATTATGCTACAGGGGCAGCGCTACCGCCGTTGGCGGCGCTGGGCTCGCGCGTATGCCTCGGCGTGCCGGCGCGGTCCAACGGCGAGAACCATTACCTCGCGCTTCTGCGCTTCCACACGATAGATGATGCGCACATCGCCCGCCCGGATGCGCCGACACCCCGTGAGTTCTCCGGCCAGGGGCTTACCAGTTTTGTCAGGCTCCCCCTGATGAATCCGGGTGTCGATGACCTTGATCACGCGAGCACTGACGCTTGGTCCCAAACTCTGCAGATCGTCGGTTACGTCCGGGTGATAGCGGACACCCCAACTCATTCTTCACGGGCGGAGCCGAAGCGCCGCATCATCTCCCGGTGAGAAAGAGTCTTGGACCGATCGAGCGTCCGCAATCGGCGGCGGGCGACCGCTTCCAGCCGCAGGTCCTCCACTTCCTCCATCAGGGCTTCAAAAGCCTTCACGGACAGCATTACGGCAGCCGGAGCGTTGTTCTTCATGACTACCAGCCGTTCTGCCTGCCCCTTCCTCAGCCTTTCGAAGATACCCTTGGCGCCGCGGGACACTTGCGTCACGGATACAGCCTGCTCGGCAGAGTCCAACAAGGAAGCCACAAGGCACCCCCTAACCTACCTGATTGTAGCAGACTTACATTTGAGGATTCTTGTAGTTTTCTCAGTCCTCTAATACCGCCTCGGCGTCGATCGTGATGTCCACGGTATTACCCACGACCACGCCGCCCCGGTCGAGCACGCTGTTCCAGCTCACACCAAAGTCGTGCCGGTTGATGCGGGCCGAGGCGGTGAAGCCGGCGCGCGTCTTGGGGCCGCGGTCCTCGCCGCCCTCCCACCAGGGCGTTTGCCACTGGCCGAGGTACGTGACGTGCAGTGTGACCTTCTTCGTCACGCCCCGGATCGTCAGGTCTCCGTTCACGTCGTAGTCGTGCTCGCCCATCACCGCCACCTGATCGCCGCGGAAGCGGATCGTCGGATGGTTCTTCACGTCCAGAAAATCGGCGCTCCGCAAATGGGCATCGCGGTCGGGTTCGCCCGTCCAGATGCCTTTCGCGTCGATCGTCACCTCGACCGACGACTTCTCGGGCGCCGCCGGATCAAATCGCAGCTTGCCTTGCACGTTCTTGAAGTGCCCGCGGACGAACGTCACCATCATGTGCCGGGCGCAAAACCCCGCGGCCGTGTGCCCCGGCTCCAAGAACCATTGCGGCATGATAGGGATCTCCTTTCGTCATTGTACCGTCTGGCCTTCGTGCACCCCCTGCTATCATCGGGATAGAATTGGCTTCGCTATGACGCGCCGCTTCAGTCTCCTGCTGGTTGTGGCGGCCATCCTTCCGGCCGCGAGCCGCGCGCCCATCCGCGCCCGGCGCGCCATAGTGGTCTCCCGCGAGGACCACGCCACCCAGGCCGGGCTCAAGGTCCTCCAGCAGGGCGGCAACGCCGTTGACGCGGGCGTAGCGGTCGGTTTTGCTCTGGCCGTGACGCATCCGGCCGCGGGCAACCTGGGCGGCGGAGGCTTTCTGTTGATCCGCTTCGCCGACGGCCGCAGCACCTTCGTCGACTTCCGCGAGCGCGCCCCGGAAAAGGCCTCGCGGGATATGTACGTCGATGCTTCGGGTAAGGTCACCACAGACAGCATCATCGGCTACCGGGCCTCGGGGGTGCCTGGCACCGTGCGGGGCCTGGAGCACGCCTCCCGGAAATACGGACGGCGCCCGTGGGCGAGCCTCGTCGAGCCGGCTGTCGAACTGGCCGAAAAGGGCTTCCCGGTCAGCTACGGTCTGGCGCAGTCTCTGAGTTCCAATAAGGACCTCGCCCGCTTCCCCGAATCGCGGCGCATCTTCCAGCGCGACGGCAAGTTCTATGAGACCGGCGAGACGCTCACGCAGCCCGAGCTCGCCGCTACTCTGAAGCGCATCGCCCGGCAGGGATCTCGCGACTTCTATCAAGGTGAGACCGCCCGCCGTCTCGCCGACGACATGGCGCGCCACGGCGGCCTGATCACGCTCTCCGATCTCGAAAGCTACACCGTCGTCGAGCGCGAACCCCTGCGCGGCTCTTACCACGGCTACGACGTGCTCGCCGCGCCCCCTCCCAGCTCGGGCGGAGTCGGCGTTATTCAGATGCTCAACATATTGGACGGCACCGGCTATGAGAAGTCCGGCGCCGGCTCGGCGGCCTCGATCCACTACGTGGCCGAGGCCATGCGCCGGTTCTTCGCCGACCGCGCCGAGTACTTCGGCGATCCGGATTTCGTCAAGGTACCCGTGCCCAGCCTCCTCACGCCGGGGTATGCCGCCGAGCGCCGCCGCAGCATCCGTCCCGATCGCGCCACACCTAGCGCCGAGGTCTCGCCCGGGGCGCTGGCCTTCCCGATCTCAGAGAGTGACCATACCACGCACTACTCCATCGTCGATGCCGAGGGCAACGCGGTGGCCGTCACCTACACGCTGAACAACAGCTACGGCTCGGGGGTCACCGCGACGGGCCTCGGTTTCCTGCTCAACGACGAGATGGACGACTTCACAGCCCAGGTGGGCGCGCCCAACCTGTTCGGACTGCTGCAGGGCGAGCGCAACTCCATCGCCCCGCGCAAGCGGCCGCTCTCGGCCATGACCCCTACTATCGTGACCCGCAACGGCAAGCTGTTTCTGGTGTGCGGCTCGCCCGGCGGCCCGACCATCATCTCCACGGTCCTGCAGATTCTCCTGAACGTCATCGACTTCGGCATGGATATCCAGCAGGCCGTCTCCTGGCCCCGCTTCCATCACCAGTGGAGGCCGGACGAGCTGCGCCTCGAGAATCGCGGCTTCTCCCCGGACACTCTCGAACTCCTGCGCTCCCGCGGGCACCAACTTGCCTTTCGGGAGCCGTGGGGCGACGGGAATTCGATCCAAGTCCGGGAGGGCTGGCTGCTCGGCGCGCCCGACCCGCGCGGCGAAGGCACGGCCCGCGGCTATTGACCCTACCCCTATGCGACACGCCGTATCCACCCACCTCTTCGTGAACCATCATCTGACCGTCGCGCTGCTCGACCGCCTGGTCAAAGCCGGCTTCCACGAGGTCGAGATCTTCTGCGCCCGCCAGCATCTCGACTACCGCAACCGCGCGCAGGTAGAGGAGCTGGCCCACTGGTTCCGCGATTCCGAACTGAAGCTGCATTCCATGCACTCCCCCATGTTCAGCGACACCATTTGGGGACGCAGCGGTCCGAACGCGGTGGTTTCCATCACGGAGGCTGAAAAGAGCCGGCGCATTGCCGCGACCGACGAGATCAAGCGGGCTCTCGAAGTGGCCGAGCTGATCCCGTTCCGCTACCTCATCCAGCACATCGGCTCGGGCGGAGAGGAATACGACGATCGCAAAATGGACCTGGCCTTCACCTCGCTCGAGGAGCTGTGCATTTTCGCCGGTCACCGCCAGGTCGAGATCCTGGTCGAAAATATCCCCAACGAGCTATCGACGCCGGAGCGTCTGGTCCACTTCGCGAACCAGACGCGTCTGCCGATCCACTTCGTCTTCGACACGGGACATGCCCACATCATGGGTGGCGTCAAGCCGGCCTTTGAGAGGATGCGCGACCGCATTCGTTCTACCCACGTCCACGATAACGATGCAGTGAACGATATCCACCTGTTCCCCAACGGCCCGCGGCCGGGCGGCATCGACTGGACCGAGTGTATGGAGCTGCTGCGCTCAGGCGAGGAGAACTATCCGCTGTTGGTCGAGCTGCGCGAAGTCCCCGACATGGAGCACCCGCTCGACGAGGTGCGGCGCGTGTTCGACTGGCTGGAGAATCTCTAGATGAGTTTCACCATCGCCCGCGCGGTCGACTTCGCCGGCCAGACCGTCACCCTGCGCGGTTGGCTCTATAACCTGCGCAAGTCCGGCAAGATCCTGTTTCCCATCTTCCGCGACGGCACGGGCCTGCTGCAGGGCGTGGTGGTGAAGGCGAGCGTCCCCGAAGAGGTCTTCGAGTGCGTGAAGGACCTGACGCAGGAGTCCTCCGTTATCGTTACCGGCTCGGTGCGAGCCGAGCCCCGCGCTCCCGGCGGTCACGAGCTCGATGTCACGGGCGTCGAGGTGCTCCAGAGGATCCCGGAGTCCGCGCCTTACCCGATCACTCCCAAGGAGCACGGCATCGAGTTCCTGATGGATCACCGCCACCTGTGGCTGCGGTCCTCGCGCCAGCATGCCATTCTGCGCGTCCGCCACGAGGTGATCCGCGCCGTCCGCGACTACTTCGACGACCACGGCTTCACATTGGTCGATACGCCCATCCTCACGCCGGCCGCGTGTGAGGGGACCACCACGCTCTTCGAGGTACCCTACTTCGACGACGAGAAGGCGTACCTCACGCAATCCGGCCAGCTTTACAACGAGGCCACGGCGGCCGCCTTCGGCAAGGTGTACACGTTCGGGCCCACCTTCCGCGCCGAGCGCTCCAAGACCCGCCGCCACCTTACCGAGTTCTGGATGGTCGAGCCCGAGATGGCCTTCGCCACCATCGACGACGTGATGAACCTCGCCGAGGACTTCGTTACCTTCGTCATCCAGCGCGTGCTCGAGCGCCGCGCGGCGGAGCTGAAGACCCTGGGGCGCGACACCGCAAGGCTCGAGTGCGTGAAGGCCCCGTTCCCGCGCATCAGCTACGACGAGGCGGTGGAAAGGCTCAAGAAGAAGGGCAGCGAGATCCAGTGGGGCGGCGACTTCGGCGGCGCCGACGAGACGCTCCTGAGCGAGGACTTCGACCGGCCGGTGATGGTCCACCGCTACCCGACGGCGATCAAGGCTTTCTACATGCAGCCCGACCCGGCCCGTCCGGAGGTCGCGCTCGGCGTCGATGTCCTGGCCCCGGAAGGCTACGGCGAGGTGATCGGCGGCGGCCAGCGCATCCACGACCTGGCGCTACTGGAAAAGCGCCTCGCCGAGCACCAGCTTCCGCGCGAGGCCTTCGAGTGGTATCTCGACCTGCGCAAGTACGGCTCGGTCCCGCACGGCGGCTTCGGCATGGGCATCGAGCGGTGCGTCGCGTGGGCCTGCGGGCTCGAGCACGTCCGCGAGACCATCGCCTTCCCCCGCATGCTGTATAGATTACGGCCCTAACAGAGATCGGTCTACCACCGCAAGAGCTTCAGGCCGCGAATCTTGGGGAAGCTGCGCTCGTCGCGGGTGGCGAGGGACGCGTCGAGCGCCAGGGCGGTGGCGGCGATCTGCAAATCGTGGGCGCCAATGATTACGCCGCGCGAGGCGAGGTGCGCGCCCAGCCGCGCGTGGACGCGGGCTATGGGCAGGTCGAAAGAGACCACCGGGAAATCGGTCAGCCAGTGCTCGATGATGTTCTCACGGCGGGTCCGTTGCTCGACGGTGCGCGCCCGGTACACGCCATGAAGCAGCTCGGCGACGGTAATGGAGGAGAGGAGAATCTCCGAATCGCCGTGCCGGGCCAGCAGGCCGTTCAGGTCGAGGTTTCCGCGCTCGACCGCGATGAGGATACTTGCGTCAATTAGCGTGGCCACATCGATTTAGGAGCGGGTCCCTGGTTCTTAATGGCCTCTTCCACAGCGTCCCAGTAGCCTTTGTCGGGCTTCGGGAGGGAGGCCCACCGGCGCGCAAAATCGGCGAGGGTGAACCGTTTGCGCTGCGCCGGGACGATGCGGCAGATCGGCTGGCCGCCGCGCTCGACGACGAACTCCTCGCCCTTGTAATAGACGCGATTCAGGAGGTCGGAGAACCGGCGAGCCGCCATGGTCGCAGAGATATGTGATTCCATGATAATCTGATTATCGCATATCCCCGCCACCGTTGGACCTTGTGGTCGGGTGTATCCTGAAACCATGGCGAGCAGCATAACTCTGGCACCCGTGGCGCTCGACGGCCTACTCCCCACCGAGAATCCCGCCATCGCCGTTCCGCTCGGCGAGATCTTTGCCGCCCTCTAGCTCGTGCCCATCTCCAAGATCCAGGTCATCGGCGTGCCGCTCGACCTCGGGCAGGACCGCCGGGGCGTGGACATGGGACCTTCGGCAATCCGGGCGGCCAATCTGAACGCGCGGCTGCGAGCGCTCGGCTACGAAGTCGAGGACGCCGGCAACCTCGAGGTCGCGCTGCCGGAGCGCGCCCCTCTCGGCAGCCAGCACGCCAAGTACCTCCAGGAGATCGCTAAGACCTGTGGCCGCGTCGCGCGGCAGGCAGGCGCCGCTCTCCAGGGCGGCTTTGCTCCGCTCGTTTTGGGGGGCGACCACTCGATCGCCATCGGGACGGTGGCGGGCCTGAGCCGACACTTCCACAAGCGCCACGGCCGCCTGGGGCTGATCTGGATCGACGCCCACGCCGACATGAACACGCCGCAGACCAGCCCTAGCGGCAACGTCCACGGCATGCCCCTCGCGTGCTGCATCGGTCTCGGCCCGCGCGAGTTGACGCGCCTCGCCGGATACGCGCCTGCCGTTCGGCCGGAGAACGTCGCGCTGGTGGGCGTGCGCGTGGTCGATCAGCTTGAGAAGCCGCACGTCCGCAAGTCGGGGGTGCGGGCCTTCACGATGCGCCACATCGACGAGCAGGGCCTGGGCGAGGTCATGAAGCAAGCGATCGCCATCGCCTCCCACGGCACGGCCGGCTTTCACGTCAGCCTCGACCTCGATTTCCTCGACCCTACGGAGGCGCCGGGCGTGGGCACCCCGGTGCGCGGCGGCGCGAGCTACCGGGAGGCGCACCTGGCCATGGAGATGATCTCGGACACCGGCCGCCTGACTTCGCTCGAGCTGGTGGAGGTAAACCCGATCCTCGACACCGGAAACCGGACCGCCAACCTCGCCGTCGAACTGGCTATGTCTGCGCTCGGGAAGCGCATCCTGTGAGGAAGAAGAAGACGCGGGTCGCGGTGCTGTTCGGCGGACGCTCGGGCGAGCACGAAGTCTCGCTACGATCCGCGGCCTCGGTTATCGCCGCCCTCGACAAGACCCGGTATGAGGTCGTTCCCATCGCCATCACGAAGGCCGGAAAGTGGCTGCCGCCGGCGCAATCGGTGAAGCTGCTGCCGGGGCCGGTGACCGGACTCGACAGCTCCGAGCATCGCGCCCTCACTATCCAGCCGGTGCCGGACTCGGCTGGGGCGATCGACGTGGTATTCCCCGTGCTACACGGCACCTTCGGTGAGGACGGCACCGTGCAGGGCTTGCTCGATCTGGCCGGGGTTCCTTACGTGGGGGCGGGAGTGCTCGGCTCGGCCGTCGGCATGGACAAGGACGTGATGAAGCGGTTGTTCCACGAGCGCGCCTTGCCGACGCCGGACCACGTCACCGTGCTGCGGAGCGAATGGGCCGTGGGCCGCGCGGCGCTGCTGCGACGGCTCGTTAGGCGCTTCCGGTTTCCGATGTTCGTCAAGCCCGTGAACCTGGGTTCGTCGGTGGGCATCTCGAAGGCCCATGACCGGCGGGAACTCGAGCGGGCGCTCGATCTCGCCGCGGAGTTCGACCGCAAGCTCCTGATCGAGGAAGGCATCGACGCGCGCGAGATCGAGTGTGCGGTGCTGGGCAACGACCGGCCGGAAGCGTCCGTGCCGGGGGAGATTCGCCCGTCGCACGAATTCTACGACTACGAGGCCAAGTACCTCGACGACAACTCGGAGCTGATCATCCCGGCGCGCCTCACGCGCCCCCAGATCCGGCGCGTGCAACGGCTGGCGGTTGCGGCGTTCCTGGTCTGCGAGTGCGCCGGCATGGCGCGCGTCGACTTTTTCCTCGACCGCCGGACCGGCCGCGTGCTGCTCAACGAGCTCAACACCATTCCGGGCTTCACTAGCATCAGCATGTACCCCAAGCTGTGGGAAGCGAGCGGCTTGCCCTACCCAAAGCTGATCGACCGCCTGATCGCGCTCGCTCTAGAACGTCACGGTGAAAAGGCCCGGACGCGCTATTCGCTGTAAGTTAGCGAAGCCGGCGGAGGTAGCCGCTGGGATTATAAGTCATCAGGAACTTCTCACGGCTCCGGTCCGGAACGAAGTCCCGGTTCCCTTGCAGAAACTCCTCGACCGCCTCCATCGGGCCCGGCCCGAAGCCCCGAAAAACCGGATGACCGTTGATGTTGGTATCTTCTACGATCAGGTAGCAGTCCTTGGTCACCAGCCGGTGGTACAATCGCAGTTCCTGAAGAACGTGTGGCTTGCGATGATCGGAGTCCAGAACCACCATCACCCGGTCCTGGGGAGCGATCAACCTCTTCACCTCCGACATCGTCTCCGGCGCGGTGGACGATCCCAGCAGATAGTGAATTCGAGGGTGCAGTGGCTTCTTAGCGTAGTCTGCGATGTCGATCGTCACGACTTTCCCCCGACCGTCGAGATCCAGCAGGTTCGCGAGGAAGAGAGCTGATCCCCCATGATAGGTGCCGGCTTCGACGATCACGTCAGGACGCGTTTCCGTGACGATCTCCTGGAAGATCCACAAGTCAAGCGGGTTCTTTAAAGCGCCTGTGCCGCGCCACGCGGTGGCCCAGGTCTCCTGGTCGTGGTAATAAAGGATTTGGAAAGCATTACCACGAGCGGCTTGAGGAGGGTATAGAAGAAGAAGCTGCGGAAGTAGTAGGCGGCGCCCAGCGTCACCGCCAGCACCAGAGCTAAGACAAGAATCGAGCGTAATAGGCGCGGCATGCCGATAGCATAACAATATGCCGCGGGGTTTCCTTAGCTTCACCAGCCTTAGCAGGTACTCGAAGCTGATCGACCGCCTGATCACGTTAGCTCTCGAACGCCTCGGCGAAAAGGTCCGCACGCGCTATTCGCTATAATCGCGGTGTGCGGCGGGTATTGCTTCTCGCGATGTTGTTAGCGGCTCGCGGTCTGTCGCAGGACGCTGCGCCGCCTCCTCGCGAGCCGGCCCCGGGGCCCCAGGAAGAGGCCGAGTTCGCGCGCCTGCTGCGCCAGTTCACCCAGGCTTATCTGGCGGTCGAAGAGAACTACGCCGATCCGATTCCGGCCGAGCAGGCTTTCTATGGCGGCGTGATACCCGGTCTGTTGCGCAGCCTCGACCCCTTCTCGGCATTTCTCGATCCGGAGCAGTTCCGTTCGCTGAAGGACATGCAGGAGTCGGTCCAGAAGGGGTTTGGGAGCGTCGTGTCGCTCGCGCCCGGCCGCGTGATCGTGCTGCAAACGCTGCCTGGCACGCCCTCGGCGCGCGCCGGACTCTCGGCCGGGGACGAGATCGTCGAAGTCAACGGCTACCGCCTCGACCGCCTGGAGATCGAGCAACTGGTGGCCCTGCTCGGCCAGTCGCGGCAGCAACAGGCGCAGCTCATGGTGCGCCGGCCAGGCCTGGCAACCCTGATGCCGTTTCTCCTCGTGCCGGCGGAGTTCGCTTCGCCCAGCGTGTCGCGGGCGTTCCTGCTGCGGCCGGGGATCGGCTACATCAAGGTCGAGAGCTTCGAGGAGAAGACGCCGGAGGAAATGCACGCCGCCCTCGAGAAGCTCGGCGGCAAGGATCTGAAGGGACTGGTGCTCGATCTGCGCGACAACCCGGGGGGCGTGCTGCCGGCGGCGCTCGAGATCGCGGCCCTGTTCCTGAAGCCCGGCCAGGTGATCCTTTCGATCCGGGGCCGCTCCGGCCCTGCCGAGGAAATCAAAGTGCCGGAGGGAGTGCAGCCTTACGCCTTCCCGCTGGCGGTGCTCCTCAACGGCAAGAGCGCCTCGGCCTCGGAGATCGTTTCGGGCGCGCTGCAGGACCACGACCGCGCCAAGATCCTGGGCGAGCCGAGCTTCGGAAAAGGCCTCGTGCAGCGGGTGTTCGACTTGCCGGAGTCGACCGGCCTGGCCCTCACTACGGCGCTCTACTTCACGCCCAGCGGACGCTCCATCCAGAAGCCGCTGCCGACGCTCCAGAAGTCGCTCGGTGCGCACCAGGGGGCCGGCTATCAGACCGACGCAGGACGCGCCCTGCGCTCGGCCGGCGGCATCACACCTGACGAGGTGGTCCACCCGGCCGGCCTGAATCCGTTGCAGGTAGCGGTAGAGGCGTCGGCCTCCGTTTTGAACTTCGCCCGCAATTACGTCGCGGCGAACCCCCAGATTCCCGAGAATTTCGAAGTGGCCCCCGAACTGCTCGACGACTTCCAGCAGTTCCTCTCCGCGCGGCAGATCCGCCCGACGGTAAGCGAGTGGAGCGCCAACCGGGAATACTTCCGCAACCGCCTCAAGACCGAGATCTTCAATTTGGCCCTGGGCGTCGCGAAGGGCGACGAGATTGAAGCGCAGCGCGACCCGCAGACGCAGGCCGCGCTGCGCTCGTTACAGGCGTCTCAGTAACCGGTAGCCGCGGCTTCCTCACCGATAAACGCGCCATTGCGCCACGTATGCACGCACAGCGGGTGCGTGAAAACGCTCGCGCCGTCGGTGCCCGAGTAGGTGATGTCATCGACGAAGGCGTCGTTGGTGCCCTTGCCCATACCGAGCAGGAACCGAACACGCTTGGCTACCTCGTGGTCAGCACAAGACGTGTCGCCGCTGACGCCCAGCCCGCCGATGATCTTAGTGCCCGGGCTGTAAAGGGGCACGCCACCGCCGAAGAAGATCTGCCCACCAGCGATCTGGTTGGTTCCGCCGTTGTTCCCGTTGGGGGCGGCCAAGAACGCAGGGTTAAACACATTGGACCCCCCCAGGCTCCACAGGGAATGTCCCGGCTGGGTAAAGGTGTAGAGCAAGGCCGTGGAAAGGGCCAGGCTGTCCAGGCTGAAAGCATTGGCGGTGTAGGCCTTGGCCTTGGCGATGGCCTGGCTGCCGGGCCACACTTGCGTGGGGTCATTCGTCGAGGTGGCAAAAGCGCAAATCTGGCCGTCGCGGTTCACCACGGCCGCCCACATTCTCGAGCCTTCGAAGAGCCCTCCGACATCAGGCACGGTCGTGCTGATCGAGAGACCAGCCGTGATGAGCGCTGTGTTGTTGGCCTGGGCGGCGGCGATCAGTTGGGTCTTGAGTTGCGCTGCGGTGGGCAACCCTGTGCAGTTGGCGGGGGAGTCAGCGAGAGCCACCGAAGCGGTGAGAGCTACGCCAGCGAGCAGACAAGGCCATCGTTTCATCATGGGAATTTTTCCTCCGAACCAGAAGTGGCGCCAGGCGGCGCAGAAAGGATTCTACACCGCTTTTGGCAAGAGTGAAAATCAAACTGCTGTTAATTCCGTTGGTAGTAATAGGGAGCGTAGAGCCGATGGCTAGTATGTATATTACTGTCGAGACCCTGCCATCGGAGCCCTGCGCCAGACCTCTCCCACCTTGTAGTAGAATCACAGTTCACCCCAGGAGTGCAACCTTTTCACAGGAGGAATTGCTATGGCTGACTACGCACATCCGGAGGTTCTCGTCTCCACCGACTGGGTAGCCCAGAACCTGAACAATCCCTCGCTCCGCATTGTGGAAGTCGACGTCGACACCAAGGCGTACGACGAGGGTCATATCCCCGGAGCCATCGGCTGGGCCTGGAACACGCAGTTGTGCGACACCGTGCAGCGGGACATCATCCCCAAGGCGGCCTTCGAGAGCCTGATGGGCAGCTCCGGCGTCGGCAACAACACCACGGTGATTCTCTACGGCGACAACAACAACTGGTTCGCGGCGTGGGCCCTGTGGCAACTGAAGATTTACGGCCATAAGGACGTGCGCCTGATGAACGGCGGCCGCAAGAAGTGGCTGGCCGAGGGCCGCGAGCTGACCAAGGACGCCGCCAAAGTCACGCCGGCGACCTACAAAGCTCAGAACGCTGACCTCTCAATCCGGGCATTCCTGCCGCAGGTGCAGGAGGCGCTGGCGAAGAAGTCGGCCGATATGGTGGACGTCCGCAGCCCGCAGGAGTTCACGGGCGAGATTCTGGCGCCCCCGGGACTACCAGAGACGTGCCAGCGGGGCGGTCACATTCCCGGCGCGCGGAGCATCCCCTGGGCGCAAGCCTGCAACGAGGACGGTTCTTTCAAGACGGCCGACCAACTCAAGACGCTCTACGCCAACGCCGGCATCAGCGGCAACCGCCCGATCATCGCCTACTGCCGGATCGGCGAGCGGTCGAGCCATAGCTGGTTTGTGCTGACCTATCTGCTCGGGTATAAGAACGTCACTAACTACGACGGCTCCTGGACCGAGTGGGGCAACCTGGTGGGCGCACCGGTCGAACGTGGCGCGGCCGCGGCGGCGGCCTCCTGAGGCCGGGAGGAGGGAGCCATGAAAGCGGAGGAGCACGCCACGCGGACCCTGGAGGTAGAGGGCGGGTGGCAGGTGAAGCTGACGTCCTACCGGCTGGGCGAGGTTTACCGTTGCACCGCCGATAATGTCTCGCCCGGCGCCAATATCGCCCGCGCGGAAGGCGCGACGCGCGAAGAGGCCGAGAGCAAGGCCCTCGAGCGCGCCAAGCAACTGCTGGGCCGGACGCGGCGGCAGTCGATAGGATCCTGAGAGACCTTCCTTCACGAGCACTACTTGGCGAGCAGGGCCAGGGCGTGGCGGACGTGCAGTCCCATGCTGGCGCCGCTGAAGTGTTCCAGCACGGCGAAATTCACCGCGACGACCTTCCCGTCGCGGCTGAGCAACGGCCCGCCGCTGCCACCGAGCGTGGTGGCGGCGTCGTAAACCAGCAACTCCTTGGTGACGTTGCTGATGTGCCCCTGGGTGATGAAGGGGCGGATCAGCCCGCGGCGCGCCAGCTCGCGTCCTATTTGCTGCAGGCTCAACTTCTCGAGATTCGGGATTTGAACCAGATCCTTCTCGCTGGCGCGCGCCAGCAGCGCCTCGAGACCCAGCGGGAAACCTATCAGCAGTACTGGCGCTCCGGCTTTGGCGGCCTCCGGGTTTTCCTCGAGGGGGATAGGGCGGGGCAGGTCCTGCGCCGGGCTGACCTCGAGGAGCGCCACGTCGGCCTCCTCGGAGACCTTTCGCGTCTTCACCCGGTAGGGCTCCTTGTGATTCGGGAAATAGGCGACGAAGAAGCGCACCTCTGGCCGCAATCCGGATTCCAGGATCTTCTGCGCTTGGGCGTCGGCCCACCACGGTTGCGCGACGTGGCGGTTGGTGATGACCTGGCCGTCCGAGGTGACCAGGAAGCCGGTGCCGGTGTAGGACTGCTCGAGCGGCGGGCCGTCGCCGTCGAGCGTGAGATCGACATTGCCGGAGGCATCGACCTTCGGCTGGCCTTCCGGGCCGGCGGCGGCGAAACGCAGCGGCCGGCCGCTCGCGGGGTCGCGGAAAATGAATGCGCCCTGGATCAGGCAGACGCTGCCCTCGTAGTCGGCGATGATCTTCTCGCCCGGATCAGCCTCGCGGGCCGCGGCGGCGACCTCGGCTCGCCACCGCCGGACATCCGCCTCCTTGAGCTGGCTGCTCTTGATCTCGCTCAACTGCACCTTCAGGCCGGCGGCCTCCCGCCGGATGGAGAAAAACGTGCCGTAGACGATGTAGGAGACGCTCGCGATCAGCAACACCGACACGGCGACAAAGGCGTAGAGCAGGCGGCGCGTGCTGGAGCGAACCTCGCTGCCCACGATCTGGCGCAGCTCGCCCCGGACCTCGGCGACGGCGTCCGTGGCGGGGGTCCCTTCCGCTCCCGGCCGGACGCTCTTTTCGAGGTAGAGCGCGACCAGGCCGTCTTTCAGCCGGTCGATCTCGTGGCCCGCTACTTGCAGATCGCCGATTTGTTCCTGCAGCGAGGTATAGAGCCGGCGCCGCTCGAGACCGTTGCGGACCACGAGGTCCAGCTCGGCGCTCGACCACGGCTTCTCCAGGTATTGATAGAGCCCAATTTCGTTGATGGCCCGGATGGCGTCTTCCTTTTGCGCGTAGCCGGTCAGCAGGATCCGGATCGATTCCGGCTGGATCCGCTTGACGCGCTCGAAGAACTCGAGGCCGCTCATCTCGGGCATCATCTGGTCGGAGATGATCAGGTCCACCGGGTGGGTCTCGAGATATTGGAGGGCCGCGGCGGGGGAATCGAACGCCACGACGTCGTACCGGCCGTCGAGCTCGAGATGGGTTTGGAGGCTCGACGTGATCATGGCCTCGTCGTCCAAAACCAGGATCGCGGGCCGGGGCTCGGGCATGAGGTGGTCCTGGACCATTCTATCTTGCGGCCCGTCCGTTCCGGCCGGCGAGGCCGCGCCTCGGAGACAGAGCTTGCAAATCCGCCGCGTGGTGAAGGAGAATTGAGGGCCTATGGCTGCGTCCACGCTCACAGCGCCGGCAGCGGCGCCGAAATCCTGGCTCGATCGGTTGCTGAGCGTCGCGGCCGAGATACACTCCGGCGAAGCGGTCACCGCGCTGCTGCTAGCCTCCAACGTCTTCCTGCTGCTGTGCTCCTATTACATCCTCAAGCCGGTGCGGGAGGCGCTGATTCTTTCGGGCGGTGGCGCCGAGATCAAGAGCTATAGCGGCGCCCTGCAGGCGGGACTGCTGCTCTTCATCATTCCGGCCTACGGGGCCTTCGCGAGCAAAGTCCGCCGGGTCCGGCTCATCAACAGCGTGACCCTGTTTTTTATCACCAACCTGGTGTTGTTCTACGCGCTGGGACACGCCGGGGTGTCCCTCGGGGTGCCGTTCTTCCTGTGGGTGGGGATCTTCAACGTCATGGTGATCGCGCAGTTCTGGTCGTTCGCCAACGACGTTTACACCCCCGAGCAGGGCAAGCGGTTGTTTGCGATCGTCGGCGTGGGCAGCGCGACGGGCGCGGTGGCCGGCGCGAAGATCGCCGAGCAGTTGGTGGAGCCGCTGGGCGTCTACCAGTTGATGCTGGTGGCGGCGGGACTGCTGGCGGTGTGCCTGGTGATGACAAACGTAATCGACCGGCGCGAGAAGGCGCAACTGGCACGCGCCACCCGCCAGGCAGAGGCGGATCAGCCGCTCGCGAAGGAAGGCGGCTTCCATTTGGTGCTGCGGCAGCGCTATCTGCTTTACATCGGCCTGCTGACGCTCACCATCCAGCTTGTCAACACCAACGGCGAATACATCATGGGCCGCACGTTCAGCCAGGCGGCGCAAGCGGCGGTCGCGGCCGGCACTGCCGGAGGTCTTAGCGTCGGCCAGCTCATCGGCGCCTACTACGCCAACTTCTACTTCTGGCAAAACCTGCTGGTGGCGGTGATTCAGTTCTTTCTGGTGTCGCGCATTTTGAAATACGCCGGCGTGCGGGGAGCCCTGTTCATCCCGCCAGTGCTCTCGCTGGGCGGCTACGGGCTGATCACCATGGTTCCGCTCATGAGCGCGATTCGGGCCGTTAAGCTGGCTGAGAACTCCACGGACTATTCGCTCGAGAACACGGTCCGCCACTCGCTGTTCCTGCCCACCAGCCGCGAGGCCAAGTACAAAGGCAAGCAAGTGGTGGACAGTTTCTTCTGGCGCGCCGGCGACATGTTCTCCGCGCTGTTAGTGTTCCTGCTGGTTCGTAAGCTGAATGTCTCGTCGGTGGCGGCGATCAATGCCGGGCTGATAACCCTGTGGCTGTTGCTGGCCTTCGGCATCGCGCGCGAGCATCGCAAGCTCAGCACCGACGAACCGGCGAGGGCGGAGGCCGCCTAGTGCGGCAGCGCGCCTTTCTCGAACGGTTCCAAGTCAAACCTGGCCGCAAGGTCCGGCTGAAGGACTTTGATCCCGACTACCAGAAGCATCCGTACCGCAACGATCCGAAGCTCAAAGACCACCTGGCCGCGACCCTGGCGCGCCTTGCGGAGCTGGAAGTTCGCCTCTACGCCGAGGCCAAGCAGTCCCTGCTGATCGTGCTGCAGGCCCTCGACGCCGGCGGCAAAGACGGCACGATCCGCCGGGTGTTCTCCGGCCTCAACCCCCAGTCGTGCCGGGTGGCCAGCTTCAAGCGGCCGTCGAGCCTGGAGCTGCGGCACGATTTCTTGTGGCGTATCCATGAGGCCGTGCCGGGGAAGGGCGAAATCGGCATCTTCAACCGCTCGCATTACGAGGATGTGCTGGTGGTGCGCGTGCACAAGCTCGTGCCTCCGGCGGTGTGGCGGAAGCGCTACCGCCACATCAACAACTTCGAAGAGCACCTGGTCGAAAGCGGCACCCAAATCCTGAAATTCTTCTTGCACATCTCGAAGGAGGAGCAGCGCCAGCGCCTGCAAGCGCGGCTCGATGATCCGGAGAAGCACTGGAAGATCGAAGCCTCCGACTTCGAAGAGCGCCGGCGGTGGGATGACTATCAGGAAGCCTTTGAAGACGCCCTCGGCCGCTGCTCGACGCCCTGGGCGCCGTGGTACGTAATACCCGCCAATCGCAGGTGGTTACGTGACTGGGCCGTGGCCCAGATCCTCGTCGATAAGCTCGAACAGATGAATCCGCAGTTTCCGCCCCCCAAGGTGGACGTTTCGAAGCTCAAGCTGCGCTGAAGCAGCGCCCCGGGACCGGCCCTCGAAAAAAACGCAGCGGACGCCAATTGTTTTAGTTCAAAATAGCAGCATGGCTCGTTACCGGATCTATTACCTCAGGGAGTCCCAGCGCCAGCACTTCCGGCAGGCGCCGCCCGCTCCGGGCCCGCTGAAGCTCAAGCGGAAGGATTACGAGCCCGGCGGGGAGATCGAGGCCACGAGTCCCTACACGGCCTGGAAGCAGTTGCAGGAGAATCCCGGCGACCTGCAGCCGATCGGCATCGGCGACGCCCTCGAGACCGGCACGGGCGCGCTGCTGATCTGCCGTTATGCGGGATTTGAAGAGGCGGAGTGGTTCGTGCCCGAGGCCGTCAGCCCGCCGCCGGCCCCGGAGCCGGCGACGTCCCCGGTCCGCCCCCATTGACGCGTTCGACAAAGTGCCGCCGCACGGTGGAGAGAAAGGCCTCCCCCACCGGACAGATGTACTTGTGGCGGTGATAGATCAGTCCCAGCTCGCGCTGGATCTTCTCTTCGAGGGGGATCACGCGCAGCAGGCCGGCCGCGTGCTCGGCCAGCGCGAAAGACCGGCTCATGATCGTGACGCCCATGCCGGTGGCCACGAATTTCTTGATCGTCTCCACGCTCGCCAGTTCCATTGAAATCTTGATCCGGTCCTGAAAGCGGCGCAGCAGCCGGTCCAGGTGCTGGCGGGTCTGGCCGGTCTTGGGGTAGAGCAGCGGGTATTCCACGACCTGCTCCAGGCGCACGGATTCCAGGCGGGCGAGCGGGTGGTCGGGCGGGACCAGCACCGCCACCTCGTCCTTGTGGATCGGCAGCACATGCAGGTGGGCGTGCTTGAAGGGCAGCGTCACCACGCCGAAATCCACACTATTCTCGAGCACCTTCTCGATGATCTTGCGCGAGAAGTTGCGGACCAGTTCCAGGCGGATGTCCGGGTAGTCGCGCTTGAACTGCAGCAGCATGATGGGCAGCACGTAGAGCACGGTAGCCTCGTTGGCCGCTATCACGATGGACCCGCGCGGGTGCCGGCCCATTTCCTGCAAGGCGCCCACCGCCCCGGCCCGCAGCTCGCGCAGCCGCTCCCCGTACCGCAGCAGGATCTTGCCGGCCACGGTCAGCTCCACCTGCCGCGCGTGGCGCACGAAAAGCGCCTGGCCGCACTGCTTTTCGAGCAGCCGCACCTGCGTGCTGATCGCCGGCTGGGTGCGGTAGAGGCGCTGGGCGGCCTTCGAGAAGCTGCCCGCGTGGGCCACTTCGACGAAGGTCGCGATCTGCTCGATATCCATAGGGTTCTTGTATACTCATCATTGTTCCACACCCTCGCCTTCTTTTCCTATGGACTTTGACCAGTTCCGGTCGTTCGTCGAAGTGGCGCGCCTGAAGAATTTCTCCCGGGCGGCCGGCAAGCTGGGGCTCACCCAGCCCGCCATCAGCACGCAGATCCGGCAGCTCGAAGAAGCGTTTGGAGTGCGCCTCTTCGACCGCATCGGCAAGAAAGTGTTTCTGACGCAGCCCGGCATAATGCTGCTCGATCACGCCAGCAAGATCCTCAACGTGGAGCGCGAGGCCATGGAGGCCCTGCGCGACTTGATGCCCAATCCGGCCGGCCACCTGAACCTGGGCGCCACCGAAGCGAGCTGCCTCTACCTGCTTCCCAAGGTGTTCTCCGTTTTCAAAAAAAGGCATCCGGAAGTGCAGATCTCGGTCTACCGTAACTTCACCACCAAGATTGTCGAGAAGTTGATGGAGGACTCGGTGGACCTCGGCTTCGTCAGCCTGCCGGTGAGTGCGCGCGAGATCGAGACTGTCCCGCTCTTCCGCGAGCCGGTGGACGTGGCGGTGGCCCCCAACCATCCGCTCGCTTCCCGGCCCGTGGTGACCGTGGAGGAAATCGCGCGTTACCCGTGGATCTTTCCCAAGGCCAGCCGCACCCGCGTGATGCTGGAAGAGCTGTTCCGCGGCGCGCGGCCCCCGGTGCACGTCACCATGGAGCTTTCGGGGGTCGAGACGATCAAGAAGTTTGTCGGCATCGGCCTGGGCATCAGCCTGCTGAGCCGCAGCTACGCCACCGCCGAAGTGAAGGCGGGGACACTGAAGCTGGTTCCGCTCGCGGAGCCGCGCCTCGAGCGCCAGGTAGGCCTGGCGTACCGCACGGACCGGTACCTTTCGCGTTCCTCCCAGGCCTTCATCGAGATCGCCAAACGCCACTTCCACCGGCACAACGAGTCGGAGGCGTGATGCGAGGGGCCCGAACCCGCGCAAAAAACTTTCTCGCGATAAACCAGTTGTGCCCGGCCCCGTTTTCAGCTAAAACAGGTAAAGGGAGAGGGCGACTTCTCTGTAGCGGATGGACCTCGTAAACTCCTACGCGATCGTGGTCTACGTAGCCGGCCCGATCGCACGATTTGCAGACCGGCTACGAGAAGACCTGGTGCCGGGCACCGGCCACCATTCCCACGTCAGTATCTTGCCACCGCGGCCGCTCGCGTGCACCCCGGCGGAAGCCATCGAGTTCGCCCGCCACCTGGTCAACCAGTTCGAGCCGTTTGAAGTGCGGATGGGTTCGATACAAGTTTTCGAATCCACGCAGGTCATCTATCTGGGGATCCTGAATGGCGCGCTCGAGCTGGCGGCAATGCACGACGTGCTCAACACGGGCGCATTGGCCTACGAGGAGCCCTACCGCTACACGCCGCACGTTACCTTGGGCCAGCAGTTGCAACCGGAACGCTTTGCCGAGCTGCTGGAGCTCGCCAGGCGGCGGTGGCAGGCCTTTGGCGAGCCGCCCTGGTTGCGCGTCGAGTCATTGACGTTCGTACAGCAGCGCGGCGATGGCAAGTGGGTCGATCTCGCTGAATTGAGCCTGGGGCGCGTCCCGGCCAGCCGGCTGAGCGGCGGCTGATGTTTACCTGGGTCTGCCCGACCTGCGGCCGCGAACTGGATCTTTCCACCAAAGAGTGTCCAGACTGTGCGGGGAAACCGGCAGCCGGCGCGCCACCGCCTCCGCCTCAGATTCCTGCCGCTCCCGTCGCTTACACGGCGCCACCCGAGCCTGCTGCCGCCCCGGGCCAATCGCGGCTACTGATGGCCGGAATCGCGCTGCTGGCCCTGGCGGCGGTGTTCATCGGCTGGGCGGTGCTGCGGGGACGCAGTGCGGAGCCGGCGGCGAAACCTGCGGCGCCGGAGGCGGTCGCCGAGCCCGCGGCCGACTCGCCTTACGCAAACGTGGAGATCTCCGGCCTGCGTCCTTTTTACGACGCCAAGAATCAGCCCCAGGTACGCGCCCTGGTCATCAACCACGGCGCCCAGGAAATCCAGAGTGTGAGCCTCCGGGTGGCCTTGCGGCCGCGCCGCGCGCCTGCCGGTGCGCCCCCGCTGGCGCGCTTCCTCGTGAAGATCCCGGTGCTGAAGGCCGAGACGTCCCAGGAGATCACCGTGCCCCTCGAGGCTTTCGGGACACTGGCCGCTTTGCCGGCGTGGCGCGAATTGCGGGCGGACTTCGAGTAAGCCGGAACCGCATGCCGCTGGGGCGCTTCCTCGCGTCGCAGTTCCGTCAGCCGAGCGGCTGGTTCGGCTCGCTGGTGGCCAGCCGCCTGATGAACTTCGCCAACCGCCGGATTGTTGATACCACCCTCGCGCTCCTCGCTCCGCAGCCGCAACACCAGGTGCTGGACGTGGGCTTCGGCGGCGGCTATGCGCTGGCGCGTCTCGCTGAACTCCTAACGGACGGCATGGTCTCGGGCGTGGACTTTGCGCCCGACATGGTCCGGCAGGCCGAACGCCGGTTCCGCCGGCAGATCGCGCAAGGGCGCCTCCAGGTGCAGCTCGGCGACGTTTCGCGCCTCCCCTTTCCCGCAGAAGCCTTCGACCGCGTGCTCACGATCAACACGATCTATTTCTGGCCGGATGCGCCGCAAGGGCTCTCCGAGATCCTCCGAGTTCTGAAGAGGGACGGCCGCGCCGCCGTGTCGATTCGTTCGAAGGACAAGATGGAGAAGGTCGCGTTCACCAAGCATGGCTTCCGCCTCTTCTCACCAGATGACGTCGCCGCTCTCATGCGCGAGGCGGGCTTCCGCGACGTCCGCATTGACCATCGCGACCAGGACCAGCTCTACGATCAAGCGATTGTCCTCGGAACGCGGCCTTAACGGGTCGCGAGCGACCGCACGATGCGCCGCAGCGATTCGATGTCGGCGGTGTCGGCCACCTCGGCCGGAGAGTGGGAATAGCGCAGCGGCCACGAGAGCGGAATATTCACCGCGCCGCCGGCCACGAACTGCGAGCCGTCGTTGGCGCCCGCGGTCACGCCATACTGCACCGGAATGCCGAGCTGCCGAGCCAGCGCCGTCACCTGGCGCACGGCCGCCGGTGGGGTCATCCCGCTCGAGTCCAGCGCTCGTATGACGAAGCCTTCGCCCAGCCGCGCGAGCGCGAGGCGGGAATTCTCGAGCGGCGAGTCGGAAGAAACAAAGGTGTCGATCGGGTACACCTCGCGCGGCTTGACGCCCTCGGCGAGGAAACCGCTGCCGAGCAGCCCGACCTCTTCCTCCACCACGAACGCGAACCACGTGCCCGGCCGGATCTCTTCGCGCTTGACCGACCGGAGCAAATCCACCAGCACGGCGCAGCCGATGCGGTCGTCGAGCGAGCGGGCGTTCACACGGCCGCCGAGCAAGGGCCGGTAGCTCTTGCGCAGCGCGAAAGTGTCGCCGATTTTCACGCCCATGGCCACTGCCTCGGCCGCCGAGGCGGCCCCCATCTCAACCCACGCCTTGGTTTCGGCGTAGGTGCCGCTAATGAGGACGGCGGGCAGCGCCCGCGCCGCGGTCAGCACGAAACCGTCGTGCCACTCCGAGAACTCGCCCACCGAGCCGCCGCGCGTCTCAGCCTGCAGCCGGCCGTCGAGCTCGATGCTCGTGATGCGGTAGCCGAGCTCGTCCAGATGGGCGAGGAAGAGCTTCTCGGGGCGCTCGCCGACCCGGACGACCAGGTTCCCGCGCGCATCGAGACGGGACGCCTCGCGCGCCCACTCCGGCAGCAAGGACTGAATTGTCTGCCGCACCGTGGCTTCGCGTCCGCTCACGCCGTAAACGCCCAGCAGCGTTTCGAGCGTCGAGGAAGGCCGCGCCGCGGGAGGTGGCGTCTCCGCAGCCGTCAGGCTGCTCGCCCCGCCGCGGATCGCGGCGAATTCCGCCACCAATCCCTCAATCTTCTCGAGCACTGGCAGAGATAGGATCTCCACGGGCGTCCCGGCGTTCTCCACGCCCAGCGTCAGGGTGGCGACGCGCTCCGGATGCTTCCAGATGTTTTCCTTCGAGAACGCCGGCACTTCGAGCTTCTCGGCCGTGCCACGCTCCAGCTTGAACCCGCGCTTCCCGGCGAGCGCCAGCAGTTCGTTGAGCATGGCCGGATGCAGCTCGGCGGCCGGCGCCGCCGCCGGGTTGGTGTTGAGGTTAAGGTCCGGCTGGGGATCGCTGCCCGCCCGCAGCCACAGGATGCGATCGGCGTCGACGCGCTCGGCCAGGCGCGCCAAGCCCCGGTGCCCGCCATACTGCTGCGCGACAAACGCGAGCGTCACGGTTCCTGGCGGCGGGCTGGCCGCCATGCGCCGCGCCAGGCTGAGGAGAATCACGGCGCCGGCGCGCCCGGAGACCCACGGTCCGCTCACGCGTCCCGAGGCGCCCAGCCGCACGAAGGCCTTCTCGAGCGTCACGGGGTCCAGCAAGTCGATCCCGGCCTCGCGGGCCTCGCGGCGGCTGCGGGCTCCGACGTCCAGGTAGAACAGCTCCAGAGAATCGGTGCGCGAGAGCGCGTTGCGCTCCGGCTGCAGGTGGACAGACGGGACGGCGAAGACGCCGTTGAGCGCGCGGCCCGCCGCGGTCGTGACGCGTACCGGCTGCGCGCGGAAGAAGGCATCGAACGCCGGATGCGGCAGGGAAGCGCCCAGCCGCTGCACCCGCAGGTAGCCCTCCTCGGTGATGCCCGAGACGGCGTAGCCGGGCTCGTCCAATCCCGCGATGAGTAGAGTGTGCGGGCGGCCGCTGCCGAAGGTAGCGGTCAGCGAGCCGGTGTTATCGACCTCTTGGCGGCCGCCCACGCGCTGGCGCACGTAGTCGAGCACGGCCCCTTCGTAGCCGGAGGCCCCGTCCAGCACCGCCAGCGCCGCCAGGTCCGCCCGGGCCACGCCGGCGCACAGGACCGCCAGCAGCGCAACGAGCAGCCGGACGCCGCGCAACTTCGTTTACCTCGACCGGCCCAATTGGAAAACGCCGCCGTCGATGACGATGGCCTCGCCGGTGAGCGCCTCCGCATCGGCCGCGAGAAACAGCACCCCTTTGGCGACATCTTCGACGGTCGCGAGGCGCCGCAGCGGGGTGACCTCGCGGGCCTTCTCGAAAGCTTCCTCGGGCCAGCCGGCAAACCGAGTCTTGACGAAACCCGGGCACAGCACGTTCACCCGGATGTCCGGCGCGAGCACGCGCGCGAGCGAACGCGTAAGCGTCACCAGGCCGGCCTTCGCCGCCGCGTAGGCCATCGAGCTGCCGCTCGCGTGAAACGCCGCCACCGAAGCGATGTTCACGATGGAAGCTCCGGGCTGCCGGCGCAGCAGCGGCACCGCGGCCCGCACGCAGTAGAACGGCCCGCGCAGGTTCGTGTTGAGGGTGCGGTCCCAAATCTCGTCGGTGAGGTCGTCGAGCCGGTCGTGCGGGACCCGCGTGCTCCAGCCGGCATTATTCACCAGGACGTCCAGCCGCCCCCAGCGCGATGCCACGGCGTCCATCATCTGCTTGGCTTGCGCCTGGCTGGTCACGTCGGCCTGGTAGGCGAACGCCGCGCCGCCGCTGGCATTGATCTCGCCGGCTACCGACTCGGCCTCCTCCCGCGAATGGGCGTAGTTCACAAGCACCTTAGCGCCCTCTTGCGCGAGCAAGAGGCACGTGGCGCGGCCCATGCCGGTGCCGCCGCCGGTTACCACCACAACTTTATCCGCCAGCTTCATGCTTCCTCGCTCCTCAGGCGCGCGCGATCCCCGCCACCACTTCGTAGAACATCCGCAGCCCCTTCTCGTAAGGCGCCACCGGAAGGCGCTCGACATCCGAATGCATCGACATGACCTCCTCGGCCGAGATCACCACCGGGAAGAACCCGTAGACGTGCCGGTCGGGCCGGCGGAAGTAGTTGCCGTCGGTGCCGAAGGGCGTCAGGTAAGGCGTGAGCTTCGCCTTGGGAGAGTGGCGCTCGACGGTCTGCTCGATCAGCCGGAACAACTCCGAATCGGTGGGGCTGGGGGGCGCCGAGGGCTTGTGTTGCACAATCTCGATCTTGAGTTTCGGCTCGGCCGCCGTCTTTCGCAACCAGTCGATGAACTCGGTGTGCGACTGCGCGGGCAGCAGGCGGCAATCGATCGTCGCCGTGGCCAGCGAGGGGACCACGTTTTCCTTGGGCGGCTCGCCCACCCCGGCCCGCAGCGTGGTGAAGGAAATCGTATTGCGCCGGATGGCGTCGGCGAAGTGGTTACTCGTGAGCACCCCGAGACGGCGCTCCATCTGGGCCAGGATCGGCTCGGCCGGATGCGGCGGCTCGGCGGCGCTGATGCGGGCCAGCGCCCGCGCGAGCGCGGCCACGGCGTTGTCCGGCTTGGGTTGCGAACCGTGTCCCGCGGTGCCCTCCACCGTCAGGCGCAGCCACAGCACCTGCTTTTGGGCCACCGACACGCCGTGGACTTCGCCTTCCGCCGTGAAGAGACGGTTCGCCGAGAAGCCGCCCTCGTCGAAAACGTATTCGGCTTCCACCTTGTCGGCGTGCTTGGCGAGCAGAAAGACGGCGCCGGCGTCGCCCCCGACCTCTTCATCGGCCGTGGCCGCGTAGATCACGTCACGCGCGAGCGGCACCTTCTGCCGCGCCAGCAGCAACATCGCCATCAGGTGCAGGATGCCGGTGGATTTCATATCGACGGCGCCGCGTCCCCACACGCGGTTCAGCCGGATCTCGGCCCCGAAGGGATCGGTCTGCCAGCGGCTGCGGTCGGCCGGAACCGTATCGGTATGATTCAGCAGCAGCACCGGACGCTTGCTGCCGTTGCCTTTGAGCCGCGCGAGCAGGTTGGGCCGGCCCGGTCCGCCCACCAGCCGCTCGGTGCGGATGCCTTCTTTCTCGAGGAGGCCGCCCAGGAACTGTACCGCCGCCTCGACGTTGCCGGGCGGGTTCGAGGTGTTGATGCGGAGGTATCCCCGCAGGTGTCCCATCGCCTCGTCGGCGAGCTTACTCCATTCGGGCTCGGCGGCCGGCGCCGGAAGCGCCGCGGCGGCCGTAATTCCCATCAACCATTCGCGTCGGGTCATTGTTCAGGAGTTGGCTGGCTTCGCCAACGCACCATTCTAACCCGTGTGCTAGCATGGGACCTAAGGCGGCCGAGCCCGACTTCGACGGAGAGGTGCTGGAGTGGCCGAACAGGGCTGCCTGCTAAGCAGTTACACTGGC
>JBGPDC010000020.1:0-44645 GCA_041482115.1 Terriglobia bacterium | reverse complement strand
TAGAGACCGTCGGCCAGCACCAGGCGGCCCTCGGCGTCGGTGTTGATGATCTCAATCGATTTGCCCGACATTGCAATCTGCACGTCGCCCGGCTTTTGCGCTTTGCCTGAAGGCATATTTTCCGTAGCCAAAATGATGGCGGTGATTTTCAACTTGGGCTTCAGCAGAGCAATGGCGCGCATGGCGCCGATCATGGTGGCCCCGCCGGCCATGTCGTACTTCATCTTCTCCATGCCGTCGGCGGGCTTGATCGAAATACCGCCGGTGTCGAAGGTCACGGCCTTGCCGACCAGGCCCAGGTGGAGGTTCGAAGAAGGCACCCCGACAGGGCGGTAATGCATCACGATCAGGGCGGGCGGTTCGGCGCTGCCCTGCGCCACCCCCAGCAGGGCCCCCATGCCGAGACCTCGCATACGTTCCGAGTCCAGAGCCTCGAAATCGAGGCCGCAGCCGTAGGCCACCTGCTGGGCGCGCTGTACCAGTTCGCGCGGGGTCATGCGGTTGGCCGGCTCGTTGCTGAGCGCGCGGGCCAGGTTCTGGGCTTCCGTCACCACCACGGCCCGCTCGAGAGCGGACTCGAGGGCGCTCTCGGCCGAGCCCACCGCAATCTGCGCGCGGTCGATCCGGTGGTCGTTATTCTTGTCCGTCTTGTAGGAGTCCGGCTCGAAGTCGGCGGCGATCAGCCCCCAGGCCGTGGCCGTCACCAGGGTTTCGGCCGGCAGCCCGTCCGGAGGCAGGAACACGAACTCGTGCACCCCTTTGCCCTTCAAGAATCGCAGCGCGGTCCCGGCGGCGTTCCGCAACTGTGCGAGGTCCCACTTTTCTCGTTTGCCGCCCCCTACCAGGAGGAGCCGGCGGGCGGCGAGCCCGGCGGGCCGGTGGAGGAGCACCGTATCAAGCGCCTTGCCGGTGAGTTCGCCGGAGCGGCGCAACTCCGCGAGCAGGCCGCCGGCGAGCGAGTCCAGGCGGTCGAATCCGGGGTCGGCGGGTTCCCCTGTGGCGGTGTCATCCCCCGTATCGAACACAATGGCGACGAGAGCTTCAGTTTCGAGGAGTTCCGGGGCTTGGTGGGTCAGGGTCAGTTTCATGCGTCACTCACGGTCGCGGCGGGCGCGGACGGCCTCGCGGGCTTCGCTCTCGGCGGTCTTGGCGCGTTCCGCCTCCCGCTTGTCATGGAGCTTCTTGCCCTTGGCCAGTGCCAGCTCGCACTTGATCTTTCCTTTCTTGAGATAAAACTTGAGCGGGATGAGCGCGAGGCCCTTCTCCCGGGTTTTGCCGATCAGCTTGTGGATCTCCGCACGGTGCAGCAGCAGCTTCCGGCGGCGCATCGGTTCGTGGTTTTCCCGGTTGCCGTGGGAATATTCGCTGATGTGGACGTTGTGGAGCCAGGCTTCGCCCTGCTCAATGGACGCGTAGGCGTCGCGGAGCTGCACTTTGCCCTCCCGGGCGGCCTTGACCTCGGTGCCCGCCAGCACCAGCCCGGCCTCGAACCGCTCCAGCAGCAGGTAGTCGTGGCCGGCGTGCCGGTTGGCGCTTAACACCCGGTCTCCCCACTCCGTAGGCTTAGCCATTGCGAAAAATCCCTCCACGCCGTGGCTGCCGGGAGCGTCAAGACATATGGATCGCTACGGGTGAAAGTGCCGGAAATGACTAATTTTAGCACACGCACCGAAAGGCTCCGGCCGACCAGCCGGAGGACTCTGAGCGGGCGGTCCCTGCGGGCGCTGGCGGTGGCCGGGCTGGCCCTGTGGCTGGCCCTGGTAGCCACTGGGCCGCTGGCGGCCGCTCCCAAGGGCGACAAGCCTTACCAGGCGGGCCGCCGGGCCGAGCAGGCGCAGCAGTATGACCAGGCGATGCAGAGCTACCAGCAGGCCCTGGCTGCCGACCCCGAGAACCAGGTCTACATGCTGGCCACACGCCGCATGCGGTTCGTGGCCGGGCAATGGCACGTCGATCAGGGACGTCACCTGCTCGAGCAGGGCAAGCTCACCGAGGCGGGCGCCGAGTTCGAGAAGGCGGCCGCCATCGACCCCGCCTCCGGCATCGCCCAGCAAGGCCTGCGGCGCGTCGCCGAGTTGATCCGGGAACAGGAGCGCCAGCACAAGCAGCAGAAGACCGGGGCGGACGCCGCCAAGCCGGGCCCGGGGGAGGAGGCGGCGGGTTCGAACCACGCCGAGTTGTCCCCGGTCGCGACCGCGCACCAGGAATCCATCACCCGCCTGGAGTCGGCCCAGGCGATTCCCCACTTGAAGCCCCTTTCCGGACAGCCGATCAACTTCAAGGCCACCAACACCAGCAAGATCATCTTCGAAACGGTGGGGAAACTGGCCGGGATCAATGTGCTCTTCGACCCCGATTACCAGGACCGGCGTCTCACCATGGAGCTGAACAACGCCACGCTCTACGCGGCTCTCGATTACGTTTCTTTGCTGGCGCGCGCCTACTGGAAGCCGGTCTCTACCAACGCCATCTTCGTCACCAACGACAACACCACCAAGCGCCGCGACTACGAGGACTACGTCGTAAAGACATTTTATCTGACCAATACCTACACGGCCCAGGAGCTGCAGGAAATCGCCACCATGGTCCGCTCGGTGACGGACATCCGGCGCGTGTTTACGATCAACTCGCTGAACGCCCTGGTCATCCGGGCGACGGTCGATCAGATCGCCCTTGCCGAAAAGGTCATCGAAGACGTGGATAAGTCGAGGGCCGAGGTCATTATCGACGTGCTGGTGCTCGAAACCAGCAAGACCCGCTCGCGGGACCTGGGCATCACCCCGGTCTCCGGCAGCACGCCAGGCATTAACATCCCGATCACGTTCTCTCCCGGCGGTACGACGACCACCACCAACAACAACGGCACCGGAACCGGCACGGGTACAGGTACCGGGACAGGCACCGGCACCGGCACAGGTACCGGCACAGGCACCACCACGACCACCACCGGTGCTTTCACCCTCGCCAGCCTCGGCCACCTCAGCACCGGCGACTTCGCGCTGAACTTACCGGGCGCCTCGGTGAAGGCCCTGATGAGCCGTTCCGACACGCGCGTGCTGCAATCGCCGCGGGTGCGCGGGGTGGATGGGTACAAAGCCAGCCTGCGCATTGGCGACCGCATCCCCATCGCCACGGGCAGCTTCCAGCCCGGTATCGGCGGCGTGGGCATCAACCCGCTGGTCAACACGCAGTTCAACTACCAGGACGTCGGCGTGGTGCTCGACTTGACCCCGAAGATTCATGTCGGCAAGGAAGTCTCGATGCACGTGGAGATCGAGATCTCCACGGTGCGCGATCACGTGGACATCGGCGGCATCTCGCAGCCGGTCATCGGCCAGCGCAAGGTCATCCACGACATCCGGCTGCAGGAAGGCGAAGGCAGCATCATCGGCGGCCTGATGCAGACCCAGACTTCGCGTCAGGTTTCCGGCGTGCCGCTGCTGGCACAGATTCCTCTGCTCGGCCGGCTATTCTCGAGCGAGCATAACGAGACCTCGGACAACGAGATCCTGATCGTGCTGCTGCCGCACGTGGTCCGTATGCCGGACCTGACGGACCTGAACCTGCGCGGCATCAGCGCCGGCACGGACCAGACGGTGCGGGTGAACTTTGCCGATCCGGACAACGGTCTGCCGGCCCTGCCTCCAGTGCCCGCTCCGGCGGCACCGGGCGCTCCGGTCGCGCCCGGCGCCCCGTCCACTGTTCCAGCGCGGCCCCCTGTTCCAGTCGCTCCCCCTCCGGCGACGCCCGCTGTTGCGCCTCCGGCTGTTCCACTTCCGGCTGTACCGGCTCCGGCGCCGGCCAGCGCCGCACCGCCCGCTGCCCCGGCGGCGCCCGGCCCGCCGGTGGGTGTGGTCAACCAGCCTCTCGCCCCCGGGGGGCCGCCCGCCCAGCCGGCGACGCTCCAGTTCGACCGGCCCAAAGTCACCGCTCCGGCCGGCGGCAAGATCACCCTGAACCTGGTCGCCCAGAATGTGGCGGACCTGTTCTCCGCCAACCTGCAAATCGAGTTTGATGCCTCCCAGGTGAGGGTGGCCGACGCGGTGCGCGGCGCCCTTCTCGCCAGCGACGGCCAGGACCTGGTCTTCTCGAAGAATATTCAGAACGACAGCGGCCGGGCCACCATCAACATTGCGCGGTTCCCCGGCGCGGGCGGCGTCTCGGGCGGCGGCGTCCTGCTGCGCCTGGAACTCGAGGCCGCGAACGCCGGCACGTCCACGCTCCGCATTTCGAGCGTCGAGACCCGCAACGCCCGCCAGGAGCCGGTCCCCATGAGTACCGCGCAGGTGGAGATCGTCATCCAATAGATCCGGCAGCAATGAGACGGCGTGGCTCCCGTTCCGGTCTGACCCTGATCGAGCTGATCGTGGCCTTCACGATCATGCTGATTCTTACGGGCATGGCCGTGCCGCTGGCCCGGGTCAAGGTCCGCCGGGAGAAGGAGCGGGAACTGCGCTACGCCCTGCGCGAGCTCCGCTCGGCCATCGACCGCTACAAGGACGCCGCCGACCGGGGCGTGCTCGGCCCCCAGAAGATCGACTCGGAGGGCTACCCGCCCGACCTCCAGACCATGGTGGATGGCGTCAAGATGCAGGGCGCGGTGGACAAGAAGATCCGCTTCCTGCGCCGCATTCCGCGCGACCCCCTGACCGGCCAATCCGACTGGGGGCAGCACGCCATGCAGGATGATCCGACCTCCCAATCCTGGGGAGGGCAGAACGTCTTCGACGTCTACACCAAGAGCATGGATACGGCTCTCGATGGCACCAAGTATTCCGACTGGTAGAGCGATGCGAATTTGGGGAACCCGTTACCGCGCCGGCATGACGCTGATCGAGCTGATGATCGTGCTCACGATCATCATTACGATCATCTCGATCGCCATACCGCTCTACCAGAAGGCCATCACCCGCTCGAAGGAAGCCGTGCTGCGCAACAATCTCTTCACCCTCCGCACGCTCATCGACGAGTACACTTTCGACAAGGAAAAGGCCCCGCAGTCGATTGAGGACCTGGTGAGCGAAGGCTACCTGCGCGAGATGCCGATGGACCCCTTTACCCGCCGCCGCGACACTTGGAAACCCGTCATGGAGGACGCCGTGCAGTCGGTGAGCCAGCGCGAGCCGGGGATCTTCGACGTCCACAGCGGCGCCGAGGGCAAGTCGCTCGACGGCACCGCCTATAGCGAGTGGTGAGCTTTACTCGATGTGGTAGAGCCGCACCGGACCGTAGGCGCCCGCCTCCTTGAGGCCCCAGGCCGCCGGGTTTTTGGCGATGCGCGGCCCGATCACGTTCAGCCCGCCGCCTCCCAGGTCGGTCAACACGTAATCGACGCCGTTCCGCTTCAGCTCGCTCGTGGCGAGCCGCGGCATCTGCTCTTGCGGAAAGTCTTCCTCGGTCCGGATCTGGCGGGCCGCGAGAGGCGCCCACCGCCCGGCGTCTTTCACCTCCAGGCGCAGCGCCATCTGGTTCTGATCGGGCGAGCACCGCACTTCGAGCGCGCTCAAGCTCAGCGGGGCAGGGAAGTCGATCTGGTAGCTCATACCCGCGTAGAGCGGCCACCAGCTTCGCCAGCGGGTGGCCGGGTTGCCGTCCATGGCGAGCGCACCGTCCCAGGGGTTGGGATGCGCCCGCAACTGCCACGCGGGACGGGGGGCCACATAGTCGCGGCCGGAAAATAGCAACACCTCGTGAATGCTCCACATCTCCAGGCCGTCGGAGCCGGTCTGGACCAGGCGCACGCCGCGCAGCTCGCGCGGCTCCCACTCGAAGCGAATACTCCACCGCGGGCCGTAGTCGCGCAGGGCTCCGCCCAGCATCTCGTCCATCAGCACTTCGCACTGGGCGCATTGATAGCTGACCAGCACCTCGCGCGAGAGGTAGGCGTCCGCCACACTGTCGGGAGAGAGGACCCGGCCGCCGGGGGGGACGACGTCGTCGATCATCCGTGCCACGTTGTAGCCGGGAGAGACCCGGCTCAAGTATTCCGATTCCGGCTCCACGCGCAGGGCCGCCCGCCACGGCGGCGGACCCAGGCGCCAGACGAGCTGCTTGTTCCAGCGGTCGATCACGGAGGGCCAGCTCCCGGCCGCGTGGCCGGCCACGAGCGCCGCCGCGAGCGCCATCGCCAGCGGACGCGGCGCCTCCCAGACCGCCAGCGCCATCGCCAGCGACAGGAACACCAGCGACGGAATCAGGAAGCGCGTCCCGATGTTCGAGAGCCACGGCAGCGCGAAGAGCAGCGCGGCCGCCCAGAGGCGCCTCCCGAGGCTCCGGCGCAGCGCCACCAGACCCAGCGGGACGCCCAGGAACAGCGGCCCCAGCAGTCCCTGGAGCTTGCTGCCGGCCACCGCCAGCTCCCATGGCGCGTGCAGGTAGTCGCGCCACTCGTGCGCGCCAAATTCCTCGTAGTGGCGCATGAAGTAGGTATAGATATCCTCGAACGAAACGTGCAAATAGCGGTTCGGGAACCAGCGGTTGAAGAATGGCGCGAGGGGATTTCCGACTACGATGGCGTTCTTCGCCATCCACGGCACGATGAAAATCGCGGCGAAAAGCGCGACCGGGACGGCCGCCCTCGAGCGTGCCGGTCCCGCTCTCCACAGCAGGAATCCGAGCGCGAAGGGGACCACCAGGAAGCCGGTGTATTTGATCGAAAAGCAGAAGCCGGCCACGACGCCGAGGGCGGGCCACAGCTCAGGCGCCCGCAGCTCGTCCCACAACAGGAGCAGGTAGAAGGCCAGAAAGGTGAAGAAAGCCAGGGCGCAGTCGTTGTAGGTCGCGGCCGCATCCACGCCGACTACCGGAGAGCAGGCGTAGAACACCGCCGCCATCGCCGCGGGTCCGAGGGCGCCTCCCGGCAGGCGAAAGCGGCGGCCGAAGGCGAGGAGCGCCGCGACCGTCCCGAGCAGCGTCGCGAAGTGGACCAGCTTGGCGGCCGAGTGGCGGCCGAAGGCAAACGCGAACAGAAACAGCAGCTCCGCCCCCTGCGAGAGCATCGCGTAGATGTTAGTGGTGATACGGCTGAAGCCGTGCTCGCGCAGGTAGCGCGCCACCAGTCCCAGGTGATAACCGGCCCCATCGGGACTGGTCTCCGGAGCGAGGGCGTGGATCAGGTAGAGATACCCGTAAGCCGCGGCCAGCGGCGCGAGCCACCACCAGCTCAGGCCGCCTTTTTCAACGGGAGCCTCCAGCGCCGGCGCGCCTGTGCTCCGGCGCCACCCGAGCCACAGCGACCCCGCGCCGACGGCGAGGAACACCGGCCAGTAGACCAACTGTGCGGCACACAGCACGAACACCACGGCGCTCAGCCAGGCGGCGCCGACGCCAAAGGCGAAGACGGGCCGCTCGGCGGCGAGCAGCAGGTCCCAGGCGCCCGTCCGGATCAGGAACCAACGCCCCAGCGCCACCGCCACGGCGGCGGTAAATCCGAATCCGAAGAGAATGGCGGCGACGGCGCGGAAGGCGGAAGGAATCATGCGTCCCCGGCCGCCGGCTGGAAGCCGGCCTCGACCAGGATGAAGCCCAGCTCCGGCCCGCGTCCGTTGGAAGGCAGCGGCTCCGCGATCTCAATGGTCACGAGGTTTTCCGCCTGCGGCTTCAGCAACCCGGCCGGGACGGGCTTCGCAAAGTCATAGATGCCGTCTTTGTCGTAGCGCAGCTCTTCCCACGGCTGGCCGTTGAGCCGGATACGAATGTGCATCGGCGCATGGTGCGCCAGCACCTCCCGGGGCACGGCGAACTTCATGGCGTACTTTAGGCCGGTAGTTTCTTTCAGGTAGAGCCGCAGGACCGCCTGGCCGCCGGTCCAACGCCAGGCGTTGGCCTCCAGCGTGTAGACGCCGGAAACAAAATACTGTTCGGCGTTGGTCTGGTTCATGCGCACGAACGACCTCAGCGCCTGCGGCTGGTAGAGGAGCGTGCGCTGCTCGGCGGGCGGGGAAACGGCCACGTCGGAGTTGCACGCGGAAAGCAGGACCAGGGCCAGGCCGAGAGAGCACCGCAACAGCATGAAACCCGCAGTATAGCGGAAGTTCACGGTTGAATAATCCAGCAGTAGAATGGTCCCATGCTCTTTCTGGGCGTGGATGGCGGACAGTCCAGCACCACGGCGGTAATTGGCGACGAGACCGGACGGGTGCTAGGCCGCGGCGAAGCGGGTCCTTGCAACCATGTGGGGTCGGAAGCGGGGCGCGCCCGGATGACGGCCGCGGTCCAGGAGTCAGTGGGGGCGGCGGTCCGGGCGGCGCGTCTGACCGAGCCGGTCCGCTACGCCTCGGCTTGTTTCGGCATGAGCGGCGGCCCGGACGATAAGCGCGACATCATCGCGACACTCGTCGAGGCCCCGCAGCTTGAAGTCACCGACGACGCCCGCATCGCGTTGCTGGGCGCCACCGCCGGCGAGCCGGGCATCATCGTGATCGCGGGCACCGGCTCCATCGCCTGGGGCTGTAACGCGGCCGGCCTCACCGCGCGCGCCGGCGGGTGGGGTTACATCTTCGGCGATGAGGGCAGCGGCTTCGACCTTGCGCGGCAGGCGCTGCGCGCGATCTTGCGCCACGCCGAAGGCTGGGGACCGGCCACCGCGCTCGGCCCGCGACTGCTCGAGGCCACCGGCGCCGCCTCCGCCAACGAACTGCTGCATCTCTTCTACCAAAGCGACTATCCGCGCGACCGCGTGGCGGGCTTCGCCCCGCTCCTCGACGAGGCCGCGACGGAGGGCGATACTGTGGCCCGGAACCTGCTCCAGCAGGCGGCCCAGCAGCTTGCCACCTTGGTCGCGAGCGTCCGCTCCCAGCTCTTCCAGGCCGGCGAGACGGTTTACGTCGCCACCAGCGGCGGAGTGTTCCACAGCCGCATGCTGGCGGAATTTTTCCGGATTCTGGTGGAGCTCGAGCCGGACGCGACCGTCGGCCACGCCAAGCACGAGCCGGCCTGGGGCGCCCTGCTGGCGGCCTACCGCCAGGCGGGACTAACGGTCACGCCGCGGACGCCTTAACCGTGAAATCCGGCCAGTTCCGGATTAGGTACTCGACGGAGCGGAGCGCCAGGGCGTGGATGGTAAAGGTCGGGTTCACTCCGCCGGAGGTGGGAAACAAGCTCGAACCGGCGAGGAACAGGTTGGGGACGTCGTGTGCCTGGCCGTAGCCGTTCGTCACCGAGGTCTCCGGGCTCCGGCCCATGATCGCGCCGCCCATGGTGTGGATGCGGACTCGTCCGCCGGCCCAGACTTCGTAGGCCCCGGCCGCTTTGAAGATCTCCTGGCCCTGCTTCATGCCGGCGTCAAAGCACTGGATGTCGTCCGGTCCGAAGTCATGGGTCACCCGCGCCAGCGGGAATCCGTACGGGTCCTTGCCGCTGGTAAGCACCAGCCGGTTGTCCGGATTGGGCAGCGCTTCGCCGAGGAAGGTCATGGTGGCCAGATGCTTGCCGGCCGTGCGCAGGAAATCGTGCAGCTCCTTGCCAAACAGCTCCGGCCTGGCATTGACAATACCCAGAAGGTCGTTGGGCTTCAGCGCGTTCCCGATCATCCACTGGGAGGCGGCGAGAAATCCCTTGGCGGGGTCCTTGGCGTAGTTCTCCTGTGACAGGAGCTGGCCCCCGGTCATACCCAGGTAGTTCTGCGTGTCCTCCTTAAACAGGCCGAACACGTTGCCGCCGGCGTGGCCCATCATGTACCGTCCCACCAGGCCGCTCGAATTGGCCAGCCCCCCGGGGCGCGAGTTCAGCAGGAGCCGCGGGATCTGAAAGGCGTAGGCCGCCAGCACCACCACGCTCGCCTCCTGCACCTGCCGCCGGCCCTCGGCATCGAAGTACTCGACGCCGGTGACGCGGTTTCCCGCGGTTCCTGTGAGTACGCGGGTAACGAAGCTGCGGTGCCGAATGGCGGCGCCGGCCTGCAGGGCCTGCGGCAGATAGAGAGCGAGCGGGTTGGCCAGGGCGGAGGTAGGGCAACCCGCGTCGCACCATCCGTCGTACACGCACGCCGCGCGTCCCTTGTACGGCACCGAATTGATGGCCATGGGCAAGGGCGAGGTGCGCAGTCCGAGCTTTTCAAATCCGCGCGCGATGAGCTGGCCCTGCGCGAAACTCTGCAGCGGTGGCATCGGGTAGGGGGCGCCCGCCGGCCGCCACACTTCCTTCTTGGCGTCGCCCGAGATCCCCACTTCCGTCTGGATACGGTCGTAAAACGGGCGCAGCTCGTCGTAGGAAAACGGCCAGTCCAGACCGCGCTCAAAGCGCGTCTTCATCTCGAAGTCTTCCGGGTGCAGGCGGAACCAGTTGGCGTAGTGGTGCATTGCCGAGCCGCCGGTGCCCCAACCCGAGGCGAAGTTCACCGAAAGCGGATCCTTGCCGGCGCTGTCGGTCGGCGGGCCGCCCCACTTCAAGCGGCGCGACCAGATCTGCGAGCTGAGTAGATCCCCCATGGCCCGTTCCGGGCCCGCTTCCAGGATGACGACCCTCTTGCCCTTCTGAGCCAGGTTGGCGGCGAACAGGCTTCCCGCCGCGCCGGAGCCCACGATTACGACGTCTGCGTTTTCCATCAGGGCCTCACCATTTCTGCGGCGGCAGAATATGCGCCATGTAAGGAATGCCCAGCTTCTCGAATCCCTGCGGCGTCCCGTAGCAGACGTCGACCGCATCGTTGCGAATCACGAAGAAAAACAGCGGCGCGGGCGGCCCCGTCCAGCCGGGAGGATTCCGCTGCGACATGGCGCGCACCAGCTCGGTCTTCTGACCGGGCTCGAGGTTGGGGAAGGAGGTCTCGAATCTCGCCTGGCTCGCCCGTTCCAGGCCCCGCAAACCCTGCTTGTAAAAGTCCGGATACGCCGTTGTGAAATCCAGGTATTTCAAAAGCAGCAGGGGGTTCTCGCGGCTCAACTGGTCGTCGACGAAGTGCGCGATGCCGGCCTCGGCCGCGCCGGGCAGCAGCACATTGCCCAACACTTCGAGCGTCCGGCCCTCGCCCGCGTCCAGATTGCGAAGCGGCGCGCCGCTGGCCCGGGCCCGACCCGGGGTTAGTTGTCCGAAGGCGGTGTCCACCGTGATGGCGACCAGCCCGGTGCCCATCCTGGCCAGCAGTTCGCGGCGGCTTTGCTCGCGAGCCGGAGAATCCTCTGCGCTAGTCATAGACCCTCCTTAGAGCCCGCAACCGTCCATCGGTCCTTTATGCCTCGGGCAGCATAGGCCGGTCCGGCCGGTTCTGTCACTTAAGGCTCGTTGATCTCGTTTTCTTCAAGGAAGCAGCTCTCGAAAGCGCGGTCCAGAGTGTCGTCGTCCAACTCCGTCCGCAGGTGCTCAAACCGCATCAGGTGGAGGGCGTGCGTGACCACGTCCCGCGGATGGCAGCGCCGGAAGGGCTTGCCGGTCTTCCGGTAGTGGCGGTCGACGAAGCGGTCGATCAGATCCCGCGTGTACTCCAGATTCACGCTGGCGCAATAGCGTTCGAAGATCTCGATGAACTCCTGTTCGCTCGGGTTTTTCATGTACATCTTGTACTGGATGCGGCGCAGGAAGGCCTCATCGCCGAGCTTGGCCGGATGCAGGTTGGTTGAAAAGATCAGGAAGGTCTCGAAGGGCACCCGCACCTTGCCGCCGGTATGAAACGTCAGGTAGTCCACGTGGCTGTCCATCGGAATGATCCAGCGGTTCAGCAGCTCGGCGGGTTGCACCCTCTGGCGGCCAAAGTCGTCGATCAGGTAGATCCCATTGTTGGACTTGAGCTGGAAGGGCGCGCCATAGACCTTGGCGGAAGGTTTGTAACTGAGGTCGAGCATGTCGAGCGTCAGCTCGCCGCCCGTCACGATGAACGGCCGCTCGCAACGAATCCACCGGCGGTCGTGCTTGGGGTCGACAGATACGGAAGATTGCTGCTCCTCGGCGACTTCCTCCTCTTCCGGGTGGTGGTAGAGCGCGTCGAACATCTCAATGATCTGGCCCTGCACCTCAATCGCGTAAGGAACGTAGATAGAGCTCGCCTCGATATGGTTCAGGGCTTGGGCCAAATAGCTCTTCCCATTGCCCGGCTGCCCGAAAATCAGGAACGATTGGCCCGAATTGACCGCCGGCCCGACCTTGGTCAGCACCAGGTCGGGGACCACCATGTGGGAAAACGCTTGGGCCAGGCTGTCCTTGGTGAGCCACCCTTCTTTCGGGCGCTGCTCGCGCACCCCCACGGTGTACTGCTCGATCGGCACCGGCGCGCGGCCGGCGTACTGGTTGATGTCCAGGTACTCGCCGGTGCGGTTGCGCCCGGCATCCGAGAGGGCGAAGATGGCCGATACATTGCCAAATCCCGAGGACCGTTTGACCTCCACCATCCGGGTGCGCTTGAGGAAATCCAGAACGGATTCGATCACGCTGAATTTGAGCCCCAGATGGAACGCAATATCGTGGCCCTGCAACTCACCTTCGAAGTAGAGCATCTTGAGGATGAGTTGCTCGAGTAGCGTGGAGGTCAGGCCGGCCTGGTCCATGTTTTCAGGAACTGGCGGCGTCCATTGTTCCGCCGGCGGCTCGGGCGTGTCGTCCAAATTCCAGGAGAAGGCAGCTTCAGTTGTGCTCATAGAAGGTCCTCGAGGCAGGAGGCACCCTTCAGTATGCGAAATGAAGCGCAGTCATAGAACCAGTGGTCCGCCGTAAAAGGGCCGAGCGGAACGCCTTACGTCTCAGGATGTATGACGAGAGCGGTAGAAAGCACGGTTCGCAATCAGAAAATGCGGTTCTTGAGCCGGCCCACGTCGAACTTCGCCGTATCGGCGATCGCCATCACCGCCATGACTCCCGCCTGCACCGGATCGCTGACCACCAGGTCGGCGGCCTGGGGCACGCTGCCGGCCATGTTCAGGGAAATCACCAGCAGCCCCTTCTCGCGCACTTCGCGCACGGCCTTCTCGATGTCGCCGCCCATGAGGGCTCCCGCCAGCACCAGCGCCCGCGCGCGCGGCAGCCGGGCCACGGCGCGGACAGCCTCCGCCAGCGCCTGCTCGCCCACCAGCGGAATGGTGTCCACCGAGATGCGCTCGCCACGGATGTTGTGGCGGTCCGCCTCGGAGATCGCGCCGATCGCCACCTGTCCCACCTGCGCCCCGCCGCCGATGATGATGAGGCGCTTGCCGTAAATTTTCTTCAGGGTATCGGTGTGGCCCACCTTGGCGACGATGTCGAGGCCGCGCATTTCCTCCTCGATGGCCGCGATGTCCGCCCCGTCCCCCACCTCGAAGAACACCGAGGCCAGCGCCTTCTCGCTGTCCAGGATGGCGACCGAGGTGATGTCGCCGCCGTTGCGGAAAATTACGCCCGTGAGTTGATGGAGCACTCCCGGACCGTTGTGCACCTCCACCACCAGGCCAATCTGTTCAGACATACCCGTTAGTGTATAGCGGCGAAGGCAGCAGTGGGTGGCTTGCGGCTCCCAGCCGATCCGTTTAATCTGAAGCCATCCAGTGGACTGCAAAGGAGGCCCGACGTGACCAAACTTCCGCTCATCCTGTTCCTCTCGGCGGCCTGTGTCCTGGCCCAGCGGAAAATCCCCTCGGAAAGAGAAGCCGCCATGAAGGCGGATCTGGCCGGCCAGATCGACGGCATGAAGAAGCCGGTACAGGTCATGGTCGACAGCGTCTTCAGCTTTGGCGAATTGGGCTTCCAGGAGTTCGAAACGTCCAAGTATCTGTCCGGCCTCCTGGAAAAGGAAGGCTTTAAAGTCGAGCGCGGCATCGCCGGGATTCCCACCGCCTTCGTGGCCACCTGGGGAGAGGGCAAGCCGGTGATCGCCCTCGGCTCCGACATCGACGACATTCCGCAAGCTTCGCAGAAGCCCGGTGTCGCCTATCACGATCCCCTGATCGAAGGCGCGCCCGGTCACGGGGAAGGCCATAACTCCGGCATGCCGCTGCAAATCGCCGCCGCTCTCGCGGTGAAAAAGGTAATGGAGCGCGAGCATCTCCAGGGCACCCTCAAACTCTGGCCCGGCGTCGCCGAGGAACTCGTCGGAACCAAGGCTTACTACATTCGCGCCGGAGTCTTTAAGGACGTCGATGTTTGTTTGTTCGCCCACGTCGGGAATGATCTGGGCGTGTCTTACGGTCCGACGACCGGCAGCGGACTGGTGTCGATCGAGTACCTGTTCAAAGGGGAGAGTGCGCATGCGGCCGGCGCTCCGTGGCGCGGCCGGAGCGCGCTCGACGCCGTACAACTCATGACCACCGCCTATGAGTACCGCCGCGAGCACCTGCGCCTGGCGACGCGGATACATTACGTCATCACCAACGGCGGCGATCAGCCCAATGTCGTGCCGCCGAACGCCGCGGTGTGGTTTTATTTCCGCGAGGCCGACTACGACCACATCATGAATCTGTGGCGCATCGGCGACAAAATGGCCGAAGGCGCGACGCTCATGACCGATACCACCTACACCTCGCGCCTGCTAGGCAGCGCCTGGCCTGGACATTTCAATCAACCCCTGGCGGAAGACATGTACGAGAACATCAAGAGAGTCGGTTTGCCGCAGTGGTCCGAGCAGGACCAGTCCTTGGCGAAGGCTTTCCAGGCCGAAATGAAGGTCCCGGTGCGTGGCCTCGCCACCAAGATCCAGCCGTTACGCCCGCCCGCCGCTCCAGCGGACGCGGACGGTCCCGCTCCGGAGCCCACCGGCGGCCCGTCCGACGACATCGGCGACGTCTCCTGGAATGTCCCCACCGTGACGTTGCGTTATCCCTCGAACATCCCGGGCGGCCCCGGCCACAACTGGGCGAACGCGATCTCGATGGCCACGCCGATCGCCCACCAGGGAGTGATGTCCGGCGCCAAGGTGCAGGCCATGACGATCCTCGATATTCTGCTGCACCCGGAGCTGGTCCAGCATGCTTGGGCCTACTTCAACAACGTGCAAACCAAGGACGTGAAATACAAAAGCTTCTTGCGGCCCACTGACCAGCCGGCGATTTGGCTGAACAAAAAGATCATGGACGAGTATCGGCCGCGCATGAAGGCACTTTATTACGACCCCTCGAAGTACGATACGTATCTCGAACAGCTCGGCATCCACTACCCGACCGTTCGATAGGCGTCCCTGAAACGCTCTTCCTTGGTCGCCCGCTGAGGTACAATCAGGACCTAACAATCCGGCCCAACTATGCCTCTGGTCACCGGGGTGCACCTCGGCCCCTACGAAATTCTCGCCCCCCTCGGCGCGGGTGGCATGGGCGAGGTCTACCGCGCCCGCGACACGCGGCTCGACCGCACGGTCGCTATCAAGGTTCTGCCGGAACAAATGGCTGCTGATCCCGAATCGCGCCAGCGATTCGAGCGCGAGGCGCGCGCCGTCTCGGCCCTGAACCATCCCCACATCTGCGTGCTCCACGACATCGGTCACCAGGACGGCATCGACTTCCTGGTGATGGAGTACCTGGAAGGCGAAACCCTGGCGGTCCGGCTTGCCAAGGGGCCGCTGCTCCTGGCGCAAGCGCTGGACTACGCCATTCAGATCGCGGGCGCGCTGGCAGCGGCCCATCGCCGTGGCATCTCCCATCGCGACCTGAAGCCCGGCAACATCGTGCTCACCAAGGCCGGCGCGAAGCTCCTCGATTTCGGCCTGGCCAAGGTGCAACGGGCCGCCACTCCGGGGACGCTCTCGCAGTTGCCCACCGAGGTCCTGGGGATCACACGGGAAGGAACCATCCTCGGCACGTTTCAGTACATGGCCCCGGAGCAACTGGAAGGCCGGGAAACCGACGCCCGCGCCGACATCTTCGCGTTTGGCGCAGTGCTTTACGAGATGCTGACCGGCCGGAAGACGTTCAATGGCGCGAGTGAGGCAAGTCTGATCGGGGCCATTCTGCACACCGAGCCTCCGCCGATCTCCTCTCTGCAACCGCTGACTCCGCCGGCGCTCGACCGCATCGTCAAAAAGTGTCTGGTCAAAGATCCCGATGGCCGCTGGCAGAGCGCGCAAGACCTCGCCGATGAGCTCAAGTGGATCGCCGAGGGCGGCAGCGTCACGGCCGCTGGACAACCAGGCGCACAGGCGGCCGGACGGCCGAGGGGCAAGCGAGAGCGGCTCGCCTGGGCCGGCGCCTGCCTGCTCTTGCTGGCCGTGACCGTCTACGTGGCAGTGGTCCACTACCGGTCCGGGCCGCAGCCGGTTCAATCCACACGCTCCTCGCTGCTGCCCCCGGCCAACTCGTCTTTCGTGCCGTACAACTTCGCTGTCTCGCCGGATGGCGCTCGCCTGGCCTTTGTCGCGGCAGGTCTGGACGGCAAAAACACCCTGTGGGTCCGCGCGCTTTCCACCCAAGTCGCGCAGCAAATCACCGGCGCCGAGGACGCGGCGTTTCCTTTCTGGTCGCCAGACAGTCATCGTGTCGGCTTCTTCGCCGACGGCAAGCTCAAGACCGTGGACATCGCAGGCGGCGCGGCGAGGGTTCTGTGCGACGCCCCGGCCGCCCGCGGGGGCACGTGGAACCGGGATGGCACTATCGTGTTCTCGAATGGGCCGCTTTATCGCATCTCAGCCACCGGCGGTGTCCCTGCGCCTGTCACCAAGCCTCCCCAGGCCAGCGGTCAGGGACATTTCTGGCCCGCGTTCTTGCCCGATGGCAAGCACTTCCTTTACTTCGTCAACTGGAGTAGTCCCACCGATACGCTGCGCGACGGCGTCTACCTGGGTTCACTCGACTCGGTGGAGGCCAAGCGGATTTCCTCAGAGCTGAATGGAAACGTGGCCTTCGCCTCCGGTCACCTGCTTTACGTCCGCGACCGCAGCTTGCTGGCGCAACCCTTCGATCTCGGGCGCCTCGAAACCACCGGACCTGCGGTGCCTATCGTGGAGCAAGAGTTAGAGAAGGATACAGCCTTCTTGCAGTCCGGTTTCTCTGCCTCCGAGAATGGAATGCTGGTTTTCCAGTCGGCGACCGAGACGCCCTCGCGACTGGTGTGGTTCGACTCGAGCGGTAAGGAACTGGGACAGCTCCCCGAGGCCGGCTACAAGGACCCCGGCTTCTCTCCCGACGGACGCTTTCTGGCGGCCGCCTCCGACGACGAGCGCAACGGCAAACACTTCATCCGCATCTACGATCTGCAGCGCGGCATCAGTACTCGCCTCACCGCAGGGGGAACCGACGAATTTCCGAGTTGGTCACGCGACGGCAAGCGCGTCACCTATCTTACCGGCGCGACCTCCGGCAACATAATCTCGATCAACGAAATCCCGGCCGATGGCTCCGGCTCACCGCAGGTCCTGCTCAAGGGCGCCATGATGATACCGAACGGCTGGTCCGCGGATGGCCAGCTGGTGTTCATGGATTTCGGGAACGGCTTTCCTCACCTGGCGCTCTACTCCGCCAGCGACCGCCAGTCCACGGTATTGACCGGCGGGGCAGCGGAAGCCCAGTTCTCGCCCGACGGCAAGTGGATCGCCTACTGGGCCCCACCCACGTTCGACATCTTCGTGCAGCCCTTCCCGGGCCCCGGCGGGCGCCTCCAGATCTCCAGGGCCGGTGGCAACCAACCCCGCTGGAGCCGTGACGGCAAGCGGATCTTCTACATACAATCCGACAAGAAGCTGATGGAAGTGACCTTCGACCCGCAGAAAGGGTCCGCCGGCGCACCACGCGTGCTTTTCCAGACTCGCATCGTGGCCCCCAGCTTCGTGCTGTTCCAATACGATGTCGCGCCCGACGGCCGCTTTCTGATCAACTCTTTCCCTTCCAATAATTCCTCTCCGCTCACTCTGCTAACCGGCTGGACCGCACAATTGAAACGCTGAGAATCGACCGCCCCGCCGGTGAGAAGATGGACTCGTGCGCGCCCTGGTCTTCTCCGGCGGCGGGACTTTCTGCGCCTACCAGGCGGGAGTGTGGCAGGCCCTCGAGGAACGCAACTGGCGGCCCGACATTGTCGCCGGCGTCTCGGCCGGAGCGCTGAATGCCCTGGCCGTCGCCCGGGCTTGTCCGGCGGCGCGCCTCCAAGATTGGTGGCTCGACCCGCGCGCCGACGCCCTCCGCTGGAATTGGCCGCCACGCGGCTGGGGACTGTTCGACCCCCGGCTCCTCGAGACCCGGCTGTGCGATCTCGAGCGCGACCTCGGGCCCGCCGCCGCAGGAACCGCCCGGCTGCTCGTAACCTTCGCCGAACTGCCCAGCACCCGGATACGCGTAGTGGCGGGCAGCGAAGTGACGACGGCCCATTTGCTGGCCTCCTGCGCCATTCCGTTCCTCTATGGCCCCGTGCGCGTGGAGTTGGCCGGCCGGCGCGTGTGGGCCGTGGATGGCGGCGTCTTCGAGCGCCTTCCGCTCGCTGCTGCAATCCACGCCCGGGCGACCGAGATCATCTCGGTCGACGTCCTGGCCGAAGCGTCGTCCCACCTCTTGCGCGGCTTCCTGAACGGTATCGGCCGTCTTCGCCAGGTGCTGGCCCCGGCCGCTTGCGACGATCCGCCGCTGCCGCCCGGCGCGCACCACCTGCGCCTGGACCCGCCGCATCCCCTCGGTGCGCTGCTCGACACCGTCCGCTGGGATCGCGCCAAGGTAGCGCGCTCTATCGACGCCGGCTACCGCGAGGCCGCCGCGCGGCTCGACAGGACCAGCACGGCGCAGCCCACGAGCCCCAGCAAGGAAAGCCCAGCCCCCGCGTAGACGGACCACGGCCGGTAGACCATCTCCACCATGTGTACGCCGCCGGGCACGACCACCCCGCGCAGCGCGCCGAACGGCGCATAGAGCGTCGCCGGCCGCCCGTCCACGCGGGCCTGCCAGCCAGGGAAGCCCGGCTCGGCGAACACCACCATTCGGGTGCAGGGAGTGCGGACCTGCGCCGCGATCCGGTGCAGTCCGTGCCACGTCAGCGTCACCGTGGCCTCCCCGGGACACCCCTCCAGCTTCGGCGTTTCCTCCGGAGCGATCAGCACCGTTTCCCGCCGGGCATCCAGGCCACCCCGAAACCACTCGGCCGCCTGGCGTGCGTCCGCCGCCGCGCGGACGCCTTCCACCACCCACGCCCGTGGGAACGCATCTTCGTTCTGAAAGATCTTCCACCCGCTGGGGTCGGCGTAGACCTCCCGCTGCTCGCGCCGCGCCGGCTCCTTGGCGATCACGTAGACCGTATTCATGAGCAGCGTCGCGCGCGCCCAATCCCACCCCATCAGGTCGTAGAGCCGGCTGGAAATCGAAGCCAGGTACCCGCGGGTGCTCTCCACGCCCTCCCAGTCGCCCAGATTCGCCGGGAAGTCGGTCTGGGAAGCGACATCAAACCGGAACGGCCGCGGCTGTTTCTTGAGGAAGTCCGTCAGGCCCCGGCTTTGCGTCAGGTACTTCAGGTATTGGGTGCGTTTGGGATCTTCCCGGTGCGAGATGAAGAAGTAACTGGTGATACTCAGCTCGAACATCACCAGCAGCACCACCGACACCCGCGCCGCCCGCGCCGTGACGTGCCCGCGGTGCAATCCATAGAGGACCGCCGCCAGCAAAAACGCCACCAGCGACGAAAGGATCACGTGATCGCCCGGGTTGGTCTCGAACTTCAGGTTCAGGTAGAGCCAGAACAGCAGCGCCCACGAGAGCAGCCCGATCGCCACCAGCGTCTTCAGGATGCGGCTGCGCCACCGCTCCCACCCCGGCTGCTGCGGGCCGAAGAGCAGGTCGAGCCCCTGGGCCGCCAGGGTCAGGGCCGCAAATTGGAACACGAAGATGGCGGTGGCGGGACTCCGCGCTTTATCCGCAAACGGAATCAGGCTGTACACCAGGCCGTGAAACAGCGAATAGTGGCCGGCGGAATACGCCACCGCCCCCAGGGCCACTCCGGCGTAGATCCGCGTGCGCCGCTCGCCCCACCCAGCGACGACGGCGAAGAACGCGGCGCTCAGGCAGACGAAGCCGAGGAACGGATCGGTCGTCAGGAAAGCCTTCGGAAACACCGTCCCGAGGAAGGACAGCGGAAAGATCCCGTAGTTGTAAACCGCCAGGTAGGGCACGGTGTCCTGCATCTGCACCGGTTGCGCCGTCTCGACCCAGCGATAGGCGTGCGCGCCATACTCGAGGCCGGGCAGAAGCTGTCCCGCGCCGACCAGAAACGCAAACAAACCGGTCGTCCCAAATAGCGCGCAGAGCCGCCAGCGGGGCTGTTCCGTCGTCGCGAGGAAGTAGAGGAACACGCCCGCCAGGGCCAGCGTGATCAGGATGGGCGCCTGGTGGTGGCCGCTGAGGAACGCGAGCCCCAGCGCCGCGCCGGCGAGCGACGCGTTGGCCAGCCCGGCCCGCCCCCAGCCACGTTCGACCGCCCGGTGGAAGAACAGAAACACCAGCGGAATCCACAGTGCGCCGTGAAACATCTGCGGCCACGGCGTCGTCCCCAGGTACCCGCCGAACGAAAACGCCGCCCCGGCCACGATCGAGGCGAACCGGCTCGACCCCAGGTGCCGGCAGAACGCAAACAGGAACAGCGCCGCCAGCAGATGCATCGCGACAAAGTGCCAGTGCACCCACGCAAAATTCAGATAGCCGTTGCGCAGCGGCGCGAGGAACAGCGGCCAGTTCAGGGGAAAGGCGGCGCCCGGCTGCATCTGCCCCAGCACCGACTGTCCGGACCACTGATAAGGGTCCCACAACGGAAAGACCCGGCTATGGAACGCCTTCGCTTCGAACTGGTACCACGGCAGCACCTGACAGGCCAGGTCCGGCGTCTCGAGGAACGTGAACTGCGTGGTGAGGGCCAGCTTCCAATAGAAGGCCAGCGTCAGCAGCAGCAGGACCACGACCGGATGCCGGTCGAAGACGTCAAGGGGCCGGGGTTCGGGCGGCGGCATCGGGCTTGGCGGTCTTGCCTTTCAATTCCGCGATCCTCTTTTTTACCTCAGCGGCGTGCGCGCCGGTGGGCGCGGCTTCCAGATATTTTTCAAAAGCCGTGATCGCCTCCAGGCGCCGGCCCAATTGGGTGAGCGCCTGGCCCCATTTGTAAAAGGCTTCGTCGGCCTGCGGATTCCACTTGGTGGCCTCCCCGTAACGCCCGGCGGCCGCCCGGTAGTTCTTCTTCTTGAGGTAAAAATCGCCGATCTTGACTTCCCTTTCAGCCTGCAAGGGATTGAAGGTGTACTCGGCCGGCTTGGTGGGCTCTTCCTCATCCGGCTCGAGCGGGGCCTTCGGAGCCGCCGGTGCCTGCCTTCGCTCGCGTTGCTGGGGCAGGCCGAGACTCGCCAGCAGCGCGAGACCGAAAAGGATCGCCAACCACCGCATGTCGGAATTATAGCGCTGTCAATACCAATCCAAGGGCTTGAGCTTGGACCGGGGGAGGCGACGGACCTCGTGAAGGTTGGCGATCAATCGGACGCCGAAGAACTGAGGAACGCGTTTATCCCCGCTGGCCGGCGCGAAGCTGTTCCAGCACTACCCCCGGTGTGGCCGCCCGGATGGGCGAGTGGCTGTAGTCTCGGGTGTTGCGAGTGGCAATTACATCCGCTTTGCAGGCCGCCGCAGCCGCCACCTGCAGCGCGTCCTCGAAATCTGCAATCGGCAGGCTGGCGGCGTAACGCACGCTGGCTGTGCTGGTTGGGGCTACGCGCGCAAAACGAGTCAGGTCCACCAGAAAATCGCGAGCCTTGGTTCGGCCGCGCGCCGGAGCCACCAGGTAATAAAAGTTCGAGATCGTGTGCCAGGCGACGAAGGCCGCGCCGGGACGCAGTTCCAGCGCGTCGAGAAGGGCCGCGGCCGGCCCTACGAACTCCGCTCGTTCGAGCGCCACGTCAATCAAGACGTCGGCATCGAGCAGGACCGTCACAAATACTTGCGCGCGAGACGCTGATAGCGTTCGTTGCGTCGGGATGCCGGCCGGAAGGCGCCTCGCCAGCGCTGCGAAAAAGACCGGCTGCCGCGAGCGCTCAGGTTCCGGAGAGACTCCTCGATGAGCCCGGAAAGCGACACGCCGCGAGACCGCGCAAACTGTTTCGCCTGGGGCAACAGCTCCTCATCGATCGTTACCGTAAGCTTGGTCTTCATAACTCTGGTATACGTATATCGCTTTCTAGTATACGTGTACCGCTGCATCTTTCGCAATACAAGCGATGCTGTACCAAGTTCTGCATGTTAAAATAACCTTATGATTACAGCCTCCGTGTCGGAAACACGGCGCCGGTTGAGCGAGCTCATCGAGCTGGCCCGCCAGGGCGAGGAAGTGGTGATTATCAAGGATTCCCGGCCGGTGGCGGCTTTGCAGCCGATCGACCCCGCCGACTTAGAGCTCGTCACCAAGATTACCGATCGGCAAGCTCGCCGGCTGCACGAGATGATCGATTCTGAGCCGCGCCGCACTTTCCCGTCGGCGGCAGCCGCCGTGCGCGTCTTGAAGAAGGAGCTTTCCCGCAAGAGGTGAGAGTTTCCTTTCTAGACCGCTTATTGCGCCAGCTCCGCGCCGCCCGCCCGCAGGACCGCACCGCGGTGCTGGATGCCCTCCTGGACCTGGAAGCGGCCCTTGCCAACCCGGCCCGCCATAGCGGGATGGGGCTGCGGAAGCTGCATCCCACTGACCTCTGGGAGGTCCGTATCGGCCTCGCCCTCCGGGTCCTGTTTCGCCTGTCGCGGGACGAAGCGGTTTTTGTCTTCCTGGGTACCCACGATGACGTCAAGCACTTCTTGAAGAACCTCTCCTGAGCCGCTAGCTCGCGAACGCCAGCACCGCCATTCCGGAGAACATGCCCAGACCTGGCCCCGTCCAACCACTTGCGGGGAGCACCCGCGAAGTAGGAAACTGGACCACGATGCCGCCGGATTCGGTTGACCTCGCGGAAGTCCGTCGAATCGTTCAAGCGGGTCTTCAACGCCACCAGGCCCGGGTGTATCTGTTCGGCTCGTGGGCCAAAGGCTCCGCTACCAAAACCTCCGACATCGATGTCGCCGTGCTTCCCTCGCGCCCGTTGCCAGACGGCGTGCTGAGCACCATCCGCGAGGCCCTGGAGGAGAGCCAGGTGCTTTACCCGGTCGATCTGGTGGATCTGTCGGAGGCCAGCCCGCAGTTCCGCGAGCGCGTGCTCCAGGAGGGAATCTTGTGGAGCGCCTGAAGGAGCGCCTCGCTGTCGCACCGCAGGCACTCGAGACCCTGCTACAGGTTCTTCGCGAGCCGAAGACGCCGATTGTCCGGGACGCCTCTATTCAGCGGTTCGAATACACCTTTGAGGCGGTGTGGAAAGCCGTGCAACTTTTCCTGAGAACCGTGGAAAGCCTGGAGGTCGCCTCTCCCAAGGCAGCGATTCGAGCCAGCCTGCAAGTCGGCCTGTTAACAGAAGAACAGTCCCGCGCCGCTCTGCGGATGGCTGACGATCGCAACCTGACCGTGCACACCTACAATGAAGCCCTTGCCGAAGCCATCTATTCCCGGCTTCCGGCCTACGGCGCCGTGATGGATCACTGGCTCACCGCCATGTCCGGCCGTAGCTGAGGGCCTTTCTCCCCCCGCGTTACAATTTCAATAGCAGCCCGGTATGCCCCCCCTGTTCAACCTGGAACCCCTCAAGCAGAAGGCCGCGTCCCTTCCCGTGGCGCCCGGGGTCTACCTCTACAAAGACGATGCCGGCCGCGTCATCTACGTGGGCAAGGCCAAGAGCCTGCGCGACCGGGTCCGCAACTATTTCCTCGAGGAGCGCCTGGCCGACGTCAAGACCGGCACCCTCATCAGCGAGGCCGCCGACCTCGACTACATCCTGGTCGATAACGAGAAGGAAGCGCTGGCCCTCGAGAACAACCTCATCAAGCAGTGGCAGCCGCGCTACAACATCCTGCTGCGCGACGACAAGACCTACCCCTACATCAAGTTCACCGCTACAGAGAAATATCCCCGGGTCTACGTCACCCGCCGTCTCCGCAAGGATGGCTCCATCTACTTCGGCCCCTACTTCCCGGCCAACCTCGCCCACCGGCTGGTGCACTTCATCCACCGGCACTTCCTGGTCCCTTCCTGCAAGGTCGACCTGACGCGCTTCCATCCGCGCCCCTGTTTGCAGTACCACATCCATCGCTGCCTCGGACCCTGCGTCCAGGGCCTCACCACCGACCCGCTCTACGCCGAAGCCGCCCGCCAGGTGAAGCTCTTCCTCGAGGGACGCCGCAGCGAGCTGGTCCGCGACCTGCGCGCCCGCATGGAGCAGGCCTCCGAGAACCTGGAGTTCGAGCAGGCGGGGAAGCTGCGGGACCTCATCTCGACCGTCCAGGAGATGGAGGAGCGCCAGAAAATCGCCGCCGCCGAGGGTCAGGACGTCGACATCCTCGGCTACTACGCCGAGCCTCCGCTGGTGGCGGTGAATCTCTTCCACCTGCGCAACGGCCGCATCGTCGACCGCCGCGAGTTCTTCTGGGAGGAGCTGGCCGAGTTCACTCCCGCCGAGTTCCTCTCGTCGCTGGTGAAGCAGATCTATATCGACCAGGGCTACATTCCGGCCCAGATTCACGCCCCGCTGGACTTCGAAGATCGCGCCACACTTGAGGAGCTGCTGAGCGAGCGGCGGGGCCGCAAAGTCGAGATCGTGACACCCCAGCGGGGCCAGAAGCGGGCCATGCTCGAGCTGGTCGAGCGCAACGCCAAAAACAGTTTCGACCAGCGCTTCCGCGTGATGAAGCCCGGCTCCCGGCAGATTCTGGCGGCGCTCGAAGAGACTTTGAACCTGCCCGAGATCCAGCCGCGCATTGAGTGCTTCGATATCTCTCACCTCCAGGGAACCGATACCGTGGCGTCCATGGTGGTCTGGGAAAACGGGAAGATGAAGAAGGGCGACTACCGCAAGTTCATCATCCGCACCGTCGAGGGCAACGACGACTTCGCCTCCATGCGCGAGGTCGTCACGCGGCGATACAGCCGCTTACAAGAGGAGGGCAAGCCGCTGCCGGGCCTGGTCCTCATCGATGGCGGCCTGGGCCAGTTGCACGCGGCCGCCGAGGCGCTCGAAGCCCTGGGCATTATCAACCAGCCGCTCGCCTCCATCGCCAAGAGAGAAGAAATTATTTACGTCTACGGGCAGGAAAACGATCCGGTGATATTGGACCGCTATTCTCCGGTTTTGCACCTCATCCAGCAGGTGCGCGACGAGGCCCACCGCTTCGCCGTCACCTTCCACCGCACGCGGCGCGGCGCGGCCCGCCTGGCCTCGGAACTGGGCCAGGTGCCCGGCCTGGGCCCCCGCACGCTCGAAAAACTGTTGCGCACCTTCGGCAGCGTGGAGGGCGTGCGCGAGGCGGGAGCCGAGCGGCTGGCGGAAATAGTGGGTCCGGCCCTGGCGGCCCGCCTCGCGGCCCATTTCTCAAATCGGACGGCAGTGGTGTAAACTTTCGCACCCCCCGCCCCCACACGGGCCGGCCCCAGTTGTTTTCCACAGCCCCTTCACCTAGAATCGTTACGGCGAAAGGGTGACTTGCCGCGTGGCGGTAGAGCGGCAGTTGGTCACAGGAGACCTCCCATGCATCGTGCCGCGGTTGGTGCTTTGTTTTTTTCCCTGGCCGCCTCCGGCTGGGCCCAGCAGCCTGCTGCTCCGGCTGCAGCACCACAGTTCGAGCGCAATCCCGAGGTGATCAAGGCGCGCACCGCCCTATCGCGCGCCGCGGACGCCAACCTGCGCGACGCCGCGGCCCAGCGGGCCTATGCCGAATTCCTCGACCGCTACCACGACCCGGACCGGCGGGCGGCCTACGACCGGCTGCTCACCGCCTTGCCGGAAACGAGCCCGGAGCGGGCCACGGTGGCGCGCCGTCTGGTGGTGCTCGACCTGATCGCCGGGGAACGGGAAGCGGCCCAACGCCACCTGCAGACCCTGCAGGCCGCCGGCGGACAAGTGACCGCGGAGGTCCGCAACGCCCTCCAGCAGACGTCGGCCGCCGCGGACGTGCCGGAAGCGGGCTTCGTGGAAATTCCCGGCACCCTGCCGGGGTTCCAGCGCATGACGGCGGTCTCCCGCGACATCGATCTCGCTGACCTGCTGCCCGCCCTGGCGCGGAACATCGTCACCAACGGTTATCAGGCCTCCCACAGCACCGATTCCCTCGAACAAACCGAATACTTGAAACTGGTCACCCGTTACCTCTCGCTGGCCCGCGAGCTGTCCCAACTGGCGGGCTCCAAGCAGCGGATCGAGGTCACGGCTTGCGAATCGCAAGAGGCGGGCCAGCTTCTCAGGATCCTCGGCTATCGCCTGCGGAGCGGCTGCGGTGAAGATGGCGTGCTCGAAACGGTCAACGCCTCCCGCGCCTTCCTGACCATCGACTCCGGCTTCCCAGTGGCCGATCTGGAGGACGCGCTGCGGCGTAACCAGCCCTTCCGTTACGAATACCAGCCCATCAAGGTGCCGGTGATGTTTGGTGCCGCCTACTGGCTCGGTGAGAAGGCCAAGCCGGGCACCGAGTTCATCGACGCCTTCATCGCCGATCCTGCTCTCGCGCGTCTCTACCTGGCCTTCAGCAAGCTGGACCCGCTGACCGTCGCCGAGCTGCGGAAGGCTCATCCCATGGAGCGCTGGAAGGCTTACTCGCACGTGCTCGACTTCTTCGGCGCCGGCTTCGAGCTGCACGAGGGCCGCATCACGGTCCCCGGCGGCGAGCGGAGCGTCCGGATGTGGACCGAGCTGGCCGGCGCTCCCCCGGAGAAGGGCGCCGAGTTCATCGAGAAGCTAGCCTCGCGCGACGATGGCTGGCTCGCGAGCTATTACGACGCGCTCTCCCGCACGCGCGGCCCCCTGCGCGACTACTTCACCGAGCCGGAGCGCATGAAGCGGTTTTACCAGGCGGTGCGCGGCAAGGTTACCAGCCCCGGCCCGGCGCGGCCCGTCTTCCGCTCCAATGCCGACATGCTCTTGCTCACCTCGCGGCTCCAGATCCGGCCCGATGGGACGCCGGAGATCCCGGGCGGCCTCGAGCCCTGGAAGCAGCTCTTCGTCAATCATCCGCACGGCAAGTACGACGGCAAGCTGACCCGGGCCGCCACCACCTGGAAGACCTCCGACGATCTGGTGGAGGCCCTCTTTGCCCTCTGCCGCAAGACGGTTGAGAACGAACCGCTCAAGATGTTCATGGCCATCAGCGACCTGGAACGCCGCCGCCGGACGCCGTTAGCCGCCGCGACCGTAACCCGCCTGACCACCGACTACCGCCGCTTGAGCGCCCAGTACGCGCTTTTCAGCGAGGCTCCGGGGCTGAGCGAGGAAACCATCCTGGCCCAGCTCGACACCATGGCGGCGCTCAGCAAAGTGCGCGACCCGGGCGAGCGGGCCGATACGGTCGGCACCTACCAGGCGCTGATCAGCCTGTGGCAGATCCTCGCCCGCCAGGGCCAGATTCCGCCGGCCAGGACCGATGAAACGCTCAAGAGCCTGAGCAAGGCGTTCGCCAGCATCAAGAACACCTCCGACCTTTTCGACGCGGGCCGGAACGGCGTCCGGGTGCTGCTGGCCGCCACCGGATCGCGCGAGGACGCCTCGCCCCAGGACCGCATGATCGAGCTGCTCGCCGGCCAGCCGGGTCCGGCGGACCATGACGCGCACGCCCAGATGGTCGCCGACCTCAACTCCCTCTTCGAGGCGCAGCGGCTGATCTCGCTGCGGACGCTCTTCGACCTCTCCGACCATCTGGAAGGCGTCGCGCGCGGGGAGAAACTGAACGTCGCCATGGTCAACCGCCTGGCGGCGCGCATCGCCGAGATCCGCCTGCCCCGCACCACCCTGACCACGGTCGAGAAGAACGCCTTTTCCTTCGGCTACTGGACCGAGAAGCACATCGAAGATCAGCGCAACCTGAACCTGCGCCAGCTCGTCGACCGGGCGCAGGGGCAGGCCGAGCGCTTGAAAGATCTGCGCGGCCGGCTGGCCCCGATCCTGCGGGACACCCTGGCCGGCTTCAGCTACATCTACTACTCGCCGCCCGGAGCCCAGATCATCCGTACCAATCCGCTCTTCGTGCGCAGCCATGATTTCCTGGGGGTGCAGGCCACGACCCACACCTGGCGCGCCTCCGAGATGTTCGGCACCGGCTGGCCCTCGAATGGCGGCGGCCGCCTGCTCGGCTCGCTCTCCGGCCTCGCTTACGCGCTCGCCGAAGCGGAGCAGAACTTCCTGATTCCAACCAACGTGCAGGCGCTGATCTGGGGCGATCTGGTGCCGCAGATGATGCTGAGCGCCAAGATCCCGCGCTGGTGGCAGGTGAGCCCGGTCGAGCAGCACTGGCTGGCCTTGCACCTGCGGCTGGGCGAGGAGCTGATCGGCTGGGCCGCGATCGACCCGGCGCAGCGGGCCACGCTGCTCGAGAGGCTCGCTACGCAAGTCAACCCGGTCCGCCGCTACCGCTTGAACCGCTTCCTCGAGAGAGGCCAGGTGCCGGAGGCGATCGAGCAGGTCACACCCTCGGAGCTATACCTGCTGGCCCGCCGCCACCTCGAGGAAAGCGGCAGTGCCTCGGCCGGACCCCTCGAGCGCGAACTGCGGCGGCTGGCCACGGCCGAGCCGGCCCTCGCCAATCCCGAGCGGATCTCGGCTACCTTCGGGTCGCCGCATCCGACCCTCGCCAATTCCTACCGGCCCGAGTTGCTCAATCTGCCCACTCTGCCCACGTTGATGGGATATTCCAGCCGCATCATGGCCGAGAGCTGGGAGTCGAACAATCTCTATTGGGCGGCGCTCGCGGACGAGCTTTACCTGCCGCCTTCGCAGCTCAATTTTCTGGTGCCGGAGCTGACCAAGCAGGTCGTCGAGAGGATCTTTGCCACGCATCTCGAGGACTGGCCGGCCATCTTGCGCTCCCTGCGGTCGATCGGCGATGATTACAGGTCGAAGGCACGGCCACGCCTGATCAATGAGTTGAAAGCCTCGTTGAACTAGGAGGAACACACGGATGAGGAATCGAAGCGCCGCGCTGCGTAAAACTGTTCTGGCACTGATGCTGATCGGGGCCGCGGCAGGCTTCCTCTTTTTTATCGCTCCACACCTCGGCGCCCCGGGCTTTCTCCAAGCCCAGCAGGCGCCGGTATTCCGCGTCAAGGTGGATCTGGTGGTGCTCAGCGTGACCGTGACCAACCGCCAGGGCCGCTACGTGACGGGCCTGAAGCCGAACGATTTTCGCATCCTCGAAGATGGCATCCCGCAGAAGGTTTCCTTCTTTGGCGAGGGCAACCAGGCGCCCGCGGTGGTGGAAGGAGGCGCCCCGGAGGGCGGTTCTGCCCCGGCCCCCGGCGGCGGACCTGGCATCGACCTGGGCTCCGACACTTTCGTGGGCACCAACGTCTTCATCCTGTTCGATACCAGCAACTTCATGTATCGCAGCTTTCCGTATGCCCAGGACGCCATCAAGGACTTCGTCCACGGCCTGGACCGCGCCGATTCAGTCGCGGTTTATACGTTTAGCCGCAACCTGAGCCGGCTCTCCCCGCTGAGCCGCGACCGGCTGAACGTGATCAAGGGACTGGGACAGGCGGTGGCCGGCGACGACACGGCCCTCTATAACGGCCTGCTCCTCACCCTGCGCGACGCCTCGCAGGTGCCCGGGCGGAAGGTAGTCATTATCTTCTCGAACGGTCCCGACAACGCCAGCATGCTGGCCCCCGACGACGTGCGCGCGGTGGCCGAAGATGAGGGCATCCCGATCTACGTCATCTCGACGAATGAAGTGAACAAAGACCCGGTGTCAGGCAACGTCTTCCGGCGCATCACTGCCCGTACCGGCGGCCGCGCCTTCTTCGCCAAGACCTGGCAGCGCCAGACCGAGGCCTTCTACGCCATCAAGGAAGAGCTCGGCCACGTCTACACGGTCAGCTACTACCCGCAGTCCAACCCCAACGAAGGGTGGCGCAGCATTCAAGTGGAGCTCGGGAGCGACGCCGCCAAGCGCTATCGCGTCCGGACCCGGGCGGGGTACCGGCCGAAGTCGTTGTAGAACTTCCCGGCAAATTTGCCGGGAAGTTCGCAAGGACGACCGGCGGCTGGGGTAGAATCGTGGACAAACCTTAACGGCCCACGGAGGCTCCATGAAAAAGAATGCCGCACTCGTCATCCTCGCCATGTTGACCGCAGGCGTTTCGCTCGCCGCGGACGCCCCGCTGTGGTGGGCCTATGGCACCGCAGCCCCCGCCGCACCCGGAACGAAGGCGGCAGCACCGCCCGCACCTGACAACATCAAGCTCCACACGCTTCCGGGCAGCACGCTATCCTTCACCGCGGCCCAGATCCGGGATGGCTTCGGTCCCGCCGATTGGTTTCCGGGTGATCACCCCTCCATGCCCGAGATCGTGGCGCACGGCCGGCGTCCCGACGTGCGCGCCTGCTCGCTGTGCCATTATCCGAACGGCAAGGGGCGCTCGGAGAATGCCCCGATCATCGGGTATCCGGTGTCGTATTTCATCCAGCAGATGGTGGATTTCAAGAACGGCAACCGCAAAAGCGCCGACCCGGCCAAGGCGAACACCATCGGTATGGCGGCCATCGCGAAGGCCATGACCGATGACGAGATCAAAGCGGCGGCCGAGTACTTCTGCTCCATGAAATGGACGCCCTGGGTCCGGGTGGTCGAGTCCACCACGGCACCGAAGACTCGGGTGGCCGGCGGCCTGTTCCTGGCCCTGGAGAGCGGGGAGAAGGAGCCGCTGGGCGCGCGCATCATCGAGGTGCCCGAGGATGCGGAGGCCACCGAGACTTTGCGCCACCCCCGGTCGGGGTTCGTCGCGTACGCGCCGGTGGGCAGCATCAAGAAAGGCGAGGCGCTCGCGAAATCGTGCGGGGTGTGTCACGGCGCCGACTTGAAAGGCCTGGGACCCGTGCCGGCTCTGGCCGGCCGCTCGCCCAGCTACCTGGCGCGGCAGATGTACGACATGCAGCGGGGAGCCCGCAATGGGCTGTGGTCGGATCTCATGAAGCCGGTGGTCGCAAAGTTGAGCGAAAACGACATGCTGAACCTGGCAGCGTATACGGCTTCGCTCCGGCCCTGACTCGCGGGCAAATTTGCCCGCAGGTTCGTAAAGCCCTGAAAAGACTGCGATAAAGCTCCGCTGCAGATCTGCAGCCGAGATTCCACGCCACTTTGAGAGCCTGACCTTTGACAATACTAACGCGATACGTTAGTATTGTGGCTGGTGCCCATCCGGTCGTTTAAGTGCGCCGATACGCAAGCGTTGTTCGGCGGCGATCGTGTCAAGCGGTTTGTGAACATCGAGCCGGTGGCCATTCGCAAGCTTGCGATGCTAAACCGGGCCGGGAAACTTGATGACCTGCGCGTGCCGCCGGGCAATCGGCTGGAAGCATTGAAGGGCGACCGTGCCGGTCAACACAGTATTCGCAGCAACGGTCAGTTCCGCGTGTGCTTCGTGTGGGCGGCGGAAGGTCCGAAGGATGTTGAGATCGTGGACTACCACTGAAGGGAGAGAACCTCATGCGCAAAGTTCCGTACCCGCACCCCGGGGAGATCCTGCTGGAAGAATTCCTGAAGCCCATGGGCATCACCCAATATCGGCTGGCCAAGGAAATCGGCGTGCCGCAGCGGCGCATCGGCGAAATCGTGGCGGGGGCGCGCGCCGTCACCACCGATACGGGCTTGCGTCTGTCACGGTTCTTCGGCATGTCGGAGGGGTTCTGGATCGGTTTGCAGATGGACTATGACGCGGCCCGTGCCAAGGATGTCCTCGCCAAAACGCTGGCGAAGATCAAGCCGTGGACTCGGGGCGAGTTTCATTCGGGCGCCCCGGCCTAACGAAGCGTTGCACCGGACGCGCCAAAGGGCGGCGCGCCGGTGAACGCCGAATCGTTAGACGGCAAGAAGAGCCTTGGGCAATGACGCACCAGAACGGCGTTCTGGGAAATAGATCCCGTGACGTCCTTAGCGCCCCTCGGCCGTCAACGCCCTCACCGTAGTAGTGCGGCTCAAGCGTTCCAGCATCTCCGAAACTGGCCGCTGCCATCTCGTTGGCTCTCGAATCCGGTCCGGTGCGGTAGAATAATGCATCTGGGCCGTTCTCCCGCCTGGCGGTTGTTTCTTCTCTCATGCCGAACGTGATTATTCTTGGTGCGCAATGGGGCGACGAGGGCAAGGGCAAGATCGTCGACCTGCTCTCGGACCGCTTCGACATCGTGGCCCGCTACCAGGGGGGGCATAACGCCGGGCACACCGTCGTGGTGGGCGGGAAGAAGTTCATCCTGCAACTGATTCCGTCGGGCATCCTGCGGCCGGGCAAGACGGCTGTGATCGGCAACGGGGTGGTGATCGACCCCGCGGCGCTGATGAAGGAAATGGAGATGCTCGAAGGGCACGGCATTTCCGTCGCCGGCCGGCTGCGGATCAGCCACCGGGCCCACGTGATCTTCCCGTTCCACCGCATGATGGAGAAGATGTCGGAGGCCAGTCCCGGCAAGGTGAGCATCGGGACGACCTCGCGCGGCATCGGCCCCACCTACGAGGACAAGATCGCGCGGCGCGGCATCCGCGTGGCCGACCTGCTCGATCGCGACGCCTTCTGCGTGCAGTACGCGCAGATCACGGCCGAAAAGAGCATCATCGCCCGCGCCCTGGGGATCGAGGAACCGCTCGATTTCGACGCCATCCGCGAGCAGTATCTGGGGTACGCCGAGCGGCTGCGGCCGCTGGTGAGCGACGTGTCGAGCTATGTCAACCGGGCCATGGACGAGGGCCGCAGCGTCCTCTTCGAGGGCGCGCAGGGGACGATGCTGGACATCGATCACGGCACCTATCCGTTCGTGACGTCCTCGAACGCCTCGGCGGGGGGCGCGTGCACGGGCGTGGGGGTTGCGCCGACGCGCATCGACGCCGTGGTGGGGGTCTCGAAGGCTTACATCACGCGCGTAGGCGGCGGTCCGTTTCCGAGCGAGAGCCGGGGCGCGGCTGGGGAGAAGCTGCGCGAGCGCGGACGCGAGTTTGGCGCCGTGACGGGACGGCCGCGGCGGTGCGGATGGTTCGACGTCCCGCTGCTGCGTTACGCAAGCGCCCTCAACGGCTTCCAGTCGCTCGTGATTACCAAGCTCGACGTGCTCGATCACCTGGCGGAGATCCCCGTCTGTACGGGGTACCGCTACCGGGGCGAGAAGCTGGACGAAATGCCGGTGCTGGCGCGGGTGCTGGGCGAGATCGAGCCGGTCTACGAGAGCGTCCCGGGATGGAACTCGCCGACCGAGGGGCTGCGGGATTATTCCGAGCTGCCGCCGGCGGCCAAGGCCTACTTGCAATACCTGGAAGACCGGGTGGGCGTGGAGGCGGGCTGCATCTCGACCGGTCCCGAGCGCGACCAGACGATTCTCAAGCCCGGCTCTAAATTGGCGCGACTGCTCGGGTAGGCAGCGGTTTTGCTGCGTCCCCTTTACAACCTGCGGCAGGAACTCAAGCCCATGCTGCAACTGGCCGGGCCGGTCGTGGCGGCAGAGCTCGGTTGGGTGACGATGAGTATCGTCGATACCATGATGGTGGGCCGCTTGGGCGCGGAGGCCATGGGGGCGGTGAGCGTCGGCGGCATCCTCTTCTATACGGCCGCGATTGCGGGCGTGGGAGTGCTGCTCGGCCTCGATCCGATGGTGGCGCGGGCCTTCGGGGCGGGGCGCCTCGCGGATTGCCACCGTGCCATGCTCACCGGCGTGTACCTCGCGCTGCCGCTCACGGCGCTGATCATGGCCGCGGTCTGGTACTCGGCGCCGGTGCTGGCGGCTTTCGGGATCCACCCGGCGGTGCAGGTGCTGATACCGCCCTATCTGGCCGCCATCGTGTGGAGCACGCTGCCGCTGCTGCTCTTCTCGGCCTTTCGCCGCTACCTGCAGGGCATGAGCATCGTGAAGCCGGTGATGTTCGCCATCCTGACGGCGAATCTGCTGAACGCGGGGGGCAACTGGATCCTGATTTACGGTCATTGGGGCGCTCCGGCCATGGGCATCGCCGGGTCGGGATGGGCCACGTGCTTGTCGCGCGTCTACATGGCCGGCGTGCTGCTCGTCTACATGCTTTACCACGACCGGAAGAAGCGCACCGGGATGCTGCAGACGCCGCTGCGGCCGGACTGGGAACGCGCGCGGGAGCTGGTCCGGCTGGGGGGGCCGGCGTCCGCACAGATCGCAGTCGAGATCAGCGTCTGGGCGGTTACCGCCGCGCTGATCGGCAAGATCAGCCCGGAGCAACTGGCCGCGCACCAGGTGGCGATCAGCGTGGCGAGTTTCACGTTTATGGTGCCGGTGGGCATCGGCTCGGCTGCCGCGGTGCGGGTGGGACAGGCTCTCGGACGCGGCGACCCGGAGGCGGCGGGCCGCGCGGGCTGGATGGCGCTGCTGCTGGGGGCTTCTTTCATGACGAGCGCGGGCGTGGTTCTCGTCGTGGCTCCGGGGCTGATTGTCCGCGCGTTTACGTCCGACCCCCGGGTGCTGGTGACCGGCGTTTCTCTGCTCGGGGTCTGCGCATTGTTTCAGCTTTTTGACGGCTTGCAGGCCGTGGCCACGGGCGCGCTGCGTGGGGCGGGGGACACGCGGACTCCGATGCTGTGCCACCTGGCCGGCTACTGGTGCATCGGGCTTCCGCTCGGATACTACTTGACGTTCCACGCCGGCTGGGGCGCGGCGGGGCTGTGGGCTGGCCTGTGCCTGGCGCTGATCTTGATCGGCTCGGCGCTGCTGTGGGTGTGGAGCCGGACGGTGCGTTCGTTTGGTGTAATGAGACTGAGCGATGCTCTTGACGTTTGAGGAAGCGCGGGAACTGGTCGAGCGGGAGGTGAGCCGCGCGCGTCTTACGCCCGAGACTGAAGAGGTAAGCCTCGACGAGGCCTCCGGCCGGGTGCTTGCCGAAACGGTGAAGGCTGACCGCCCGTATCCGCCGTTTGATCGCGCGACGCGCGATGGCTACGCCGTCCGGGCCGCGGAGGTGCCGGGCCGGCTCCGGGTTTGCGCCCAGGTGCGGGCTGGCCAGGAACTGGATCTCACTGTCGGACCTGGGGAGGCTGTCGAGATCATGACGGGAGCCCCCGTGCCGGCGGGCGCCGATGCCGTCGTCATGGTGGAGCAGACGCACCGCGAAGGCGACCAGGTCGAGATCGGCCACAGCCCGAAGGCGGGGGACAACATTGTCCCGCGCGGGAGCGAGGCGTGCGCCGCGCAGGCGGTCCTCGAACCGGGCCTACTCGTCGGATATCCCGAGATCGCGGTGCTGGCGAGCTTCGGACGTACGTCGTTGCAGGTGTACCGCCGGCCGCGCGTCGCCATCCTCTCGACGGGTGACGAGGTGGTCGAGGTGGACCGCACGCCGCTCGCCTACCAGATCCGCAACTCGAATGCGCACTCGCTGGTGGCCCAGGTGGCGCGGGCCGGGGCGGCGCCGGTGCGGCTGCCGATCGCGCCGGACGAGCGTACGCGCACGCGCGAGCTGATCGAGCGCGGACTCGAGGAGGATCTGCTGCTGCTCTCGGGGGGCGTCTCGGCCGGACGGTACGACCTGGTCGAAGAAGTGCTCGCGGAGCTCGGCGCGGAGTTCTTCTTCGATGGCGTGCTCATTCAGCCGGGGAAACCTCTGGTCTTTGGAAGGGTCCGCGGCAAGTTCTTTTTCGGGCTGCCGGGCAACCCGCTCTCGACCATGGTGACCTTCGAGGTTTTCGCCCGGGCGGCGGTGGAGCTGCTGGCGGGCGCGCCGCAGGCGCCGCTACGCTTCTTGCAGGCGCCGCTCGGGGCCGACTTCCGTCACAAGCCGGGGCTTACCCGCTTTCTTCCGGCGGTGCTCGCGGGCTCCGGCGCCGGAACGGTCGTCAATCCGGTAAAATGGCAGGGGTCGGGGGACGTGGTCGCGCTGACCCGATCGAACGCCTTCCTGGTGGCTGCGGCGGGCCGGGAGAGCTGGAAGGCAGGGGAGCTGATCCCGGTGCTACCGCGATGAAACCGCGCCTGAGCCACTACGACGAAGCCGGGTCCCCTCGAATGGTGGACGTCAGCGAAAAGGTTCCCACGCGCCGCACGGCCCGGGCCCACGCTTTCGTCCGCATGCAGGCCGGCGTGCTCGACCGCTTGGCCGCCAACCCCAAGGGCAACCCGCTCGAGGTGGCTCGGATCGCGGGCATCACCGCCGCCAAGCGCACTTGGGAGCTGATTCCACTCTGCCATCCTCTGCTGCTCAGCCACGTGGACGTCGAGGCGAGTGTCCGCGAGGAGGGCGTCGAGATCGTCTCGACGGTCAGCACCACCGGGCCGACGGGTGTGGAGATGGAGGCCCTCACGGCCGCCGCGGTCGCCGCCCTGACGGTCTACGACATGACCAAGGCGCTCGACAAGTCCATCGAGATTACGGACGTCCACCTGCTTGAGAAAACCGGCGGCAAGAGCGGCGATTACCGGCGCGTGCCGCAGCCGGTCGCGGCGGAGCGCTAACCATGCCGACCGGACGCCCGCAGGCTGCCGTCCTCACCATCAGCGATTCGGCCCACCGGGGCGTCCGCGAGGACCGCAGTGGTCCGGCGGTGCGCGAGCGCCTGGAGCGGCTGGGCTGGAGCGTGTGCGCCACCGAGATCCTGCCGGACGAGCGCGAGCGCATCTCCGCGCGATTGGCCACGCTGGCGGATGGCACCCAGGTGCACGCCATCTTCACCACCGGCGGCACCGGCCTCGCCGCGCGTGACGTTACCGTGGAGGCGACCCGCCAGGTAGTGGACCGCGAGATTCCGGGTTTCGGGGAGCTGATGCGCGCCCGCGGGCAGCAGTCGACGCCGCTGGCCATGCTGTCGCGCGCGATGGCGGGCACGCGGGGGCGCGTGCTGATCGTCAACCTGCCGGGGTCGCCCCGTGGGGCGGTCGAGTCGCTCGACGCCATCGCCGAACTGCTGCCTCATGCCCTAGACCTGCTGAACGGCCGGACCGAACACGTGCTGGTACCCTGATGCAACGGCAGCGGTCCGCCGAACGTCTAACTCATAGGAGTATGCGGTTTTTCACGCTTCTTTTCGCTGGCGCGCTGCTGGCTCCCTTGGGAGGCCAGAATCCGCCGCCGCAGTCGAAGGAGGAGCCTGCGCGCTTTACCGGGCAGGTCAATCTGGTTACCGCGCCAGTGACCGTCACCGGGCCGGACGGCCGTTTGGTCGCCAATCTCGAAAAACAGCACTTCCGGGTGTTCGACAACGACGACGAACAGGTCATCTCCGGCTTCGACGTAAGCTACTTGCCGATTTCGATGGTCTTATGCGTCGAGACCAGCGGCCGGATCGAGGGCCTGCTGAAGCAGATCAAGAAGAGCGGCATTCTTTATACGGAACTGGTGCTCGGCGAGAGCGGCGGCGAGGCGGCGCTCATTACGTTTGACAGCAATGTCAACATCGTCCAGGAATTCAGCTCCGACCATGACAAGCTCATCGCTTCTCTGCAGAAGATCAAGCCGGGCAGCGACTCCACCCGCACGGCGGATGCGGTGTGGCGCGCCATCCGCCTGCTGCGCGCCCGGCCCGATAACCGCCGCAAGGTGATTGTGCTGGTTTCCGAATCGCGGGAGAGCGGTAGCGAGACGAGCCTGGGCGAGGCCCTGCGCGACGCGCAGCTTCAGAATATTCTCGTTTACGGCATCCGGCTTTCCACGGCCAAGGCCAAGCTCACCCAGCCCGCGCAGGTCGCCCGCGATCCCTTCCCGCCCGGCGTTTCGGCGCGGCCCCTGCCGGGGGGCGTAGTCTCGACGCCGACTTCCCAGGTGCAGGCGCGCGTGGAGGTCGTCAATGCGCTGCCTTACATCATTGAGGCGGTGCGCGGTGTCAAGAACCTGATCTTCAACGATCCCATGCAACTCCTGACGGAGGGCACCGGCGGCCGGATGCAGGCGCCGATCACGGGCGGCGGCATGGAGGAGTCCATCAGCCGCATTGGGGAGGAGTTGCGCACCCAATACCTCATCAGTTACCGCCCGAACAACCTGGCTAAGGGCGGCTTCCATCAGATCAAGGTGGAGGTGGCCTGGGACGGCCTGAAGGTCCGCACGCGCCCCGGCTACTGGCTGGGGCCGGTGCCCGTCCCAAATTGACGCCGCTGTTACAATCAGAGTATGGAAACTCTCGTGATCGCCGGACGCGAGTTCCGCTCGCGGCTGATTGTCGGCACCGGCAAATACCGCAGCTTCCAACAGATGCAGCGGTGCCACGAGGCGGCCGGAGTGGATTGCGTCACCGTGGCCGTGCGCCGGGTGAATCTGACCGATCGCAGCAAGGAATCCCTGCTCGACTACATCGACCGCGACAAGATTTTCATCCTGCCGAACACGGCGGGTTGCTACTCCGCCGACGAGGCCATCCGGACGGCGCGCCTCGGCCGCGAAGTGGGCCTCTCGAACTGGATCAAGCTGGAAGTAATCGGCGACGAGAAGACGCTGTTTCCCGATAACCAGGGCCTGCTCGAAGCGACGAGCGTGCTGGTGAAAGAGGGCTTTGTGGTGCTGCCCTACACCAACGACGACCTGGTGAACGCCAGGCGGCTAATCGATGCGGGAGCGGCAGCCGTGATGCCGCTGGGGGCGCCGATCGGGTCCGGTATGGGGATACAGAACGAGGCCAACATCCGGATTCTGCGCGAGCGGATCACGGAGGTCCCGCTGATCATCGACGCCGGCGTGGGTACGGCCTCCGACGCGGCGATTGCCATGGAATTAGGGGCCGACGGGGTGCTTATGAACACCGGCATCGCCGAGGCCGAGGACGCCGAGCGGATGGCGCTGGCGATGAAGCTGGCGGTCGAGGCCGGCCGCCTGGCGTATCTCGCGGGACGCATGCCGCAGCGTCTGTATGCCTCGGCCAGCAGCCCGCTCGCGGGGGTGGTGCGGTAGGAGAGGGCTACTTCTTTTCCGGAGCCAGGATGATCCGGTCTTCGGGTTTCACCAGCAGCAGCTCTTCGCGGGCGATTTTCTCGATGGCTTGGGGGTTGCTGTGCAAGTCGTGAACGCGCTTCTGGAGGTCCTGGTTCTTCCGCTGCAGCTCCTGATTGCGAGCGGCCCACTCGCGCTCCTCCTGCCGCTTGCGCAGCAGCGCGGCATAGCCGTTGGCGCCCCACACCTGGTAGGCGGCGAGCGCCACGCCCAGGAGGCCGAGTGAAAGCGCCAGCGCCCGGCGGACGTTCGACTTGCGGAGGTTCCAGCGCATCGCATCTATTTTATAGATATCGCCCGGCGAAGGCCAGAGTTTCTTGCCGGAGCCGGCGGGCGGGGCCGGAGTGGAAGCCATGACCGACAAAATCATTATCTACAGCACTTGTTCGGATCTGAAGGAAGCCCAGGCGCTGGCTACGCACTTGGTGGAGCAGCACCTGGCCGCCTGCGTCAACATCGTGCGAGGGGTGGATTCCTACTACTGGTGGAAAGGCAAGGTCGAGCAGGAGGCCGAGGTGCTGCTGGTGATCAAGACCAGCCGGGCCCTCTTTGACCGCGTCCGCGCCGAGTGGGAGCGGCTGCACACCTACGAGATCCCGGAGTTGATCGCAGTGCCCATCGTGGAGGGCACGGCGAACTACCTGCAGTGGATGGAAACGGAGCTGGCGAAAGCGTGACGGCGCGTCAGGGGGCTTTCTCGGCGCTCCATTGGCCGGTCACGTCGCCGGCCTGGTACTGGCCGGTCATCTTGCCGCCCTCCACCTTGCCATCGAAGGGGATTTCGGGGGGAGCGTCGCCGCCCTGGTACAGCAGTGTGAAATGGATCTGGTCGCCCTTCACGGACCCGGCCACTTTGAAATCGCCACGATCGCTGCTAAAGGCGCCGCTGATTTTTTCACCCTGCTGGGTAAGCTTCAACGTGGCTTGGTGCTCACCCTCGGGCGAAACGACTTTGCATTTCCAAGCACCCGAGACATCCAGAGCCAGCAGCGGGAGGCTCCCGCCGCACACTATGATGGCCAGGCCGAGTCGAACCATCGATCTTCGCAGCATTCCACCGGCTCCTTCTTCCGCTTGCGGGACGGCATCGTTATCATAGGCGGCTCGTGAATGGGGCGTCAAGGAGAGACACAGGTTCGGAGGCAGCGTACGAGAGGACACGCTGGGCGGGGCGGGTGGCGCGCCCTGCTGGTGCTGGCGGCTCTGGCCGGTCTGCTCTACGTCGGCCGGCCGTGGTGGTTGCGGGCCGTGGGCCACTTCCTGATCCAGGAGGACGCTGTGGAGAAGGCAGACATAGCCGTGGTGCTGGCCGGGGATGGCTATGGGCGCCGAGTTTTGAAAGGAGTGGAGCTGGCGCAACAGGGCTACGTGCCGCGGGTGCTGGTGGACGGTCCCGCGGGCTACTACGACAGCAACGAGGCGGACCTGGCTATCCAGTTCGCCGTGAACCGCGGGGCGCGCCCCGATATCATGATCCCGATGCACATGCGGGCGACCTCCACCGTGGACGAAGCCAGGGTCATCGACCGCGAGCTGCGCCAGCGCCGGGCGGCCAAGGCGCTGGTGATCACCTCGAACTACCATACCCGGCGGGCCCGGGCGGTGTTCCGGAAGTATGGCTCGCCAGGCATCGAGTACCGCTTTGTAGCGTCGCCCGACGAGTACTTCAACCCCGACAACTGGTGGCGCTCCCGCGAAGCGGAGAAGATTCTGCTCATCGAGTACCTCAAGCTCTTCGCGTGGTGGGCGGGCATTTGACGATCGCATGCTGAGGCAACTGGCAACGCTGTGGCCCTACCTGGTGCGCTACCGGTGGCGGCTCGTGCTGGGCCTGGCCGCTCTGGTGTGCAAGGATCTCACGGCGGCGCTGGCGCCCCTGGTGATCCGCCGGGTCATCGACGCCCTGACGGCGCACCTGACGATCCAGCAGGTCTGGCGGTTCGCCTTTATGCTGCTGGGCCTGGCTCTGCTCCGGGGCTTCTTCCAGTTCTGGATGCGCTGGATTCTCATCGGGGTCTCCCGCGAGATCGAGTTCGACCTGCGCAACGACCTTTTCGCCGGCCTGACGCGGCTCAGCCCGAAGTTTTACGGCGCGCACCGCACCGGGGACATCATGGCGCGCGCCACCAACGACCTCAACGCCGTCCGCATGATGCTCGGTCCCGGCATCATGTACTGGGCCGACACCTTCTTCATCTTCCTTGCCGCCATCATCGCCATGGGGTCGATCGACGGGCGGCTGACCTTCTTCGTCTTCCTGCCGGTGCCCGCCGTCAGTTTTACGGTGGGCTATTTCGGCCGCCTGATCCACGACCGCTTCCAGCGCATCCAGGCCATGTTCTCGGACATCAGCTCGCGGGTGCAGGAGAACCTGTCGGGCGTGCGGATCGTCCGTGCCTACGCGCAGGAAGAGGCTGAGCGTAAGCAGTTCCGCGAACTCAACGATGAGTACATCCACGAAAACCTGCGCCTGGCGCGCCTGTGGGGCTCCTTCTTCCCGCTGCTCGAAGTGCTGATCGGACTGACGTTCGTCATCGTGCTGTGGCTGGGGGGACGGCAGGTGCTGCGCGGGTCGATCAGCCTGGGCTCTTTCGTGATGTTCCTTTCCTATATGGGACTGCTGGTGTGGCCCATGATCGCCCTCGGCTGGGTGGTGAACCTCATGCAGCGCGGCACGGCCTCGCTCGAGCGGATCAATGAGCTGCTGCACCAGGAGCCGGACCTCAACGACCGCGCGGCCGTGCCCGACGCTCCCCGCGAGATCCGCGGGGAGATCGAGTTCCGCGACGTGACGGTCCAATACGGCTCGAACGGCAACCAGTCCCACGGGGCGGCGCTCGCGGCGGTGAACCTGCGCATCCCGGCCGGACAGACGGTGGCCATCGTCGGCCCCACGGGCAGCGGCAAGACGACGCTGGTCAGCCTGGTCGCGCGGCTGCGCGATCCGGAGCAGGGAGCCGTGCTCATCGACGGCCGGGACGCGCGGCAGTTCCCGCTGGCCCGGCTGCGGGGGGCGATCGGGCTCGTGCCGCAGGAGACGTTCCTGTTCAGCGAGACTATTGCTGAGAACATCGCCTTCGGAGTGGGCGACGCGAGCCGCGAGGTTATCCGCGACGCTATCCGCGAGGCCGCTGACACGGCGGGCATCGCGCCGGACATCGAAGAGTTCCCGAAGCAATACGACACGCTGGTCGGGGAGCGCGGCATCACGCTTTCGGGCGGCCAGAAGCAGCGCACGGCGCTCGCGCGGGCCGTCATCCGCAATCCGCGTATCCTGATCCTCGACGACGCCTTGTCGAGCGTCGATACCGTCACCGAGGAGCGCATTCTGAACCGTCTCAGCAGCCTGATGCGCGGCCGCACCACGCTGCTGATCTCGCACCGCGTCTCGACCGTCCGCTCGGCCGACCGCATTGTGGTGCTGGCCGGCGGACGCGTCGTCGAGGACGGCACCCACGACCAGCTCCTGGCGGGGGGCGGCTACTACGCCGCGCTCTACCGGAAGCAACTGCTCGAAGAAGAGCTGGAGGAGGCCTGATGCCGGGACCCAAAGCAGGCGGCGGCGGTTCCGGCTCGAAGCACGGCGACGAGGAAGCTCTCGGAAAAGTCTACGACTGGAGACTAATCCGGCGGCTGATGACCTACCTGCGGCCCTACCGCCGGCTGGTCGTGCTTTCTACGCTCTTTCTTACCCTGCACTCTTTGATCCAGGTAGTGGGGCCCTACCTGATCCAGGTGGCGGTAGACCGTTACCTGAACCCGGTCGCGAAAACGTCGCTGCTGGACCAGTTCCTTTCGCCCGAGCGGTTCGCGGGTCTCACCCAGATTACGCTGCTCTACCTCGCCGCGCTGCTGCTGAGCTTCGCGCTGCAGTACGCGCAGACCTACTTCATGCAGTACACGGGCCAGAAGATCATGTTCGACCTGCGCACCCAGATCTTCGACCACCTGCAGCGCCTGGACCTCCAGTACTACGACCGGACCCCGGTGGGCCGGCTGGTAACCCGCCTCACCACCGACGTGGACGTGCTGAACGAGCTTTTTACCGCCGGGGTCGTGGCGATCTTTGGCGACCTGATGTCGCTCAGCTTCATTGCGGTGGCGATGGTGAGCCTGAGCCCGCCCCTGACGCTGGCGACGGCGTCCATCGCGCCCCTGGTGGTGGGCGTGACGTTCCTGTTCCGCCTCGCTGCGCGCGACGCCAACCGCCGCATCCGAGTGGCCATCGCCCGGATCAACGCTTACCTCCAGGAGCACGTCTCGGGCATGGCCGTGGTACAGCTCTTCAACCACGAGGCCAAGAGCCAGGCGCACTTCGAGCAGATCAATGCGGATCACCGGGACGCTTATAAAGACGCCATTCGCGCCCATGCGCTCTTCTATCCGGCCATCGAGTGGCTGGGCGCGATGGGCCTCGTGGTGCTGCTGGTCTACGGCGGCTACCGGATCCTGGGCGGAGGGCTCACTCTAGGGATACTGGTGGCCTTCATGCAGTACTCGCTGCGCGTCTTCCGGCCCATCCAGGATCTCGGAGAGAAATACAACATCCTGCAATCGGCCATGGCCAGCGCCGAGCGCATCTTCAAGCTGCTCGACACCCCGGTGGTGATCCGGGGGCCGGAGCGGGCCGTGGCGCCGGTCGAGGGCAGCCAGGAAGCCCGCATCGAGTTTCAGAACGTCTGGTTCGCTTACCAGGGAGAAGACTGGGTCCTCAAGGACGTCAGCTTCACGGTCGGGCCCGGCGAGACGATTGCCGTGGTGGGTCACACCGGGGCCGGCAAGACCACGATCCTCAGCCTGCTGTTGCGGTTCTACGACGCCACGCGGGGCCGCATCCTGGTGGGCGGCGTGGACGTGCGCGAATACGACCCGGCCGAGCTGCGCAGTCGCTTTGGCGTGGTGCTGCAAGACCCGTTCCTGTTTAGCGGCACGATCGCCGACAACATTCGCCTGGGCACCAGCACCATCCTCGACGAGCACATCGAAGAGGCCGCCGAGCAGGTAAACCTGGCGGAGTTCGTCGCGTCGCTGCCGGGCGGCTACGACGAGCCGGTGCGCGAGCGCGGCAGCTCGCTCTCGACCGGCCAGAAGCAGCTCATCAACTTCGCCCGGGCCCTGGCCCACAACCCGCAGTTCCTGATTCTGGACGAGGCCACCTCGAGCGTGGATACCGAGACGGAGTTCCGGGTCCGCGAGGCGCTCAGCCGCATGATTACCGGCCGCACTTCGATCGTGGTGGCGCACCGGCTTTCGACGATCCAGCGCGCCGACCGCATTCTGGTGATGCACAAGGGCCAGTTGCGGGAGAGCGGCGCCCACCAGCAATTGCTCGTCCAGCGGGGGCTTTACTGGAAGCTTTACCAACTACAATACAAAGACCAGGAAATTTCAGGGACGTCGGCTGCTGGCACGCGGCCCCCGACGCCTGTAAACTAGTCTTATGCTGAACAGTCCGCTTCCGGAGGCCCTCACTTTCGACGACGTGTTGCTCGAGCCGGCCCGCAGCGCGGTGCTTCCGGCCCAGGCCGACACCCGCACCTGCCTCACCCGCAAGATCGCCCTGAACATCCCGATCGTCAGCTCCGCGATGGACACCGTCACCGAGTCGCATCTGGCCATTGCGCTCGCCCAGCAGGGCGGCCTCGGCTTCGTCCACCGCAACATGTCCATCGAGCGGCAGGCCGAAGAAGTGGACCGGGTAAAGCGCAGTGAGAGCGGCATGATCGTCGACCCGGTCACCATTGCGCCCGAGAACAAGATCTACGAGGCGCTGGAGGTGATGAAGCGCTACCGCATCTCGGGCGTCCCGGTCACGCGCCACGGCAAGCTGGTGGGTATCCTCACCAACCG
>JBGPDC010000019.1:0-44757 GCA_041482115.1 Terriglobia bacterium | reverse complement strand
GGATCGCTTGCCAGCTTCACGAGTTTCGCCACGAAGCCGGCGGGCTCGGCCGGATCGTAGAGCACTCCGTTTTCCCCGTCGTCGATCACCTCGGCGATCTGACCGAGCCGCGCGGCGAGCACGGCCCGTCCACAGGCCAGGTATTCGAAGAGCTTGAGCGGCGAGAAGTAGAACTCGCTCTGCGGCGGGTAGGGCGCGAGCAGGATATCCATCGCGGCGAGGATGGCGGGCATGCGCTCGTAGGGGACGCGGCCGAGGAAGGTGGCGCGCGACTCGCAGCCCTGGACGCGCAGACGCTCCGCGAGGCGTGCCGCGCCGGGCCCGGGGCCGGCAAAAACGAAATGCAGCTCGGGACCGTAGACGGCACTCTCGACCACCGCGCGCTCGAGCCATTCGAGCCCGTGGAAGCTGGCGAAGCTGCCGGCGAAACCAACCAGCGTGCGTCCCGGGTGACGGCCGCGCAGCGAGATATCCGCGGCCCCGGGGTGGAAGCGGCTGGGGTCGGCGCCGTTGGGTATCACTGCGATCAAGTTGCCGGGAACCCCCAGGTTGACGAGTTGGCCGGAGAGAGTGCGCGAGACGGCGGTCACGCCGTCGGCGGCCGCGAGCATGCGGCCTTCCGCCCATTCCGAAACGCCGGGCAGCAGCCGCATCTCCCCGCGATAGCGCCGGATCTCGAACGGGACCGAAGCATTCACCTGGAAGACCACCGGCAGTCCTAGCGTCCGCGCGGCCACCAGGCCCGAGAACCGCAGGGCGTGCAGGATGAGCACCACGTCCGGCCCCAGGCGGCGCAGCATCCGGGTTTCTGCGCTAATTCCGGTCGCGGAACGAAGGTAGTTGGCGGGCTCCCACAGCCAGCGGTTCGGAGTGCGGCGCGCACTGTGGCCGGGGCGCGAGGGCGGCTGGCGGTGACGGGCGACGACGTGTACCTCGTGGCCCAGGCGCTCGAGCCCGGCGACGGTCTCACGAATCTGGGTCGCGGCGCCGGTCGAGGCCGCGAGGTCCCACTCGTAGTTCAAGTAGCAAATGCGCATTTTGCGGGGGCCGGACGCCCCTGGTAGAGATCGTCCAGCAGGGCCAGTACCCGGTCCATCCGGTAGCAAGCCGCGACGCGCGCCCGGTTCCATTCCCGCATCGTGTGGCGCAAGGCCGGATGGGCGTGTAGTTCGCGCAGCGCGTCCGCCAGGCACGCGGCATCCCCGACCGGGATAAGCCGTCCACCCGAGCCCTCGCCGAGCATTTCGGGGATCGCACCGACCGAAGTGGCGATGACGGGCAAGCCGGCCGCCATGGCCTCGAGAACCGCGTTGGGCATGCCCTCGGCATGGGATGGCAGCAGGAAGACGTCGCTCTCGGCGAGCAAGTCCCATTTCTCGCGCGGGCCGACGGGCCCGAGAAAGGTGACGGTGCTCGCGAGGCCGAGCGCGTGTGCCCGCCGGATAATCTCGTCGTCTGTGACAGGGCCGGCGAGAAGAAACTGCACCGGCCGGTCCCGCAGCCGGTGCGCGGCCTCCAGGATTTCGAAGTGACCCTTGAGGCGGGCGACCGCCGCAATGGTGACCACCCGCAGCGGGCCTCCGCTCCCTCGCCGCGCCGCGAAGTTCGCGGGAATTTCCACCCCGTTCGGTACGACATGCACGGCCGTGTCGCCGGCCAGTGGCTGTATGCGCCCGCGCCAATACTCCGATAGGACCAATATCTCCGACGCCCAGCGTAGAGCGTTCCGGATCGCCCACTGGCCGGCCGTTCCCCGCCCTCCGTACCAGGCCTCGAACTCCCCGCTGTGAAGCTGGAGCAAGGTACGGCGTCCGAGCGCGCGGCTTAGAGCTGCAAATACGGCCGATTGGACGAAGTTCACGCCGGAGGACGACTTGATGTGAACCACGTCCGGCCGCCGCCGGGCCACCCAAGCCGCGAAGCGCACGAACTCCCCTGCCTGCCGAGCCAGCCGCAGCGGCAACTTCTGGCGGGGTCCGGCCGGCGGCTGGCGGTCCCACACGCGCAAGCGATACCGCTCGGCCAGAGGGGACCGCAGCAGCAGCCCGACGCCGCTTTCGACCCCTCCCGTCGGTCGTGGTCCGGGCTGGGGCGCCACTAGTAGCACGCCACCCCGCGCCGGAGGGCGCCTTACCAACTGCTGGTAGATATCCAGCACCGGCCGGCATTGGACGTCCCAACTGCGGCGCCGCACGACCCACTCCCGCGCCTGGCGCGCGACGCGCTCGAGGCCCGCGGGATCGGCCAGCAAAGCCTCGAGGCGGCCGGCCAGGGCCGCCGGGTCGGTCGCGCCAGCGAGAAATCCGTTGACGCCCTCGATGACTAGTTCACGATGCCCTCCGCAGTCACCCGCCACCAATGGCCGTCCGTAAGCCATGATCTCGAGCGGCTTCAGCGGCGTAACGAGGTCGGTCAGCCGGCTGGGCCGGCGCGGCAAGACGAACAGGTCGACGGCGGCGTAATAGGCCGCCACCTCCTGATGCGGGACGCGCCCGACGAAGTGCGCGCTCAGTCCCAGCCGCGACGCCTGCTTTTCGAGCGCCGCCCGAGCGCTCCCGTCGCCTACTAGCAGTACTCGCAGCCGGGGGTGCTTTCGGGCGAGGACCGCAGCGGCGTCGAGCAGCGTGTCCAGTCCCTCATAGGGGAGAAGCGTGCCGAGGTAGCCCAGCACGAAAGCGTCCGGCGGGATTCCGAGCCGCTCCCGCAACTGCCGGCCCGCCCCGGGACCAGCGGGGCGGTGGACCTCGCAGTCCACGCCGTTCCCGGCCACCGTGATCTTACTTTCGGGAATCCCCCACTGCAGCAGTTCCTTCCGCAGGCCGTTCGAGATCACCGTGACGTGCGAAGCCAGGCGGCAGGTCCACCGATCGAGCCTCCGATACGCTCGCGGCAGCCACGTCCCCGCGCCATCCACGCCGTCGCCGATCAGCGAGCGCATCTCATAAATCACCGGCAGTCCGAGCGAGCGGCCCGCGGCGATCGCAGCAAGGCCGCAGAAGAACAAGCTGTGGGCATGGATCAGATCGGGCCTTTCGAGGGCGGCCACCCTGCGGATCTCTCGTGCGAAGGGGACCAGCGCCGCGAGCTTGGCGGCCCGCTCCCAGCCCGGCTTGCCGGCCGCCATGAACCGGGCGGGGTCCTGCCCGGCGTAGCAGCGGTAGTACGGGATACCTCCCCAGCATTCGACGCCGTGATGCTGCGCGCGATCGGCGGCGGGCTGGAACGGCGCCGTCAGCACCACCGGCCGGACCCCGAGCCGGGCCTGGGTCTCGACGACATAGCGCGTCCGCAGCGCGCCGCCCGTTTCGTCCGGGAACGAATTGTAGACGACGTGCAGTACCTTCATCGCGGCTGCTCCGCCGGCCCCAGCCACGTGGACCACACGAGCGGCAGCTCCGCCTCCCGCTCAACCACGGCCACCGGGGCCTCCTGCCACTCGCCGAACCGCCGCGACCACAGACCGGTCTCCAGGCGGCAATCGTCTGAAAAGCATAGCCGCAGCCCGCCGGCAGTCACGCACCGCGCGGTCTCTAGAGACACCTCCGTGCCCGGCGGGAAGTGGAATCGCAGCGCGCCGTGGTGGCGGCCGTCGCCCTCCAGCCGATCGTCCACGACAAAGCCGCCGCGCACGCGGAGCACCGAGCGATAATGCGTGACCGGATGCCGCAGGCGCCGGTAGCCTTCATGCACCGCGAGAGCGTAGTCGTATTCATCGGTACAGACCGCCTCGAGCAGCCGCGTCTCCACCGGGTTCAGCCATTTGAACACCTCGAGCGCGTCGGTCTGATCGAGGCCATCCACAGTTACGGTGTTGTGGGAGGCCGTGCCGCGCAGCGCGTCCCGCACCGCGCCGACCGACGCATAGCCACCGGTGCCCGGATCCCCAAGCACCCACCGCCCGTCGAGCTGCACCTGGACGCTGAGCGCATCCGCATGGCCGTGGGAGGCGTTCGGCCACAGGCCCAGCGGACCAACATCGAAGAGCAGGGCCATCTGGTGGCCGTCGTGTTCCGAAGTGAAAAAGCAATAACCGCCCGGCGCGAATACCCGCGACCGCGGCTTAGCCACGCCGCTTGCTGACGCGCGCGGTTCTGTGCCAACGATCGGTACAGAGCCGCGACCGTCAGGGAGCGGTCCGGTCGCAGCCTCGGGCCCCGCGAGCCACACCGCACTTTCTGGAACTCCCCTGCTCCACTCGGGCCTGCCCAGCACTGCCGCTCCGGCCGAGAGTAGATCGCGGAAGTTCGTACCGGACAGCTCGCGCAGCGGGACACCGCGGGCGTCATCGCTATCCCCAATCGCCGGCGTCTCGCCCTCGGCGCCGGCCAGCGTGCCCAGGAAATCGAGCGCCGCTGCGGTCCGTTCCAGCAGCGGCGCGGGAACCGCCCGGCCGAGCCGCCGCGAAATCGCGATCACTTGCAGGACAAAGTCCAGCACCAATCGCAGATAGCCGGTCGATTGCTCGCGGCCCACGCCGTCGGGAGAAATCTGGCGCTGCATTTGGCCGTTCAAAATCGCGAGCGCCCGAGCCGCCGTCCGCGCAGCCCCGGGCGGATCCGGGAGAGCGACGCTCAATATCCATAGGGCGGCAGCTTCCCCGATCAGGTGATTGGTCGGATCGGTGTAAAGCGAAAGATGGGTTCGCAGGTACTCATAATGCTCATCAAGCGACGCGAGCCACCGCTGGAGCGAGCGCTCTTCGAGAGTGCCGAGCAGCAGCGGCAGGGTCCACAGCCACGAGATGCTCCGCACCCCCACTTCGAGGGCGCTCGACCAGGCGACCCCGTGGCCGCGAGGATTCTGCGCCCACCAGCTTTCGAACAACTCGCCGACTCTCGCCGCAAAGACCGGCTCGCCCGTCACCAGGTGCGCGCGGCCGAGGGTGAAGAGGTACTGCTGGCGATGCAATTCCCAGGTCCCACGCAAGTCAAGACCGGCCTGCCAGTCCACTGTTTGGGGATCGAGGCGCACGGGCGTTCCGAAGATGTCCACTTCTTCGAGTAGCCGGCGCGCTTCGGACACCACTCGCGTCGCCTGCTCCGGACGTGCCCGCGCCCACGCTGCGAGGATGCTCCTGGCCCGCTCTGGTCCGAACGGGAACCCGGTCAGCCGCCGCCGGTCGACCGCCGGCGCGGGCGCCGCAGCGGTCCTCAACCGGGGCAGATGCGGCTCGATCCGCGCCGCCACCTCCCGGGGCGTCATGGCGAGAAGCCGCCGCGCGTACCGCAACGGCCGCTGTACGGCCGGACGCCGGCTCCAGTGCAGCAGTTGCTTTTCAGGCGGCATGGATCACCTGCCGCGCCACATACGGCCGCCGTAAGGCCACCTGTTGCGCCCCCGCGTAGAGCAGCGCGGTGGCCAGCGTTACCAGCGCCGCACCCCTGCCGCCGAGACGCGGGATGAGCGCCAGGTTCAGCGCCAGGTTGATCGCGAGCAGACCGGCGTTGATCGCGAGATCCGTCCGCTGGCGGCCGGAGGCCACCAGCACGCAGGCGTAATAGCGATTCCAGGTGTAAGGCACGGCGGTCCAGATCAGGACCGCCAGCAGCGGCCCCGCCGCTTCAAACCCTTTCCCATAGAGGAGGCGCATCACAGGTCCCGCCGCCACGGCCACTAAAGCCGCCGCCGGAGCCGTCAGGCTGAGGAGCCAGGCGAGCGTGCTCCCAGCCGGAAGCCGGTGGTCGCGGCGGACCGCCAGTTCGGGATACGCGGCCTGGCACAGACTCTGCGGCAGCAGGACCGCCAGGTCGAGCACGCGGTAGGCGGCGGTGTAGAGTCCCACGGCGGCCAGGCCCTGAAAGTGCGTCAGTAAGAGAACATCGACGCGCCAGTAGAGGGTGGCGCACAGGCCGCTTAGCGCGAACACCGGCGCCTCCGACGCGAGCTTTTGCGCGAGCACACGATCGGGGCGGAACCCCTCCAGCACGCCCGCCCGGTGGAGCCACGCGAGCGAGACCACGCCAGCCGCCGCGCGCCCGAGTACCGCGGCGACCAATACCCCCTCCAGGCCATAACCGGCTCGCAGCCAGACGATTCCCAAGCCAACCTTGAGAAGGCTATCCGCTGCCGTGGCCCAGGCGATCGGAGCGGTCTGCTGCAAGGCCAGAAACGCCGCCTCGCAGTAGGCCTGCAGCGTAGCAGGCAGCAGCGCCAGACTCAGAATGATCACCGCGTGAAGAGTGGCCGCATCGTATCCGAGCCTCGCTCCCGCGGTGGCCATTACCGCCGTGAGAACGATCGACACCGCGCCGCCCAGTGCGGCTGCCGTGGCAAGTAACGGTCCTAGGACCGCGCGGTTGCGGGCGGTCTCCCGCGTGAGGAGCGCGGGCAGTCCCAGCGGGCCGAGCAGACTCAACACCGCGAGCCAGGTGTAGGCCAGGCTGTATTGCCCGAGCGCCGGCACGCCGAGCCGCCGCGACACCGCCACCACCAGCAGCCAGGAGCACAGCGGCGCTCCGATCTTCAGCGCCGCCAGCACAGCGGCGTTTGAAACGATGCGCCGGTTCACGCCGCGTCCTCGGAGGCGCCCACGCGCCGGGCCGCCAGCATCCAGCCGCAGAGGAACCACAGCAGGCAGTACGTGGAGGGGCCGAGCGAGACGTCCCACAGCATCTCCCAGGCGAGCGCCACGAGGCCCGCCCGCCAGCCGAGCGCCGCGGGACGCAGCGCGAGATCCGGAATCCGCTCCGGCGCCGCCAGCCGGAAGGCCACGCACAGAAACACAAGCCACGCGGCGAGGCCGGGCAGCCCGGTCTCCGCGGCGCGCAACAGGTACACGTTGTGGACCACCCACAGCCACCGGTCGGCCAGCTCCGGCGTGAGGTAATCCTGCATGACAAAGGGATACGCTCCCGCGCCGACCCCCGTGAGCGGATGCGCCGCGATGACCTCGAGCGCCAGCCGGCTGAGCGCCCAGCGTTCTTCGAAGGCCTCGCGGTGGTCCTCGGCGAGGCGCTGGAGGATCGCCGGGGCGAGCGCCATCGCCACCGCCGCCAATACCGCGCCCGCGAGCCACACCCGCCCGGTACGCAGCATGCGCCGCCGCGCGCCCGCCACGAGAAGATAGACCAGGCCCAGCCCAAAACCCACCCACGCCGCACGCGTAAACGTGGCGGCGAGTGTCGCGCCGCCCGCCCCTAACAGCAAAGCATGCAGCCGCCACCCGGCCGGCCGCGGTGCGAGCAGAAACTCGGCGGCCACGAGCAGCAGCAGCGGCACCAGAAAACTCGCGAACGCCGCGGGATGCGTACTGACGCTGCCGCCATAGCGCGCCAGGCCGTCCTCGGCGGCAGGGATCCAATCGCCGGCCAGAGTAAAGCTCGCCCCCAGCGCGTATTGGACGCCGTAAACAACGCACTGCACCGCCAGCGTGACGTGCAGCAGCCGCTGGGCGAGCCGCAGGTCCGCCGCCTCTCGCAGGCTGCGCGTAGCAGCCACGAGCACCAGGAAATAAGCCGCCCAGAGCAGCGTGTGAGAAAGCCCGATGAACCGCACGGGCGACCCCGGCACCGAAGCTGCCGTCGTAAGTATTAGCAATATAACAGCAGCGGCGAGTCCTCGCGGCAGGTTCCAGTCGCGGCGTCCCCCGGCGAGCGCCGCCGCCGCGCCCGCCAGCGCCGGAAGCGGAATTGCGAGCGAACTCGGCCATGATGCGCCCGTCGAGGTGGGCGGGAGTGGAGGCGTCAGATACAGCACCAGCCCGAGTTGCAGGCTCAGGACGAACGCACCCAGCAGCACGCGCCGTGGTTGCGCGCTCGCCAGAGCCGCAAGGCCGAGGCCCAGCCCGGCAAGTGCGGCCACCTGCCAGCGCGTGGGCGCCGCCGCGAGCAGCAGGGACGCGCTCCCCGCTCCGGCTCCTAACGCCGCCCACCCCCACGAGGCGGGCCGCGCCGCAATGGCACGCCCGCTCATGAGCGCCATCCGGCGAGATACGCCTCTAGGGCCCGGGCCGCGGCGTCGTTGCCGCGCGCCGTCCAGTGGCCGTCCTGCGGGTAGTAGAGTCCGGGGCCGCCGAGGCTTTCCAGCAGATCCAGGCACTCGACGCCGGCGCCACGGCAGAGTTCGCGCATCCGGTGGTGCGACGCCTCGACCGGCGCCCGGTCCGGAATCCCAACCACAATCAGGCGAGCGCCATGAGCCGCGCACCACCGTTCGGCCCGGTCCAGTAGCCCCGCTGTCGCCGCCCAGCCGGCCTCGGGATATGCTTCCGGTGGGGGCAAAGCGACTCCCCGCAGCGCCCGCTGCACCGGCCACAGCAAGTGGTAGAGGTGCGAGTGCTGCGCGAGCCACATTCTAGTGCCTACTGGCAGCACGCCCCGTGGAACCGGCGAGGCCAGCAGCTTGCCATCCCGAAGTTCCACGGGCAGCCGCGCCCGGGCATTATCCGCCACGTCGTTGCCGAGGAAGAAAGCCAGCAGCACGAGGTCCGGCTGGAGCGCGAAGCCCTCCTCCTCGAGATAGGAAAGCTCTTGCCACGTGGAATAACCAGGCACCCCCGCGTTGACCACCTCGTACCGCGGCCCCAGCAGAGACTCTAACCTTCGAACCCACGTTTGCTCCGTCCCGACGCTGTATCCCATCGTGAACGAATCGCCCACCGCGAGAATGCGGCGCACACCCTCCGGCTTGGGTCCATACTCGCGGTCCTCGCGCAAGCCCTGGCCGCTGATGCGAACCTCGGTCTGAAACTCCGGATACCGGAAGACGCCCCGAAACCCCGGCCGCAGCCGGTACTGCCGCGTGGCGGACGCCACATAAAGGCCCTCGGGATAGCGCTCCAGAATCTGCGGCTGGAACTGCCGGGCGGCGCCCTCGGAGACGGCCAGTCCCGCGGCCACGCTCGCCGCCATCACGGCGCCGCCGACGAGCCACCGCCGCAACGCCGGCTGCGCGGCACGCCATACGAACTTCGGCCCGCCCAGCAAATAGCGGCGCCACTTGTGCGGCTGCTGGACCAGAAGCTGGACCCACTCGAGTCCCCACCGCCGCAGCCCGGGGGACGCCCGCCGTAGCCCGCCCGCCCAATGATCGAGCAGCCCGCCTACTCCCATTGCAAGGCGGCAGCCCAGGCCCGGTAGGTAACGATCGAGAAAAAGTTCCTGTCGGGGATTTCCCATCCCCACCAGCAGCAGATCGGGCGCCGCCGCACGCACCTGCGCGACCACCTCCGACTCCTGCTCCGCCGTGAAATACCCGCCACAGCACCCGGCGACCCGCACCTCCGGAAAATGCCTGCCCAGGTAGCGGCCCGCGCGCTCGGTCACCCCCGGACCTCCCCCCAGCAAAAACACGCGCAGCGGCCGCTCGAAGGGACCCGCCAGCAGCAAAGGGATCAGGTCCGTGCCGACCAGGTTGTCGGCAAGCTCGACGCCCCGGGCACGCGCCGCCAGGCGCACACCGACGCCGTCGTTGAGCACCAGGCTGCCGCGATTCAGCGCCGCGCGGAAGTTGGCGTCCTCAAACGCCAGGTTGGCCGTCGCGGCGTGGACGAAGTAGACGCTGTGCGGCTCCTGCCCGGCGAGCAGGCCGCGCAGCGCCTCGAGCGCCTCCGCCCGGCTGCGGGGCCGCAGGCGAACTCCCAGGACTTCCGTTTCCGCGGTCATGGCCGGCTCACGCCGCTCCGGCCCCCGTAATCACCGCCGGAACCGTCCGCGCCAGGATCCGGAGATCCAGCAGCAGGGACCAGTTGTCGATGTAGTCCAGGTCGAGTTGCATCCATTGTTCAAAATTCAGCCGGTGACGTCCGCCCGACTGCCACAGGCACGTCAGGCCCGGCCGCACCGCAATCCGGCGTTGCCACTGCTCTCGCATGCGGCTGACGTCGCGCACCGGCAGCGGCCGGGGTCCCACCAGCGACATGTCGCCCCACAGGATATTGACCAGTTGCGGCAGCTCATCGAGACTCGAGCGGCGCAACCACCGGCCCTGCCGCGTGATGCGCGGGTCGTTGCGAATCTTGAAGGCCGCCCCGCGCACCTCGTTGCAGTCTTCGAGCCCCGCCTGGCGCCCCTCGGCGTCCGCGACCATGGTTCGAAACTTGACCATGCGAAAACGGTGGCCGTGGCGCCCCACGCGCACCTGGGTGAAGAAGGCCGGTCCCGCCGAGCCGAGTCTCACCGCCAGCGCGATCCCGCCGTAGAGCGGCGCCAGCACCAGCAGCGCTACGGCGGACAGCAGGATATCGAGCCCGCGCTTGGCGGCCAGCGACGGCTCCGAGGCCGGACCGGTGAACAGGGTCAGCATCTCGAGGCCCCCCACCTGCTCCGATTCCAGGCGCGCGAACCGGGCCTCGAAAAGGTCGGCCGGCAGCCGCACCACCATCCCCTGGCGCTCGCACAAAGCAACCATCTGGCAGACCCGCTCGTAGAAGGTTCGGAGCGGCAGCAGAATGGCCACTTCGTCGAAGCGTCCCGTCTGCAACAAGCCCGGGAGGTCTCCGAAACCCCCTAACAGGCGCGCCCCGGCCTGGACGGCGGGGGGGCCTTCGTCAAGGAAACCGGCGACCTGATATCCGAGATCCACCTGGCTCTCGAGCGCGGAGGCGAATTGCGTGCCGCGCGGACCGGCGCCCACGATCAGGATCGTCCGGAGATTGTGCCCGCGCTCGCGAAGTAGGCCCAGGAGCCGGTAGAGCGCCAGCCGCGAGCAGAGGATAGCGAGCAGAGCGGCTACCCAATAGACGGGTGCAAAGCGGCTCTGGCGAACGGGCCAAGCTTCGACCATGCCCCAGACCAGCGCCAGCAACGCCGCCGCCGAAGCCGCTTTAGCGATCTGACCGGCGAGCGCCGCGCGAGAGTCCAGCCGCCACGAGCGATAGAGGCCCAAGCGCTCGAACATCGAGCGGCAAAGCAGCAGGAACAAGAGGAGTTCGAGACCCGGACGCGCCGGGAGCGGACCCGCCGCCCCCGCCGCAAGAGCCACCACCAGCGTGTCGAACCACTTCAAACCTTGCAACAGGAACTCGCGCCGCATTCGATGCATACTTCGCCGTCTGCGGACGGGCACACGCCTCCCGCCCACCTGCCTTTCCCGTATGAAATTTTGAAAAAGGTGCCGCTCTCCCCTGCTAAATTCGCCTGTAAATCGCTTCCGGAATTACAAACTTCCTCTTATTCATCACCGTCCCCACGAAATTCGGGTTGGCCCGCCGCAGCCGCTCCTCGGCGCTGTGAACCACTTCCCGGCTGCACAAGTCGGCCTCCACCACCAGCACCAGCGCCTCCAGCCACGCCCCCAGGAGCATCGCGTCCGTCGATAGATTCACCGGCGGCAGATCGATGACCAGGGCCGTAAACCGCTCGCGGAGGCGGGCCAGCAGCCGCGGGAAGCACGTCCAGTCGGGCGCGGCGCCGTAGAATCCGGACGCGCCGCCTGGCAGCAGCCACAGGCCCTCGATGCCCGTCTGCCGCAGGGCCTGGTCGAGCGGGAATTCGCGCTCGGCCAGCAGACGCCGCAAGCCCGGATCCGGCTCCACGCCGTGCCGTCCCGCCTGCGAGGGCCGGAAAACGTTAGCTTCGAGCAGCAGCGTGGGCTGTTCGAGGGTCCGGGCCAGCTCGGCGGCCAGGTGCGCCGCCACAAAGCTGGTCCCCTCTCCAGCCGTCGCCGAGGCCACCCCCACAGCGCCACGTCCCGCCGTGTCGCGCCTTACGAAAAGCTCCTGCACCAGTTGCTGCCAGTAATCGTTCGACGTGGGACCGAACCATCCCAGGCGCGGCCCCGGGTGTGGCGAGGTATTTGCCGCCGGGCCGTCCACCACCGGCGGGCGCTCAAACAAGTCGCCATCCTGCCGGGCGCGTCTTAACAGTTCCACGTGACGGCTCATGGCTGGAACTCCCGGACGTCTCTAACGGCGGGGGGCGGGGCCGCCGACACGGAGGTGGCTTTCCAGAAAGGCCAGGCCGGCGCCAGCCGCTCGCCCAGCCGGTTGGGAAAGTACAGGTTCGCCGCCAGAGCCCCCAGCAGCACGCCGGCCGTGATCGCAGCCGCCATCCAGCCCAGCCCGGGCCGGCCTGGCGCTGGCCGGACGTGCGCGGCGGCCGGCCCCTCGAGCGGCGGCGTTACGCTGCCGGCCGCTTGCCGCAAGGCATTCTCGTTGATGCGTTTCCGGCCCTCGGCGAAGGTCTGCGACAGAGCCTCGAAGCAGATCGAGTTGATGTGGCGCGGGATCCCCCCGGAAGCGTCCGCCAAAGCGGCTACCGCCTTCCGGGTGAGCAGCCGCCCCCGCGTGCGGCCGGCGACCCGCAGCCGGTGGTCCACGTAGCGCCGGACGTCGGCCGGGTCGAGCGGGGCGATCTCGGCCCACACCCCGACGCGCTGCCGAAACTGTTCGTGCCCCTCCGCGGCGAGCCGTTCGGCGAGCGCGGGCTGCCCCGCCAGGACTATCTCTACCAGCTTTTCCTCCGGCGCTTCCAGGTTCGACAGCAGCCGGATCTCTTCCAGCACCGCGTCCGGCAGGCCCTGGGCCTCGTCGAAGAGCAGCACCAGGCGGCGCCCTTTCTGGCGGCATTCGAGCGCGTAGCTTTCGAAGCGGCGCCAGTTCTGGGCGTAGCCCGGCTCCGGCGTAATCCCCAGGTCCTCGAGCAACGCCGCGAGCAGTTGTTCGCGCGTCTCCGGCGCCCGAAACAGAAACGCGACCTCCGCCCGCTCCCGCCAGTGTTCGAGCAGCCGGTAGAGCAGAGTCGTCTTGCCCCGGCCCGGACCGGCCGTGAGCACCAGGAGGCCGCGGCGCTCTGCCAGCCCGTAGTGCAGGGCCGCCAGCGCCTCGGCGTGTTGCGGGCTGCAATAGAGGAACTTCGGATCCGGCGTCACGCCGAAAGGTTCCTCGCGAAAACCGAAGTGTCGTTCGTACATGGCTTAGCCGTCCTTGAGGTGCGGAATGCACGCCAGCACCGGCGCCGCCGTGCACCGCTCCAGCTCGAGCGGCGTGTGCAGGGAATGATCCAGCCGCTCGGCCGCCCAGCCGGCTGCCGCGCCGCCCCCGGCCGCCGCCAGCAGTCCGATGGCCAGGAAGTACCCCAGGCTGCGGCTCGGCACGGGCTCCGGCGGGCGCGCGCCTTCGGCCACCACCACGTTCACCACCCGCTTCTGATCGAGCAGGTCGGCCTCCCGCGCCTCGGCGTACTTCCGGCGATAAACCTGGGCGTTCTCCTCGGCCGTCTTCACGGCGCGAAGCAGATCGGCCATCTCGACGCCGTTCTCCGCCGCGATGCGGTGGGCGGCCGACAACTCCTCCCGCCACACCCGCTCCTGGACCGCCAGCACCGCCCGGCGGGACCGCAGGCCGGCGAGCTGCACCTGGGCCTGGCGATGCTCGGCTTCAAGCGGCCCCCGCGCCGGATTGGGAACCACCTGCGACGCCCGCGTCCCGGCGGCCTCACTCTCGGCGGCAATCGCCTGCCGCACCTCCACCCCTCGCGCGTCCAGCTTTTCGATATCCCGGTGGTAGGTGGCCAGCGCCCGCTGGTTTTCGAGCTCCAGGAGCTGCGTCTTGAGGCGTCCCAGATACGGGGATTCCTCGACAGGCCGGAGGGTCGTGAGTACGGCCGGGATTTCACTCAGTTGCCGGGCGAGCTCCGCGACGCGGCTCTCGGTCTCGCGGATGGCCGCCTCCGCGTCGATCCGTTGTCTCTCGACCTCCGCCAGCTTCAGCAGCGCGGGCTGCTGCCGCGCCTCGGCGGCCAGCGGCGGCTCGTCCTTGCGAAACTCGGCCAGCGCGGTCTCGGCGGCCTGCAGTTCCTCCTCGCCGGCCTCGGCTTGAGAGCGAAAGTACTCCAAAGCCTCCGGACGCCCGTTCAGGCGCAGGTGCTTTTGCAAATAGACCTCGGGCAGTTTCGCGAGCACCCGGGCGACCTCGCCGCGATCTGGCGCCGTGTAGCGCACGGCGATCCAACTGGTCACGTTGCGCCCCGCCACTACCGGTTCCGCCTGCAGGCTCTCTCGCAGCCGCTCGAGCGGCGCCTGGGCCTCGGCGGCCACCCCCTCCAGGACGTCGGCGCTCTTTAGCAGCTCGATTTCCGATTGCACCTCTTGCGGGCTCACCGCCGTGGTGATCCCCGGCACCGCGCGATCGGCCGAGGTCACCACGGCATCGAAGCGGTCCTTTTTGATCATGAATTTCAGGCTGGAGGCGTAACGGGAGGGGCTCAACCGGGGACCGATCCAGATCGCGCCCAGGGCGGCGGTCAGCAGGATCCAACTGAAGACGGTGAGGATAACGCGTTTGCGGCGGAAGACCACCGCCGCGAGGTCGCGAGCGGTTACACCGGCGGGAATCGCCGGCGGGGAGCGCAGGGCGGCAATCAGATTTCGGGAGGGGTCAGCTTCTCGCATGCGAACGAACCTTCTGGATCTTGCGTGCGGGCAGGTTCGTTCCCAGGCGTTCGCGGTACCCAACCCACTGTGGCGAGTCGGCGCGCCGAGGCAGTGTCCAATACTTGCAGCTTGAGGTTACACGTAGCGGGAAGGAGGATGCAAGAGGGTTTTATCCCACCGCTCATGGGCCCGAAAGGTGCGGGAAATACCAACCGTACTAAACTAAACGACCCGCGATACGATTTGCAGCGGGCCGTGTGTGGCGACCACGGGGGGCAACGGCCCGCCTCGCCACACGACACCATGCCGGCCGGCGAATTCCACCGCGGCCGCCCGGCTCCCGGCGCCAATCTTAGAGAACAGCCGCCGGGCGTGCCAGCGCACGGTCTCGTGGCTGATGAAGAGCTGGCCGGCAATCTCGCCGTTGGTCCGCCCGGCGTGGATAAGGCTGAGGATCTCGCGCTCGCGGGCGGTAAGCACGGGCTCCCGGCGGCGCCGGTCCCGCAGTTCGCGCACCAGCTCGGGGAGCAATATCCGCGGCGCCCAGAATTCTCCGGCGGCGACGGCCGTGACGGCTTTCCGCAGCGTTTCGAGGCTATCCTGGCGGCTCAAGTAACCCATACAGCCGAGCAGGAGGTAATGGAGGGTACGGCCTGCATCCGGCGCGTTCCCGAGTACCAGGACTGGCACGGGCCGGCCGCCCTCCAGCTTCTGGGCCAGTTCTTCGGAAGGAAGATCCTGCAGCAGCGGCTCGCTGACCAGCAGGACGGCAGGGTAGGAAAGCCGGGCGGCTTCGAGCGCCTGTCGCGCCGAGCTGGCCAGCGGCCGCGCCGCCAGGCCCGGTGTCTGGGTCAGGCCTTGCGCCAGGCCTTCGGCAATGAGCGGGTCGGCCTCCGCCACGATCACGCACGCCGGAGCGACGCCGGCTGGCGCTTCCATTGAAGTGGACATCACTTTAATCAAAGTAGTAACTCCAGCCCCGAATAGTTCTCAAGAAATTATTTCTTGCCATTTCTGTAAAATTATGCCGTAATTGAAGCGCAATACGTCTCGCGGCTGATCGTCATTCAGCGCGAGCCTCCCTCGCAATACTCCGGCGGGACCTGCAAGCCGTTTCCAAAGAGGAGCACGAACTACACTAAATGTCCCGCGCCGGTTGGGCCTGGCGGCGGGCGACGGCGCTCGCCCTGGGGTGGCTCGTGGCCGCGGCAACTCCGGCCGCCGAGCTGCACCCGGTTGCCCTCCGCATCGCCGGACAACTGACCCCCTACGCCAATGGCTGGAACCTCGTCGAGGGCCGCGAGCTGAGCGGTCCGCAGGCCGTGGCCGTCGACGCGACGGTCCGGCCGCCGCGGCTCTATGTCGCCGATACCGGCAATCACCGCGTCCTCGGATGGCGGGACGCGAGCGGCTTCGCGAGCGGCGCGCCGGCGGACGTGGTCCTCGGCCAGCCGAACCGGTTCGGCGCCAGCCCCAATTCCCCCAGCGTGGCACTCGGTTTACTGCAGCCTTCCGGCATCGCCGTGGACCCGGCGGGCAATCTTTATGTCGCCGATACCGGTAATAATCGCGTCCTGCGCTTTCCGCGTCCTTTCGATCGGAGAATCCCGGTGCCCGACCTGGCGATCGGGCAGCCCAGCTTGGTCGCGCGCGACCGTAATCAGGGCGGCCCCGTGTCGCCATCCACGCTGGCCTCCCCGGGCGCCGTGGCTTGCAATGCTCGCGGCGACCTAGCCGTGGCCGACACCGGCAACCGCCGGGTTCTGCTCTTCGCCGCCGGTGACTTGGTTAGCAATGGCGCGCCGGCCTCGGCCACCTTAGGTTCGGACACGCTCGCCGGTCCGGCCGCACTGGCGTTCGACGCCGCGGGACGGCTTTACGTGGCGGACCCTCTGACGAACCGCGTGCTGCAATACGCGGGCGCGACAATCGTGCGGGCGTTAGGGATCGGCCCCGGCGCCTCCTTCCGTCCCTCCGGCCTCGCGGTGGTGGGCGAAGACCTGCTCGTGGCCGACGGCGGCAATCACCGCCTGCTCGTTTTCCACCCCAACGAGTCTGCGGCCGGCGCCGTCTTCGGCCAGCCCGACCTGTTGTCGGGCGTCGCGAAGCTGCCGTCGGCCCGGTCCCTTTCATCGCCCGCGCAACTCGCCACCGCCCCCGACGGGACTCTCTTCGTCGCCGACAGCGGCAATCACCGGGTACTGGCCCTACCGAGAGCCGGCGACTTCTATATAGAGGCCGCGCGAGTGCTCGGTCAGGACGACCTGAGCCACGGCGCCCCCAACCTCCTGGAGGGCCGCGAAGTTTCGACCTCGCACGCCCTCTCCACTCCGGCCGGAGGCGTGCCGGCTGCCGGCGGCATCGTCGTCGATACGCGGCGCTCGCCCTCGCCCGTCTATGTCGCCGACACCGCGAACCACCGCGTGCTCGCCTGGCGGGACGTGCGCTTCTTGCGCGAAGGCCGCCGCGCGGACCTGGTCATCGGCCAACCCGATTTCGGGACGGCTCTCGCTAACTATGGCTCGCCCGCGGCCAGCGCCTCGAATTTGAACCGGCCGGCCGGGCTCGCCCTCGATCGCGATGGCAACCTGCTGGTCGCCGACAGCGGCAACCACCGCATTTTGCGGTTCCCGAATCCGTTCGAACAGCCCGCCGGGGGCATCACGGCCGACCTGGTCATTGGCCAGCCTTCGCTCTCCGGTCTGCCCGCGCAAGGCGCGTCCGCCTATCTGCTGAACCGGCCCACCGGTCTGGCGCTGCATCCCGAAACCGGCGACCTGCTGGTGGCCGACACTCTGAATAACCGGGTCCTGCATTTTGCAGCGCCGCTCGCGTCCGGCATGGCGGCGACGCGCGTCCTCGGGCAGGTCAGTTTCGAGGAGAGCGGGCGCGGCGTTTCGAGCACCACGATGACCTCCCCGACGGACGCGGCGTTCGACGCCGATGGCCGCATCTACGTGGCCGACACCGGCAACAGCCGCGTCCTGATATTCGGTCCGGTAAAGGACTTGCCGGCCCGCGGAGCCGCGGCCCTGGCGAGCGGCGCCGCGCCCCTCGGACAGCCCGACTTCGCCACCAGCGCCGGCGCTACGGCCAACAACCGCCTGCGAAATCCGACGTCGTTGCGTGTCGACTGGGAGACGGGCGATCTGTGGGTCGCCGATACCGGCAACCACCGCGTGGTGCGCTTCCCGCCGCTCGCAGTGTTGGCCTTCAACGGCGGCGCCGCCTACGCGGCCGGCGGACTCTTCGGCCAGACCACCTTCACCGGCCGCACCGCGAACCTGGGCGCCGCCACCAGCGGTCAGACTTCGGCGGCCGGTCTCAACCTGCCGAACGCGCTCGCGCTCGACGCTGCCGGGAACCTGCTCGTGGGCGACGCGAACGCCCGCGTGGCGCTCTACTTTCCGAAGGTCGCGGCGGTCAGCGCCGCGACCTTCCTGCCGGGCGCGCCGCTCGCGCCGGGCATGGTCGCCGCTCTCTTCGGCACGGATCTGAGCGCCGCGAGCGCCGCGGGCGACCTGCCCCTGCCGGCAACGCTCGCCGACGTCCAGCTCCTGGTGAACGACGCGCCCGCGCCGCTCTTCTATGTCTCACCCGGACAAATCAATTTTCAGGTACCAGCGCAGATGGAAGCGGGAACCGTGGCGCGCCTGGAGGTCGTGAGAGCCTCGAGCGGCCAGGTGCTCGCCGGAGGCACCGTCGCGCTCGCCCCGGCCGCGCCGGGCCTGTTCGGCGTGCTGAACGAGGATGGCTCCCTCAACACGCCGGACCGTCCCGCCGCCCGCAACTCCACAATCCAGATCTTCGCCACCGGCCAGGGAGCGGTGAACCGGCCGCCGCGCGACGGCGAGCCGGCGCCCTCCCAACCGATGGCCGAGACCCCCGCGGCGCCCCTGGTCACGATCGGGACCTCCGGCCAGCGGGATGTCGTCCCCGAGTTCAGCGGCCTCGCTCCGGGCCTCGTCGGGCTGTGGCAGATCAACGCCCGCGTGCCCGATGCGACCGTGCCCAGCGGGCGCACGCCCGTGCTCGTGCGTTACGCGGGCGCTGCCAGTAACGTGGTCTACATCGCCGTGAGGTGAACCCGTGCTTTTGATGCTGTGTCTTCTTCTCGCCGCCGAAGCGCCCCCACCGTCGGTGCCGCCCTCTTACGTAATCGGCGTCGAGGACGTCCTCGATGTGCACCTTTGGAAGGAGCCCGAGATTTCGCGCCGGGTGCCGGTGCGTCCCGACGGCAAGATCTCGCTGCCGCTGGTGAACGACGTCCAGGCGGCGGGTCTCACCCCCAGCCGGCTCGCGGCACAGCTTTCCGAAGCCTTCCGGCGGCATCTTACCGACGTCGAGGTTTCGGTGATCGTCGAGCAGGTGAATAGCCGGAAGTTTTTCGTCATTGGCGAAGTGATGCGGCCCGGCGCCTATCCCCTGGCCACGGCGGCCTCGGTGCTCCAGGCGCTCACGACGGCGGGCGGCTTCCGGGAATTCGCCAATACTAAGAAGATCCAGGTGATCCGCGCGGCCGGCGGGACCCCGCTGACCTTCGACTACGGCGCGGTGGTGAAGGGCCGCCGGCCGGACCAGAACGTCTGGCTTGAGCCCGGCGATACGGTGGTGGTGCCATGAAGCGCCTGCTGGTGCTGCTGGTTTCGATCGCCGCCGCCGGCCCCGGACAGGAAGTCGCACCGTCATTGTTGAGCCGGGGCATGATTGCCGACCTCCGGCCGGGCCGCTTCGAAACGGTTTTTCAGCCCTACATCGGGACGCTCGGCGGCTACGACAGCGGTCCGCTGACCCGCGACTTGGGGCGCGGCGACGGTCCTTTCGAGGAGTTCGACGGGGGCCTCGCGGCGCGCCGGAGCAGCCGCTCGGTAAGCGCCGACCTCGATTACCGGTTTGGCGCGCGTCATTACTTCTACAACCGCCGCCTGGACCGCTCCAATCACGAGCTGCATCTCGACACCCGCGTCCGCCTTTCCCACCGCTGGAGCCTGCTGCTGCGGGATTCCGCCACCAGCTACTCGTTTGGCCGCGACCTCGCAGAAGCGCCCGGCGGCCTCGTCACCGGTTTGCCGGTCGAGGGCGGTCCCGACGTGCTCCACACGCGCACGCTCGCGAACACCGGCCTCGCCGACCTGGTCTTCGCGCCGACCGCGCGAACGTCGCTGGCCGTGGGCGGCGACGGCTTCTTCGTGGATTGGCAATTCCGAGGTCTGGCCGACGTGGCCGGCTGGCGGGCGCGCGCGGATCTCGCGCACCGCCTCACGCGCCACCAGACCGTGTCGCTCGCCTACAGCTTCACAAGATTCGACTACCAGCAGTCGTTCGGAGGCGCCGACTACGCGGTGCTGGCCGCCGGATATGCGGTGCGGCTGGGGCGCGGTTCGGAGCTGGACCTGCTGGGGGGCGCGGGGCGCCTGCGGAGCGCGGCGGTCCGGCCGGTGGAGCTCGATCCCGAGATCGCGCGTCTGCTCGGCGTCGCGCGCGGCGCCGAGATCTTTCGCCTCGACACCTGGACGCCCCACTTGCTCGCCGCCTTCACTCAGGCGTGGGGCCGCGTGCAGTTGCGCGCCGAGTATGTCCGGATGGCGACGGACGGCGGCGGCTTGAGCGGCCTCGAGCGGCGCAACCGGGCGGCGGTGATGGTGAGCGGCCCGCTGAGCCGCCGGGTGCGGATGTCGCTGCAAGTGGCGGGGTACACGCACCGGTCGCTCGACACCCGGCTCTACGACGGCCGCGCCGTGTCCAGCGGATTTACGCTCTCCCGGCGTCTCGGCTCGCAGGCCGAAATCGTCACGCGCTACGCCTACTCGTTCCACGATTTCGAGCGCGGCCTGTTGCAGCACTTCAACCGCCACCAGGCGTCGGTCGGGCTGCTGTTCTACTTCAAGCCTCTCGAGCGCGCGGAGCCGGCTCCGGGGCTGGCGCTCGCGAGCCGGTGACGGCGATTTCGAGAAAATTTTCGAGCGGCATGTGCGGCGGGATGTGAGAGTTAGCGCGCGAGCCCACCGCGCGCGGGGGCGGAATGCTTGGACCGCTCCCCTAAACTGGTCTTAGAGGGTTTTTTCACTATGAAAGAGAATACGGCTGTGCCGGCCGGTGGGCCGGAGCGGGAGTTCCATGCCGTCGCGAACCTGTTTCCGTTAATGCAGGGGGCGGCGTTTGAGGAACTCGTGGCGGACATTAAAAAGAACGGGCAGCGGGAGCCGATCCTGTGCGACGCGAAGGGACTCATCCTCGACGGAAGGAACCGGTACCGGGCGTGCCTGAAGGCGGGGGTCGAGCCGCGCTTCGTGACGTGGGACGGGAAGGGGACGGCGGCGGAGGTGGCGCTGAGTGCGAATTTGCGGAGGCGGCATTTGGGGGAATCGCAGCGGGCGATGGTGGCGGCGCGGTGGGTGGTGATGATGGAAGGGGAACAGCCGAAGGGGCGGCCGAAAAAGGTTGCAAATTTGCAACCATTTCGGGCCGGGAAATCCGGTGAGCAGGCGGCGGTGATCGCAAATGTCTCAGCCCGCTCGGTTAATGCAGCGCTTAAGGTGGTGCGGCAGGGCTCGGAGGGATTGATTGCGGCGGTGAATTCAGATGCCCTCTCGGTCTCGGCGGCAGCGTTGCTGGCGGGATTGCCGCGGGAGGAGCAGGAGCAGCTTCTGGCGGGCGGGCCGGAGGAGGTGGCTCGGAAGGCTCGCGAGCTGCGGGGAGCGGCGAAGCCGGCGGCGCCTGCGGAGGAGCGGCGCTTCGGCGTCCTGATCCCGGGCGAGACGGGGGCGCGGGAAGATGCGGCGGTGTTGCTGTGGGTGGCCCGCGATAGCTTGAACGCGGCGGTCGAGGCGCTTCGGGCGCGCGGGTTCCGGTATGCGGAGCCGGAGGCGCGGGGAGGGCTGGTGGAGGGGCGGAACGAAAACCCCTAGTCCGGTGTTCGGCTGCCCCAGCATTGAATCTTGCGGTCAGCAACACACACATGTTGAACCGCTGGGCGTGGTACGCACGGCCTCCGTCGACCGGCTGGGGCATCCGGTGGCGGCGGAGTGCGGTAGGATTATGCGCGGGAATCTTATCGCATAAGACGGCGGAAGGGGTGGACGAATTGGGGCGAAACTCGATATTTAGGGGATTAGCGCGGAGAGCACGAGGTGGACGGACGGGTTATGCGACAGGAGACCGTTTTTTTCGGGTCTCGTGAATGATGAGTTAGCGCAGAGAGGGAAAGGATGAAAGATGGCTGACAAGCATCCGTACGTCTCGGGGCGAGGCAATCTCGTCCGAGTCATCACCCACTTCAGGAGGTCGTTCCCCGGTACTGTTAGCGCAGAGACGCTGAAAAAGTTGGGCTTTGCGCCAAGGAATGAAAGCTATGTCCTCAACGTTCTCCGTTTTCTGGGGATGATTGACCAAGAGGGGAAGAGGACGGACGTCGCAACCAAGGTTTTCAATTTCCACGAGGATACGGCGTTTGCGCAAGGGTTCGCCAAGTTGGTGAAAAATGCCTACCGAGATTTATTTGAGCTCCACGGCGAAAACTCTTGGGAGCTTGATGCGGACTCCCTGATAACCTTCTTCCGGTCTGCCGACGAAACGACCGCTATCGTGGGGCGACTGCAGGCGGGGACCTTCCAACTTCTTGCTGCGTTCTCGGGCCATGGTGATATGCCGACTCCCAGGTCAGGTGGCGCAAAGGCCGGAGTCCGGTCCCCCAAAGAGGCGACCCCAAAGCATAAGGACAAGCAGAAGAAGGCTTTCACACCGACGCCGCCTCCACGGGTTGCATCGGGGGTCGAAACGCGGAACTTCGGCCTCACCGTGCGCATAGAGATCAACCTGCCTGCCGATGGCGATCAGGAAACATACAATCGAATCTTCAAGAGCATTCGAGCGAACCTTCTGAATGAGTGAGCGTTTTGCGCGTTTCGAACGTCTCGTCCGAAGGGCCGGACAGTTCACTGAAGCGCGAACGGTGCCTACGGGCGGTCTGCATCCATTTGATGAGCGAAACATTCATCCGAGGTTGCCGAGCATCGTCAAAAGACTCTTCGATGATGGCCATTATGCACAGGCAACTTTCGAGAGCTACAAGTTTGTTGATAAAGAGGTTCAGCGGCTGGCTAAGGGATCTGTCAGCGGCGTCAAGCTGATGATGCAGGCATTCGCTACTGAGGCGCCGATTATCCGCCTCACACCGCTATCAAACGACAGCGAGAAGGACGAGCAAAAGGGGTTCCAGTTCCTTTTCGCAGGTTCCATTCTGGCAATTCGCAATCCCAGGGGACACGAGTACGCGGTTGCTGATACCCCAGACAGATGTCTAGACCATTTGGCGCTCGCCTCGCTTCTTCTCCGGAGGCTAGAAGAGGCGGGTTTCAAATGAGCGACCTAATGAAGCGCAGCTGCCGGCGGCCAAGAGCTGGCCGCGCCTGAGCGCTGGAGTCGTTGGGCCGTCGCTGGGCTCGTGAAGAGCATGGTAAACGGATGACGACGGGCTGCCACTGCACGGCGTGGGTGGTGAGCCCTTATGCGAGGCGGCGCGGTGGATAACAGCGCCCGCTGGTCGGGCTTGGAGTAGAATTGGATCATGACGCGAGAGTTCGACGTGGTTGTGGAGCGGGATGAGGCGGGCTACTATGTTGCGTCTGTCCCTGCCCTGCGCGGCTGCCATACGCAAGCGAAGTCCCTCGACAAGTTGATGTCCCGTACCCAGGAGGCCATTGAGCTATGCCTGGAGGTGGAGGGGGAACCGGCCGAAGGGCTTGAATTCGTCGGGGTGCAGCGAGTTCGTGTTGGCGCATGAGCCGTTTGTCTAGCCTCACGGGCAAGCAGCTCGTCGGGGCCTTGAAGCGGCTTGGTTTTCAAGAGATTCGGATTCGAGGCAGCCACCATTATCTTCGCCATGCGGATGGCCGCATCACGGTGGTGCCAATCCATGCGGGCGAAACGATAGGCCCGGGTCTGCTGTCAAAGATTCTCCGGGACGCCGAGATCAGCAGGTCGGAACTGAGTGCAAAGCTTTGAGGAGCGAGGGCGAAAAGCGGGCCGCGTCCGAGCGCCTGAATCGGTAGGCCGCTCCGGCGATTGGTAGAATGACCCGCACTGATGAAACCTCCTGAGCACCTCGATGTCGATCCGCGTACCTTGTGCGTTCTCATTCTGGCCGGCATCCCTTCCGAAGCCGTTTTCGAGCGGCTCAGCGCAGCGCGAGGATGTCCGGTGCCCGAGACTCCTGAGCAGCGGCAGTGGATTATTCAGTTCGCCCGCGAATTGACGCCGGCGTCCGCCTAACCCAGCCGGGGCTGGGTCCATCCGTAAAGGGCCGAAGCGCTTGACGCTCGTTTTTGCGTCGGAAAAGAGGCAAAATGAGGTCAAAAAGCGGGTTTCTGCGACGTTTTCGACGACCGGAGATTTAGGTCGGTCGTTTGATTTAATTTGGCCCGGGCACGCGGGGACGGGCGCCCCTGGCAGACCCGCTAGAGTCCGAAGCGGGCAGCCAATCAGAAACACCACTAGGCGGGGAGCGCCCGCAGCGCTTCCCGGGCGCGCTTCATCGGCGCGGGCTCGGGATCGGCGGGACCCTTGACGTAGTACACCGTCGTGGCGAGCAGGTGCGGCTGCCACGCGGGACTCACCAGCGGGATATCCTCGATCAGCGCCGCCAGGTACTTGTAGTAGTGAACCTCGCTGACTTTGCCCGCCGTGAACCGCAGCGCCGCGGCGAGGAACGCCTGCCGGGCCGCGGGATCCTCGGCGCGGGCGAACACGCGGCTGGCGGCCGCCTCGGGGTTCGCGGGAAGGGCGGCGAAGGTTTCGGCGAGGGCGCGCTCCGGCGGCTCGGAAGCCTCGCTGGGCGCAAGATCCGTGATGGCAAACGCCCGCAGATTATCGGGATTGGCGACCGCCCCGGTCCGGAACTGGCCCATCCAGCCCACACCCTGGAGCAGCAGGAGATAGCGAGTCTGCGGGTCGGTCGCGGCCAGGTAGGCGTAGTGCAGCGCGTTCGCCGACGTCACCCCGTGGATGCTCGCGAGCGCCGCACCGCCGCGCGCGCGCATGCGCAATTCGGCCGCCGCCAGGTGCACCGCATCCCACACCGTGGCCGCGCTGGCCTGTCCCTTCACCAGACGTCCCGCCACATCGCCACAAGCCTCCTCGGGACTCGTCCCGCGAATCGCTGCGAGGATGGAGCGTGTCGCGGCGGCGTCGGCCGGAGCGGCCATCCACTCGGCGTTCAGCCGCGAATAGGTCTCGCGCAGGCGCTTGAGGTTGCCGGGGTAGCACTGATCCTCGACTCCATACCCGTTGACCTTTTGGTCCTTGCCGTAGGCCACCAGGCCGAGCGCGAGCGAGCGCAGCGCCGGCTCGGCGTGCTGCCAGCCGATGGTCTGGAGCGTGCGGTAAGCGTTGACGACGAAGATGATCTTGTGTCCGATGTTGCGGTAATCGCGCGCGCCGTAGCGCCACAGCATCTCGAAGATTTCCCCGCCGCTGCGATGGCGGGCGAGGGAGACGGCGGCGCGCTCGGCCCGCTCGCCGTCCCACGCGTCGAGGCCGGCGGCCAGTTCGGCCGCGGCACGATCCGGCGACGGGGTGGCCCCCCGCATCTCCCGCATCACGTAATCGCCCACGGCGGCCTTGGCGTCGCGTTCCTGCGCGGTTTTGAAGTCGTCGAGCGCGTAGAAGAGCGGCAGCAGCCGCGCGTCGGCCGGCGCTTCGAGTCCCAGCAGGTGGGCGGAGTGGATGACGAAGACGCAGTGCAGCGCAAATCCTGGCGGCTGCGGATTCACGTTGCGGATGCCCGCGAGAAACAGGGCGCCCAGAAGCTGCCGGTAGGAGACTCCGCGCCGGAGCTGGTCCACCGCCATCTCGGCGCACTTCTCGCGCGGCGTGCGCTCGAGCAGGGCGACCAGCGGCTCCATCTCGGGGCGGAACTTTGCGACTTCCGGGGTGACTTCCGCCTCTGCGCGGCTCAGGAGCAGGGGGGCGGTCAGGGCCCCCGCAAACCTCTCCAGCACTCTGCGGCGGGAAAGCGTCATGGCGTGTCCCTCCCTGGCCCTCAGACCGGAATCTGGAGGGTCTTCTCGATGTATTGCTTGCTGATGCGGGCGCTTTCCTTCGGGGCCCGCCACGGCGACGTGTCCAATTCGACCGTCAGCCAGCCTTGCCAACCGATCTTGTCCAGGTGCGCTTTGAGGCCCGGAAAATCGACGCCGCCGCTGCCCAGCGGGAAGAAGCACGGATCGTTCAAGCCGTCCATTTTCGCGAGACGGGTCTTGGCGCCGCCGCGGTTCTCGGGCTTGACGTCCTTGATGTGAAACTCCACGATGCGGTGCCCGAGCTGGCGCGCCAGCTCCAGCGGATCGATCCCGGCCATGGTGATGTGCCCGGTATCGAGGACGAACCACACGTGCTTGGGATCGGTGTGGTTCAGGAGGAAGTCGATCTCATGCCGGTTCTCGAACTGGCTCCACATGTGGGCGTGGACGGCGAACTTGATCCCCTCGTCGCTGATGCGGCGTCCGAGCTCCCCGGCGGCCGTGGCCATGTGCTTGAGATCCTCGTCGGTGGTCCCGGTCGGCCGGCGCGATCCCATATTGATCTTCAGGTGCGTGCAGCCGAAGTTCTTGATGAAGCGGACCAGGCGCAGATGATCCTCGTAGATCTGGTGGTGGCGAGCAGGGTCTTCGAAGTGAGTTTCCATCGGCGCGCCGTTCGAAATGGTTACGAAGTTGACGCCGATCTCGTCCATTTTCTTTTGGAGGTCCTGGGGCTTGTCGTAGAGGCCGAGTTGCACGAAGTAATGCATGAACGTCTCGACGCTGTGATAGCCGATCTCACGGGCCTCGCGGAAGGAGAGAAAAACATCCTTTTCCCAGCCGCCGATGGTGTTGGTCGTAATCCCCACGCGATAACGGGGGGAAGCCGCGGCGAAGGCCTGGACGGCCGCGAGCGCGGAGGAGGTGAGAAAATCTCGCCGGGTTAGAGCCATGGGTACCCTCCCTGGTTAGGTCGATCTGGTTGGGATTATATACCGGAACGTCTTAGCCTGGGAGCCGATATAGAACCAACTCCGGCATGGGGAAGTCGCGGACGTTCTCAGTTACCAGAGTGCAGTGGTACTCGAGCGAGACTGCTGCGATCATCGTGTCGGCAATCGAGAGGCTTTTGCCCTGCGCAGCGTAGTCCCGCCGCAGCAGGCCGGCCCTCCGGGCGATGGTTGGCGTAATCGACAAGAACTCCAAACTGTCCATCAAGGTGTTCGTGGCGTCCTGCTCTCGGGGACGCATGCCCCCATACACCTCCGCCGTTGTGATCGGACAGCACGCTAACAGGTGCCGCTGTTCCGTCAGGTTATTCAGCAGCCGGGCGTGATCCTCGCGGCCTCGAAGTAATCCAATCAGGATGTTGGTGTCGAGCAGGCACAGCGCCATGTTACCTACGGCCGGTCACCCTCTTGAAGCGGTCATCGGACTCGCGTCGCAGCTTGCGAACGTAGCGGTCCACCCCGCCTTTCAACTCGGGATGGTCCTCCGCTTTCCAGGCGCCCAGAGCCTGCTTCAGCGCGGCCTGCTGCCGTCTGCGCTTGATTTCGAAGGTGGCTGCCTGCACGAGAAACTGGCTCCGCCCGCGCTTGCCTACCACGGCATCGATCTCCGCCACCAGCACCTCTGGGATGACTACGTGTGTTCGCCGCTTTTCCATCACGAAAGCCCACTAATAGTTTAACAGCTTATGGGACTTGTTGGAGCTCACCCCAAGTGACCTTCGGGCGTGATCCGCTCGGCGTTCAAAAAGGGCCGCAGCGCCTCGGGGACCACGACCGTCCCGTCGGCCTGCTGGTAATTCTCGACGATCGCGACCCAGGTCCGGCCGATCGCGAGGCCGCTGCCGTTGAGCGTGTGGACATAGTCCGACTTGCCCTTGCTGTCCGGCCGGTAGCGGATCTCGGCCCGCCGCGCCTGGAAGGCCTCGAAGTTGCTGCACGACGAGATCTCTTTGAACTCGTTCAGCCCCGGCAGCCACACTTCCAGGTCGTAGGTCCTGGCGCTCGAAAAGCCGAGGTCGCCGGTGCACAGCGCCATCGTCCGGTAGGGCAGCCCGAGGCGCCGCAGGATGTCCTCGGCGTCGGCGGTCAGCCCTTCCAGCTCCTCGTAGCTCTGCTCCGGGCGCGCGAACTTCACCAGCTCCACTTTCTGGAACTGGTGCTGGCGGATGATGCCCCGCACATCGCGCCCGTAAGATCCGGCCTCGCTGCGAAAGCACGGCGTATAGGCGGTTAGCTTGATCGGCAATCGGTCGGCGGCGAGCGTCTCCTTACGGTAGAGGTTCGTCACCGGCACCTCGGCCGTCGGTGTGAGCCACAAGTCGTGTCCCTCGCATTTGAAAAGATCCTCGGCGAACTTCGGCAAATTTCCGGTCCCGTAAAGGCTCGCCGAGTTGACCAGGAAGGGCGGCAGCACCTCGGTGTACCCATGCTCGCGCGTGTGGACGTCGAGCATGAAGTTGATCAGCGCCCGCTCGAGGCGCGCTCCGATCCCCCAATACACGGCGAACCGCGCCCCGGTGACCTTGCCCGCCCGCTCGAAATCGAGGATGCCCAGCTCCGGCCCGAGGTCCCAATGGGGCTTGGGCCTGAAGTTCATCGCCTGCGGCTGGCCCCAGCGCCGCACTTCCACGTTCTGGTCCGCCCCCGTCCCCACGGGCACCGACTCGTGGGGCACGTTCGGGATCGTGCGCAGGATCTCGTCGAGGGCCGCGTCGTGCTCCTTCGATTTCTCGTCGAGGGCCTTGATCTGGTCGCCCACCTCGCGCATGCGGGCCTGCTGGGCCGTCGAGTCCTGGCCCGCCCGCCGCAGCTTTCCGATCTCTTCGCTGCCGGCGTTGCGCTCCGCTTTCAGGCGCTCGACCTCGGTGACGGCGGCCCGCCGCAGGCGGTCCACCTCGCGGAAGCGGTCGAGCGGATTCGGCCCGCCCCGCGCGCCCAGCCGCGCCTCTACGGCTTCCAGGTTGTTGCGCAAAAAGGCGAGATCGAGCATAGGCTTTCAGTTTAACGGGATTCTGTAATAATAGGGGCCATGCTCAAGAGGTGGGTACTGCCCGCCGCTCTCGTCATCGCGGCGCTGGCCGGATGCGGCCGCGGCGGGAATCTCGAGTCCGAGGAGGCCGTCCGGACGGCGATCGAGAAGTATCTCGCCTCTCGTCCCAACCTGAATATGCCGAGTATGGATATGCAGGTGGCCGGCATCCGCTTCAAAGGGCAGGAGGCCGAGGCCAACGTCGTCTTCCACGCCAAGAACGATGCCAAGGCCACGATGTCGATGCGCTATACACTGCGGCGGGACGGCAACTCGTGGAAGGTCGAGCCCCAGGCCGCGGGCTCGCTCGAGACCGGACACGGCATGATTCCCCAGGAGGGCGGCGGCGGTGCGGGCGAACTGCCGAGCGGGCATCCGGCGGTGAGTGGGCAGTCCGACATGCCGCCTGGACATCCTCCGATCGAACGCTCCAAACAGCCATGAATGTCGCCGTCCTCGGCGGCGGTCCCGCGGGGGCCTTCGCCGGCGCTCAACTCGCCGCCGCTGGTTTCCCCGTTACGATCCTCGAGGAGAAGCTCGCCTGGGAGAAGCCCTGCGGCGGCGGACTCACGGCCAAGGCCCTCGAGCGCTATCCGTTCCTGGCTTCGGCCGACGCTCCTAAGCGGCTGGTCAACCGCGCGGTGCTCGTGGCCGCCAACGGCGCCCGTACCTGCATGCGGATGCGGCGTCCGCTCGCGATCTACTCCCGCCAGGTCTTGAACGGACTGCTGCTCGAGCGCGCCCGCCGCGCCGGCGCCGCCGTCGTCCAGGACCGCGTGGTGAGCGCGGTGCGCCAGGGAGACCGCTGGAACCTGCACGGCCGCGATGGTCAATATGCCGCCGACTTCTGCGTGGTGGCCACCGGCGCGCGCAACCCGCTGCGCAACCTCGGCACGCAACTCACCCCGCAGGATGCCTACGTCGCCCTGGGCTACTTCGTCCCGCGCGAGCAGGAGCACATCGAGATCCAGTTTCTGCGCGGCCTGGAGGGGTACGTCTGGGTTTTCCCGCGCACCGATCACCTGTCCGTCGGCATCTGCGGCAAGATCACGGCCGAGGGCGGCACGCCGCGCCTGCGCCGCATGCTGGAAGAATATATGGCGAGCCACGGCATTCCGACCGAGGGCGCGACCTTCTATTGCCACCTGCTGCCGTCGCTCGGAGCGGCGAGCTTCGACCGCAATCGCGTGGCTGGCGAAGGGTGGGCCGCCGCGGGCGACGCCGCCGGCCTGGTCGACCCTCTCACGGGCGAGGGGCTCTACTACGCGCTGCGCTCGGCCGATCTGCTCTCGGCTTGTCTGAAGGAGAGCCGCATCGCCGATTACGCCGACCGCGTCCGCAGCGAGCTGATCGACGACCTGCGCCTGGGCTCCCGCGTGGCCAGCCTCTTTTACCACGGCCGTTTCCTGCTCGGCGCGGTACCCACGCGCATGGTTCAGTTCTGCCGCCGCAGTCCGACGTTTGAAGCCCTTATGGAGGACCTCTTCGCCGGCAGCCAGAACTATCTCGGCCTCAAGGGACGCTTGCTGCGCCAGCTGGGCGTCACGTTGTGGGAGGTCGCCGCCAGTTGCTGGCGGACGCGTACGCCCGAGGCCCCCCCGGATTCGAATGCTCCGCGCCAAGTCCCGAGCGCTCTTTGAGCGCGCCCAGAAGCTCATGCCCGGCGGGGTCAACTCGCCGGTACGCGCTTTCCGCTCGGTCGGCGGCGATCCGCTGTTCATCGCGCGCGGCGAAGGCGCCCGCCTTTATGACGTAGACGGCAACGCGCTCCTCGACTACGTCGGCTCCTGGGGACCGCTGCTGCTCGGCCACCGCCACCCGGCGGTGATCGAGGCGTTGCGACAGGCGCTCGAGATTGGCACCAGCTTCGGCGCTCCAACCGAGCGCGAGGTCGAGTTTGCCGAGGAGATCTGCCGCGCCGTCCCTTCGATCGAGTGCCTGCGCCTGGTCTCTTCCGGCACCGAGGCGACCATGAGCGCCCTGCGCGTGGCGCGCGGCTTCACGGGCCGCGACCTCGCCGTCAAGTTCGAGGGCTGCTACCACGGCCACGTCGATTCGCTGCTCGTGAAGGGCGGCTCGGGACTCGCTACCTTCGGCATCTCGGATTCCGCCGGCGTGCCCGCCGAGTTCGCCGCCACCACGATTGCGCTGCCCTTCAACGATCCGGCCGCCCTGGCGCAGGCCTTCGAGCGGCACGGCGCGCGGATCGCGGCTGCGATCGTCGAGCCCGTGGTCGGCAACATGGGCTGCGTCGCGCCCGCTCCGGGATTCCTCGAATTGCTGCGCGAGACCACGGGGCGCCACGGGGCGCTGCTCATCTTCGACGAAGTGATGACCGGCTTTCGTCTCGCGCTCGGCGGGGCGCAGCAGCGCTTCGGCATCCGTCCGGACCTCACCTGCCTCGGCAAAGTGATCGGCGGCGGTCTGCCCATCGGCGCTTACGGCGGCCGCGCCGACATCATGGGGAAGGTCGCCCCGCTCGGCCCGGTCTACCAGGCCGGGACACTCTCTGGGAATCCGCTGGCGGTTGCCGGAGGCCTGGCCGCGGTGCGGCACCTCGCGCAGCATCCAGAGATCTACGAGCAGCTCGAGGGACGCACCGCGCGGCTTTGCGAAGGTCTGGCGGAAGCGGCCCGCGCCGCCGGCCGCACCGTCGCGATCAACCGCGTGGGCTCAATGTTCACAGTGTTCTTCACGGGCGGCCCGGTAACGGACTGGGCCTCGGCCGACCGCTGCGACCGGGCCGCCTTCGGACGGTTCTTCCACGGGATGCTCGAGCGGGGCGTCTACCTGCCGCCGGCGCAGTTCGAAGCGGCCTTCCTCTCCGCGGCCCACACCGACGACGACATCGCTACGACCGTCGCGGCGGCTCGGGAAGCGTTCGCGGCTGCTTAGCGAGGATTCGCCTACCGCATTCCCGCAGATCGCTGCACTGGCACGCTTGGGCTCGCTCGAGACGCTCTTTCATCAGCGCGATGCGCTGGGCCAGGGTCTCCAGCTCCGCCAGCTTCCGGCGCGCGGTGTTCTGCAGACGCTGTGAGAGAGGCGCCTCGGCCGGGAAGTCCTCGAAGAGATGCCGGGCTTCCGCGAGCGTGAACCCGCACCGCTTGGCGAACTCCAGCAGCGCCAGCCGTTCGAGAATCGTTGGGTCGTATCGCCGCTGGCCTCCGGAGCGGAGAGGCTTCGGGATCAGTCCGGCCTTTTCGTAGAACCGGATAGCCGAGGCGCGCAGGCCGGCTTGTTTGGCAACTTGGCCGATAGTCATGCTATCAGTCTAGAGCAAGCCCGCCAAAATTCTCTTGACTTAAAGTTCGGTTTAAGCCTTACGCTCGGCTTATGACAACTTACAAACTCTTCCTTCCCGCGCTGTTGCTGATCTCGGCCGGCGCCTGCCTGGCGCAGTCGAAGCCGGCGGCGCCGCTGGCCTGCGACCTCAAAGCGTTCCAGCCCGAAGAGCGAAGACACTGGCGCCAGTTGCTCGACCAATTGACTGCCGCCGTTGTCGAAGTCCGCGAGCTGAGTGGCGGTTACGCGCTCCACCTCGACACCCGCCGGATGTCGGTGGTGGACGCGGCCCAATGGATCGACTTGGAGCGCAGGTGTTGTCCCTTTTTCAACTTTCAGCTCGATCTGCACGGCGACGATGGAACGTTGTGGCTGAGCCTCGCCGGGCGGGAGGGTGTGAAGCAGTTCATCATGGTGGATTTTCGTTCCTTGCGGGACAAGTTGCGCAGCGAACCATAGAAGTTCTTACACGCCACAGGCTCGGGCCCGAGTTGGTCCCACTTGCACATTCCAAAAGAATTAGGCGAGTGGCACGCGGCTTGCATCACCCACGGCTGGAGGGACCAATTATGCGTCGATACATAAGCCTGGCTCTGTTAACCCTGGCACTGGGCGTCCCGGCTATCAAGGCGGACGACCACCGTGACCACGACCGGGATCGCGACCGTGTCCAACGTTACTACGACCGGGATCACCGCGACTGGCACGAGTGGAATGAGAACGAAGGGGGAGCCTATCGCTACTACTTACAACAACAGCACCTGCGGGAGATCGAGTGGCGGAGGGCGAATCGCCGTCAGCAAATGGAATACTGGCGGTGGCGCCATAACAATCCGGACTCTGTGATCTTCAGGCTGGACGTTCACTAAGCCTGGTTAGGGCGGCTGGAGCGCGCGGCGCGCCAGAGAGCGCCTCCAGCCCAGCCTAGGATTACCGCAAAAGCCGCGAGGCTCACGCCGACGATGACTAAACGGCGGCGGGGTGAGGCGTAGGCGACAGGGAGCGCTTCGGGATCGGGGCCGGTCAGAAGCTTCACGTCCAATTCCACCTGCGAGCGCCGGTGACCTTCCGGCCGGCCTTCGACGACGACCACGTAGCTGCCCGGCTCGAGCTTCGCCGTGAGCCGTCCGCGCCGGCGGTAGTTGGTCGAGCCGAGGGATTCCGACGGCTGGTTCTGGCGGAAGCGCTCGAATTCGCGATCGCGCAGCAGGCGGACCCGCACGCCTCCCGCGTCCCGCGATGAGTCCACATCGAAACGCACGTCCAGGCGCGCGGCGACCTCCTTGGCCGGAAACTCGAAGTAGCGCCACTCGCCGGGGTCGACTTCAAAACGACTGTAAATCAGCGTCTCCTGGCGCTGGGCGGCCGGAGCCGCGGCGGCCAGCACCAGCAACAGCAGCAGGGCGGTGGGTACGCGGCGTGGCATATACTCTAATTGTAGTCTCTGTATGACCCGCCCCCGCTGGCAGAGTGCCGTCGAATGGACCGCTGCCCTCCTAATGGCCGCGATGTGGTTAGTCGCCGGACTTTACAAGCTGAGCGACCTGACCGGATTCCAGGTGAAGGCCGTGCAGGCGCAGGTGCCGCAGTGGCTGAGCTTCCCGGGGTCGGTGGCGCTCGGGACGCTCGAAACTTTCGCCGGGGTCCTGCTGCTTGTCCCGGCGTGGCGCCGCTGGGGGTCCTGGCTCTCGGGCCTGCTGATGGTCTTCTTCATCGGCTGGATCGGCTACCACTACAAGACCCTCACCGGTCAGGAGTGCTCGTGCTTCCCGTGGCTGAAACGGGCCGTGGGGCCGATGTTCTTCGTCACCGACGGCGCGCTGCTGGCGCTGGCGGTGGTGGCGGGGTGGTGGGCGATGCCCTCGCGCGGGACTCGGCAGGCCGCGGCGGCGCTGGCCGGCGTGCTGGTGCTCGCCGGTGGGGCCTTGGCCCTCGATCACTCCCGGGCGGGCGGCTCGGTCGGGGCGATCGCCATCACGGCCGACGGCCATCCGGTCTCGCTGCACGACGGCCGCGTTTTCCTTTATTTCTTCAATCCCACGTGTATGCACTGCTTCGAGGCGGCGCAGGCCATGAGCAAGCACGAGTGGAACGCTACCTTTATCGGCGTCCCCACGCAGGACCTGGATCTCGGCCCCGGCTTCTTCGAGAGTTCCGGCATCAAGACGGCCATCAAAGGCGCGGAGATCTCGCCGGACCTCGAAAGGCTGAAGCAGGTCTTCCCCTTTCAGGACGCACCTTATGCCGTGGCGCTCGAGGACGGGCGGGTGCGCGAGAAGGTCGCCTTTTTCGACGAGCCGAAGCTGGGCGAGACGCTGCGCCAGATCGGCTTCACCAAATGAAGCTCGCGGCGGCGTTGCTGCTCGCGGCCGCGGCGACTGTCTCGCCCGCCCAGGAGCGGCAGAAGGTGGCGGCCGGCGAGCACATGACCGCTGAGCGCCTCGGCGCGCTGGACCTGCTGGAAACCCGCGAGGAGTGGACCATGTGGCGGCTCGCGGACGGCGGCTTCGAGGTGCAGGGCCGGCGGCGCGAGCGGTCCCTGCGCGAGAACTTGCCGCGGGAGTATCCCTTCGACCTGGTGCTGTCGCCGGAAATGCATCCGGTGCGGGTCCCGCAGCTCGAGTGGTTCCGCAACCTGACCGCCTGCGACTTCGGCGCCCAGGAGTTCCGCTGCCGCGCGGGAGACGACTCGATCCAGGCTAGCGTGCGGGCTCCTTACGACCTCTTCGCCAACTCGCCGTGGCTGCTGGGCAGCGCGGCGCTCCGGGCGGTGCGGCAGACCGGACGGGTGACGCCCTTGCGAATGGTGCTCGTCAACGAGGACCCGGTGGAGGCCGGCTCGTTCCGGGGCTGGGTGCACTACCTGGGCGAAGAGCAAGGCGCGCACCTCTTCAAGCTGGACATCGGGGCCCAGCAATGGAAGCGGATCCGCGTGGCGCCGGAAGGCGTCGTGCTGTCGATGGAGGACCTGCGGACCAAGGTCCGGACCGAGCTGGTGCGCTACGAGAAGTTTGGCGGCTTCGGCGCGACTCCCTAGCTCCCCTCTTTGACAATTGCAAATCTCCAGCGGTATGCTGGGTTTTCGTAATCGAATGTCGAAAACGAAAGCCGATAATACTTTCCTGGATGACCGGGATCTCTACTCGGGCTTGATTCGCCTGCACATCCTGCACCATGCGGCCGAAGAGCGGATTTTCGGCCTGGGGATGGCGGAGGAGCTGGCGCGGCACGGGTACCGCATCAGTCCGGGCACGCTGTATCCGCTGCTGCACGGTCTCGAGAGAAAAGGCTATCTGCGCTCGAGCGAGCGCCGGCTGGGGAAGACCTCGCGGCGCGAGTACCGCGCCACCGCTTTAGGGAAGCAGGCGCTGCGGAAGGCGAGGCAGAAAGTGCGCGAGCTGTTCGGGGAGCTGATCGAGGGGAAATGACGAAACGGTGCTCGTGTGCGGTGGCGATACTGGTGGCCGCGGGGAGCCTGGCGATGGCGCAGGGCCCCGAGATGACCGTCGCGCAGGCAGTGGAGGCGGCGCTCGGTCATTACCCCGCCGTGCGCGTCTCGCAGGAACAGATGAATGCCGCCGCAGCCGGGATTCGCCTGGCGCGGACGGCTTACCTGCCGCGCGTGGACGGGCTCGCGACCGTGAACCGCGCCACGCGGAACAACGTCTTCGGGCTGCTGCTGCCCCAGAGCGTTATTCCGTCGATCTCGGGTCCGGTGCTAGGCACGAACAACTTCGGCATGGCCTGGGAGAGCGCCGCCGGGGTGCTGGTCTCCTGGGAGCCGTTCGATCTGGGGCTGCGCCGGGCGAGCGTGGAGGCGGCAAGCGCCGCACGGGCCCATTCGGAAACGACGCTCGAGCGGACGCAATTTGAAGTGGCGGTGGCGGCGGCCGATGCCGCACTCACCGTGGTGGCGGCCGACGAGACGATCCGGGCCGCACAGGCCGCGGTCGAGCGCGCCGAAGTTCTGGTACGGACGGTCCGGGCGCTGGTGGACGCGCAGTTGCGTCCCGGAGCGGAGGCGTCGCGGGCCGAAGCCGAGCTGGCGGCGGCGCGGACGCAGCTCTTGCAGGCGCAGCAGGCGGCGGCCGTGGCCCGCGCGACTCTGGGACGCTTCACGGGGGGCGAGCCGTCCGAGATCCGGCTGCGCGCCGGGCCCTTGACGGCGATGCCGCCGGAAGCGCCGGCGACCGCACTCGAGACGGCCGCCGGGAATCCGCTGGCGAAGGAGCAGGACGCGGCAGTCGAGCAGGCGCGGGCCCAACTGAAGGCGCTCGACCGAGCCTACGCTCCGCACTTCCTGGTGCAAGGGTCCGCCTATGCGCGGGGGTCCGGGGCGGAGACCGACGGCCGGATTCTCGGCGGGCTCAATGGCCTCGGTCCCAGCACGCAGAACTACGCGCTCGGTTTCAGCGTTCTGTTTCCGGCCTTCGACCGGCCGGCGGTGCGAGCGCGGGAGGCGGCCCAGTCGGCCACACTGCGCGCCGAGCAGGCCCGTTACGAGCAGATCACGACGGACCTGAAGGCGCAGTGGAACGCCGCACGAGCGGCGTGGGAAGGCGCCCGGGGCATTGCGGCGAATACGCCGGTGGAAGTATCGGCGGCGCGGGCGGCCGTGGCGCAAGCCACGGCGCGCTACCAGGCGGGACTGGGAACCGTGATCGAAGTGGCCGAGGCGCAGCGCTTGCTGACCCAGGCGGAGATCGATGACGCGCTGGCCCGGCTGAACCTCTGGAGGGCGCGGCTCCAAATGGCCACCGCGCAGGGAGATATCCAGCCCTTTGTCGCCGCCGCGAGCCAGTGAGGGAATGACACCATGCGTCTCGTACTGGCCGCGCTCAGCCGTCCGCTAACCGTCATCGTGGCGTTGCTCGCCGTGGCCATCGGCGCGTTTCTTGCGCTCGAGCGCATGCCCGCCGATATCTTTCCGCAGGTCGGCGATCCGGCCATCTACGTGGCGCAACCCTTCGGCGGCATGGACCCGGCTCAGATCGAGGGCTTTCTTACTTACTATTACGAGTACCATTTCCTTTACATCACGGGCATCGAACACGTCGAGAGCAAGAGCATTCAGGGCGCCGTGCTGATGAAGCTGGTGTTCCACCCCGGCACGGACATGAGTCAGGCGATGGCGGAGACCGTCGGCTACGTGAACCGCGCCCGCGCTTTCATGCCTAACAGCACCGTTCCGCCTTTCATCACCCGCTTCGACGCGGGGAGTGTCGCAGTGGGGCTGCTGATCTTCAGCAGCGCGACCCGCACGCCGGGTGAAATGCAGGACTTCGCGCTGAACCTGGTGCGTCCGCTGTTTGCCACACTGCCGGGGGTTTCGGCGCCGCCGCCGTTCGGGGGCAATCAGCGGACCATCGTCATCACGCTCGATCCGGACAAGCTGCAGCAATACCGCATCTCGCCGGAGGAGGCGATCAGCGCCGTGAACCAGGCGACGCTCGTGATGCCTTCGGGCAACGTCTTCACCGGCAAGCTGAACCGCATCGCCCGCACCAACGCGACCCTGGGAGGAGACCTGACCGAGCTGCTCGGCACGCCCATCCGGCCGGTGTCGGGCACCACGGTCTTTCTCCGCGACATCGGCACCATCGAGAACGGCACCGATCTCGTCACCGCTTACGCCCACGTGAACGGCCGCCGGACGGTTTACATTCCGGTGACCAAGCGCGCCGATGCCTCCACGCTGGCCGTGATCGATCGCGTGAAGGCCGCGCTGCCGGACTTCAAGAGGGTCGTGCCGGAGGACGTGGACGTGAGGCTGGAGTTCGATCAGTCGCTCTACGTGACGGCGGCGATTCGCGGGCTCATCACGGAGGGGCTCTTGGGGGCCGTGCTGACGGGCCTGATGGTGCTGATCTTCCTGCGCGACTGGCGCAGCGCCCTGATCGTGGTGACCAACATCCCGTTTGCGCTGCTGGCGGCGGTCGTGCTGCTGTGGGGGACGGGCCAGACGATCAACATCATGACACTCGGCGGCTTAGCGCTGGCCGTCGGGGTACTCGTCGATGAGGCCACCGTCGAGATCGAGAACATTCACACGCAGATGCTGCCGGGGGTCTCGCGGGCGAAAGCGGTCCTCGAAGCCTGCAGCCGCACGGCCCTGGCCCGGCTGCTCTCCATGCTCTCGATTCTCGCGGTGTTCGTGCCGGCGTTTTTCATGGCCGGCGTGGGGCGCCAGCTCTTTGTCCCGCTGTCGCTCGCGGTGGGCTTCGCGATGATTGCGTCGTATCTGCTCTCCAGTTCGCTCGTGCCGGTGTTCTCGACCTGGCTGATGAAGGAGGCGCACCGGGGCGAAGAGCGCGAAGGCTGGTTCGGAGGCCTGCGCACTCTTTATACGCGCTATGTGCAGTTAGTGCTGCGGCTCCGGTGGCCGCTGGTGGCGCTTTATCTGGTCACGTCGCTGGGGCTGCTGTACGTGCTGGTGCCGCGGCTCGGCACGGAGATCTTCCCCGATGTCGATGCCCCGTTGCTGCGCGTGCGGCTGCGCGCGCCGACCGGCACGCGGATCGAGGAGACGGAACGGATGTCGCTACACGCCCTCGAAGTGATCAACCGTGTGGCCGGTCCGGGTAACGTCACGATTACCAGTGACTTCGTGGGCGTGCAGCCCGCGAGCTATCCGGTCAACCTGATTCACCTGTTCACGAGCGGTCCGCAGGAGGCTTTGATCCAGGTAGCCCTGAAGGCGGACGCGCCTCGCGGAGAGGCGCTGCGCGAGCGGTTACGGGCGGCGCTGCGCAGCGAACTGCCGGGCACGGCAGTTTCCTTCGAGGCTGGCGATATCGTGACGCAGGTGATGAGCTTCGGATCGCCGACGCCGGTGGAGGTGGCGGTGCAGGGCGTCAATCTGGAGGACAACCTCGCCTACGCGGAGAAGATTCACGGGCAGCTTGCCCGGCTAGACTTCCTGCGCGACCTGCAATTCGCGCAACCGCTCGACTATCCGACGCTCGACATCCATATCGACCGGGACCGGGCCGGCCAGTACGGTCTCACCATGCGGGACATCACGCGGTCGGTGGTGCCGGCGACGTCCTCTTCGCGCTTCACCGAGCCGAATTACTGGCGCGATCCGAGGTCGGGCAATGCGTTTCAGATCCAGGTGCAGATCCCGCAGTACCGAATGCAGAGCGAGGCGGACCTCGGCGCGCTGCCGGTGATGCGGGAGGGCCAGGCGGAGCCGCAATTAAGCCGCGTGGCCAGCTTGAAGACGGGAACGATGCCGGGCCTGATCGAGCGCTACAACGGACAGCGCGTGGTGAGCCTGACGGCGAACATTAGCGGAGTGACCCTGGGGCAGGCCGCGCCGCCCTTGCAGCGGGCCATCGCCGCGGCCGGCGCGCCGCCCCGGGGCGTGGCGGTAAGGCTGCGCGGCCAGATCCCGCCGCTCGAGGAAACCATCTCCGGGCTGCGGGCTGGCCTGTTGCTGACCGTGGCCACGATTTTCTTGCTGCTGATGGCGAACTTCCAGTCGCTGCGGCTGCCGCTCGCGATCCTGCTGACGATGCCGGCGGTGCTGTGCGGGGTGGTGCTCATGCTGCTCGCGACCGGTACGACGCTGAACGTGCAGTCCTTTATGGGAGGCATCATGGCGCTGGGTATCTCGGTCGCCAACTCAATCTTGCTCGTCACCTTTGCGGAGCGGTCTCGCCAGGAGGGGAAGACCGTCCTGGAAGCCACCGAGGAGGGGGCCGCCGGCCGTTTGCGCGCGATCCTGATGACGGCCGCCGCCATGATCGGCGGCATGATCCCGATGGCGATCGGCTTCGGTGAAGGCGGCGGCCAGGCGGCGCCGCTCGGCCGGGCCGTGATCGGAGGCCTCGTGGCGGCCACGTTCGCCACCCTGACCGTGCTGCCTTCCCTTTACGCGATCTTGCAGGGGAGTGCCGCGACAACGTCCAATTCGCTGAATCCGATGGATCCGAGGAGCCGCTATTATGCCGGCAATTAGATCTTCCCGTCTGGTGCTGGCCGTCTGTCTCGCGAACGCGGCGGCGGCCGGGCGGGCGCAGCAAACCGTAGAGGTGGCGACGGTCACGGCGCGGGCCCTCGAGCGGACGATCGAGTTGCCGGGGGAGTTTCATCCGTATCAGAGCGTGGCGCTGCATGCGCGCGTGTCCGGCTACGTGGAGCGCGTTACGGTGGACCGTGGGAGCAACGTCCGGCAGGGAGAGCTGCTGGCCGAGCTGAGCGCGCCGGAAGTGCAGGCGCGGATCGCCGAGGCGCAGTCCCGGGTGCAACTGGCGCAGGCCGAGACGGCGCAGGCGGAGGCGCAGCTAGCCGCCGCCGAGAGCACGCACGAGAAGCTCCAAAAGGCCGCCGAAACGCCGGGGGCGATCGCCGGCAACGAGGTGATTCAGGCCGGGAAGCAAGTGGAGGCGGCGCAGGCGCTCGTAAACGCTCGGCGGCAGTCCAGCCGGGCGGTGGAGGCGGCGCTCGAAGCGCTGCGCGACATGGAAGGCTACCTGCGGGTGACGGCGCCGTTCGATGGCGTGATCACCGAGCGGCTGGTGCATCCGGGGGCGCTGGTGAAGCCCGACGCGGAGCCGGCGCTGCTGGTGCTGCAACAGATCTCGCGCTTGCGCCTCGTGGTGGCCGTGCCGGAGCAGAACGTCGGCCACATCGTCCACGGGGCGCGGGTTCCTTTCCGCGTGCCGGCGTTTCCCGAGCGCCCTTACACCGGGACCGTGGCGCGCGTGGCTCACACGCTCGACGAGAAGACCCGCACCATGGCGGTCGAGCTGGACGTGATGAACGGGGACCAGAGCCTGTCGCCGGGGATGTATCCGACGGTGAGCTGGCCGGTGCACAGCGCGCAGGCTCGGTTGCTCGTGCCCGCGACGGCTGTCGTGACCACGACCGAGCGCGTGTTCGTGATCCGCGTGCGGAACGGGCAGGCGGAGTGGGTGGACGTGCGCAAGGGGGTCCCGGCGGGAGATCAGATGGAAGTGATGGGCGCGCTCGCGCCGGGCGACGTGGTGGTGCGCCGGGGTACGGACGAGATCCGGGCGGGAACGGCGGTGCAGGCGCGGGGCAGATGAGGGAATCGCGCTACCGGTAGGTCTTCTCGGAGCGCAGCAGGATGGCGGAGATCCCGACGAGCTTCGTACTGTGATTCGCAGTGAAGATGATCCGGTAGTCTCCGACTCGCTTGCGGAATCGCCCTTTCCACTCCGGGCCTTTCAAGGGCCTGATATCGCTGGCAAAGGGGTTGCTTTCCATTGCGTCAATCGCGCGTTCGATCTGGGCCCGCCGGTCGCGGGGCACTCGCTTGAGATGCTTCTCGGCCTCGGCAGAAACTTCAACGGCCCAGCTCATGCTTGACGGCGCGCCAGGGCCGGGAGCGTCCCGCCTTAAGCTGCGCCTCACCCCGGCGCACCTTGGCGGCCTCCCGCGCCGTAAGAGACTCGCCTAGATCCACCAGGCGCTTGGGCCGCATCGCGATGCGCCCGCCCTCGACCGACACTTCCACAAAGTCGCCTTCCTGAAGCTGCAAGGCCTCAAAGACGCGCTTGGGGATGACGACCTGGCGCCGCTGGCCAATCCGGCTTACGGCCGGTGGACGCGTTACCGCCCGCGCTGAACTTCCGCTAGACATGTATTCAGCTTACCTGATAGGCGGAGAACTGTCGAGCAGGACTATTCGGTGGCGTGGCGAGAGGGGACGATGCGGAAACGGCCCCGGCGGCCGAGGCGGTAGGTCTCGAAGTCGTTATGGTCGATGGTGAGGATGGTATGCAGGCCCTCCCGCTGCGCGAGATGCACCAGGGTGGCATCGGCGAAGTCCATGCCGCAGTCCGAGTACTGCTGCATGAGGGTGTGGACCAGCGGCAAGTCGGCATCCGAAATGGCGCCGATCGAGACGGCTCCGGAACGCACGAACCGCCAAGCGGCTTCCTGGGAGCGGCCTCCCACCAGGTGGAACAATTCGGTGAGGACCGCTTCGGAGGTGAGCAGGGGGAGACGCAGGCCGGCGAAGGCGTCCACGCAAGGGTGGTGCCAGCGGTCCTTGCGATCGAGCAGGGCCAGGATCGCCCCGGTGTCAATCAAGCCGGCGGCGACCATAGCGTTTCACTAAGCGCTGGCGCACAAGGGTGCGGGCACGCTCGGCCCGGCGCGGTTCGCCGCCGGCGATCGAGCCGAAGGTTCGGGCCGCCGCGGCGTGGAGCCGTTGCTGCTCCTCGTCCGCTCCGAGCGAAGGCCGGCGAGTTCGGAGCCAGTCCTGCGTCATGCGGTCGAGCAAGACCGCTAGGGTGGTTGCCTCCCGGCGCGCCTCGATTTCGAGCGCCGTCTTGGTCTCCGGAGAAACCCGCCAGCTATAGACCTCCGTCTTGGGCATGCACTACATTGTAGTACATTCAGCCATTGCTGGCAATAGCAGTGGTGGAGGATGCGACCCGGCTTTGAAGAGAACCAGGAGCAGTTGTTTACCGCCAACCTTCAAGCTTGGCTCTCCTCTCCAAACCCGGCACGCAAGATCGTCTCGATCTGACTTCGCAGGACGGGGCTCTCCCGGGTGGCCGCCCGCCACACTTCATCCCAGTCGATCCCGAAATAAGCATGCACGAGGAGGTTGCGAAAGGCCACTATCCGCGGCCAAGGCACATGGGGGTAGCGGGCTTTGAGTTCGTCGGACACTCGGGCAGCCGCCTCGCCAATCACGACCAGCTTCTGCACGACCGCACTTCGCACGAGTTCAGATTTGTGGAAGCCAAGTCGATCGAGTCCTGCGATGAACTGCGTAAGATGGCCGATGGCCTCTACTATGTCGCGAAGGTACAGCTCCTCACGCCGCATAGAGGCGCTGTGCCTCTTGGATCACGGCCTCGCGAATCAGGGGCTTGAGGCCATTCTTGGAAACCAGGTCGACCTTCCGGCCCAGCAATTCCGACAAGTCCAGCATTAGCCCGGCATGATCGAGCAGCCCGGGTTCCGCCTCCGGAAGGAATTCGACGAGCAGATCGATGTCGCTGTCCGGCCGCATCTCCCCGCGCGCGGCGGACCCAAAGACAGACAGTTCCCGCACCCGGTAGCGCCGGCATAGTGCGGCGAGTCTCCTCTCATCCACCTCTGTAACACCAAGGCGCATTCGTCCGCTCCAGGGTCCTCTGCCACTATTATGCCTGACGGCGGTCACTCGTACCGCAGCGCTTCGATGGGGTCGAGGCGGGAGGCTTTGAAAGCGGGGAAGAGGCCGCTTAGGACGCCGACCAGGGCGAGCAGGCCGATCGAGCGGAGGGCGGCGACCGCGGAGATCTGGAGGTGGATGTCCGCGCGGCCGGATTCGTCCTCGAACATCTGGCCCATGAGAGGGATCGTGCCGATGTAGTGCACCATCACGAACGAGCACGCGAGACCGATGGCGCCGCCGATGGCGACGATGGCGAGGGCTTCGAGCAGGAACTGCAGGCGGATCTGGCGGCGCGTGGCGCCGATGGCCATCCGGACGCCGATCTCGCGGGTCCGCTCCGTCACCGAGACAAGCATGATGTTCATCACGCCGACGCCGCCGATGCCGAGGGTCAGCGCGCCGACGAGCGCCAGCAGCAACCGGATGCCGAGCGTGATCCCGTCGATGATGGGACGGAACTGCTCGCGGCTGAAGAGGCGGACGGCGCGCTCGTCCCGCGGCGAGAAGCGGTGGCGGCGGGCCAGGATTTCACGCGCCTGCGAGACGGTCTGGGCGGCGAGGGCTGGCGAGACGGGTTCGAGCACGATCACGCTCAAGTAGCGCGTGTCGCGCAGGTCCGTCGCCGCGGTGAAGGGGATGAAGACGCAGTCGTCATCGTTGCGGAAGTAACTCGAGAAGCCGAGCTTCTTCTCCATCCAGCCGACGATGGTGAAGCGGGCGCCATTGAGGAGCAGGGTCTGGCCGGTGGGGTCCAGGTTGCCGTAGAGCTTGCGGCGGACCTCGCTGCCGAGAAAGACCGCGCGGCGGCGTCCGACCAGGTCCTCCTCGTTGAGGAAGCGGCCGGCGGCGGGCGTCTCGTTGCGGATGACGCCGTAGACCGGATGGACGGCGCGCACCCCCACGCCGGTCTGGCGATAGCCGTTGGCGGCCTGGGCGCCCCAGAAGAGCTCGGGGCTCGCGGAGCGTACGAAGGTGCCCTCCTCGCGGAGGCGGACCACGTCTTCCATCTCAAGCTGGATGCGGCGGCCGGCGCGCTCGCCGCCGGCCTGCTCGCTCGTCTGGCCGGGCCAGACCATAATGACGTCCGGGCCAAAGGCTTCGAAGCCGCGTACGAGCGACCGGCGGAAGCCGTCGCCGTAGGCCTGGAGCATGCTCACCGCCGTGATGCCCCAAATGATGCCGAGAATCGTCAGGGTCGAGCGGAAGGCGTTGCGGCGGAGCGCGACGACGGCCTGCTGAAACAATTCCACGGCGTTACCTCTCGAACCGCAGCGCCTCGATGGGCGTCATGTCGGCAGCGATCTTGGCCGGGTAGAAGCCGCTCGCGACACCCACCACCGCGAGCAAGAGCGCCGAGAAAACCCCGACCTCCGGGGTGACGATCAGGCCGGCGAAGAACTGCGGCATCGGGAAGCGATTCACGCCCCAGCACAGGGCGAACCCGGCCGCGAGGCCGAAGCCGCCGCTGAAGAGCGTCAGCAGCAGCGCTTCGCTCAAGATCTGCGTGAGGACGGCGTGGCGCGTCGCGCCGAGGGCCTTGCGCAGTCCGATCTCGCGGGTGCGTTCCGAGACCGAGACCAGCATGATGTTCATGACGCCGATGCCGCCCAGCAGCAGCGTCACGACGCCCACGGTGCCGAGGAAAAGCTGCATGGAGTCGGTGACGGTCTGGAAAACCTGGGCGCCTTTGATGGTGTCCCAGACGCCGACGGCGTCCTTGTCGGTGGGGTCGAAGCGGCGCAGCCGGGCGAGCGAACGGCGGATCTGGGCCTCGGCTTCCGTGTGCAGATCGACGCTGACCGGGGTGGCGATCAGGCGGTCGACGGCGTTGGGGGGCAGCGGCGGCTTGGCGGGGAAGTCGGTGCTGACGGCCGACAAGGGAATGAAAACTTTCTGATTGTCGGGACCGTCGTAGTTGGAATCCTGGTCCTTTTTCTCGAGGACTCCGATGACCTGGTAGGG
>JBGPDC010000018.1:0-44950 GCA_041482115.1 Terriglobia bacterium | reverse complement strand
GCTTTGGCCGGCTCGGATGACAACGCGTTCGTCGACGGGGACTTCGCCATGCTCGAAACAGAGGTGCAGGGGGTGCTGAAGGCTTTGCGGCGCGCCGGCATCAACATCGTAGCTATTCACAACCACATGGCCGGCGAGGAGCCCCGCTATGTGTTCCTGCACTACTGGGGCAAAGGAGCCGTGGCGGGTCTTGCCAAGGGCCTCAAGGCGGCTCTGGATACGCAAGGTAAGTGACAGGAGGAAGAGTATGAGAGTTGCGACGTGCGTTTCCCTGATCGCTCTCTTCGCGATGGGCGGCCGGGCGGAGACGATAAATTTCGACGCCGCGCCGCCCGGGTCGCTGCCCTCCGGGTGGACCTCGGCGATGACCCACCGCGGTGGCGCCCCCAAATGGGAGGTGGTCAACGACGACACCGCTCCGAGCAAGCCCCACGCGCTGGCGCAGACGTCCAGCGACAAGACCTCGGGGCGCTTTCCGCTGGCGATCCTGAATCAGGCCGGCTTCCGGGACGGCGAACTTCGAGTGAAATTCAAGCCGATTTCCGGCAGCGGGGACCAGGCGGCGGGTCTGGTCTGGCGTTACCGGGACGAGAACAACTACTACGTCGTTCGAGCCAATGCGCTTGAAGACAACGTGGTGTTGTACAAGGTCGAGGGCGGAACGCGCACGGCGCTGGCGCCTAAGGGCACTCCGGCTAAGACATACGGCGTTAAGCACAAGGTTCCCTCCAAGACGTGGAGCACGCTGGGGGTGAGCTTTCAGGGGAATCTCTTCACCGTCTCCTTCAACGGGCAGAAGCTGTTTGAGGTCGACGACAGTACCTTCGCAGGGGCGGGAAAGGCCGGCTTGTGGACTAAGGCCGACAGCGTCACCTACTTCGACGACTTCGAGATCGTCGGGAAGTAGCGCGTGAGGAGCCCCTTACCGTTATTCGTCGCAGCCGCCGGTGTGATGCTCGCCGCCGCAGCCTGCCGCTCCAGCCGCCCGGCGACCGTGGTGGCCTACGTCAGCGAGGACCAGGTCTTTTCCGAACCCATCCTGAAAGACTTCGAAAAGCAGACAGGGATTGCCGTCAAGGCTGTCTTCGACACCGAAGAGGCCAAAAGCACCGGGGTGATGAACCGGCTGCTGGCGGAAAAGGGCAATCCGCAGGCGGACGTCTACTGGGCGAACGAGCCGGTGCGCGCCGAACTGCTGAAGCAGCAGGGCCTGTCCAGCCCGTACCGCTCGCCAAACGCGGAAGGTATTCCGGCCACCTTCCAGGATCCGGACGGACACTGGACGGGTTTCTCGGCCCGGGCACGCGTGCTGATAGTCAACAAAGGGCTCGCTGCCAAGCCGGATTCCATCCTCGCCTACACCGATCCCCGGTGGAAGGGTAAAGGGGTTATCGCCAATCTCCTGTTCGGAACGACCACGGCCGCGACGGCCGCACTGTTCACGACTTGGGGAGACGAGCGTACCAAGGCCTTCCTGGAGGCGATGAAGAAGAACGGCGTCAAGATCTCGACCAGCAACGGCGAGAGCGCCGATCTGGTGGCCTCCGGCGAGTTCGGCTTTGCGCTCGCCGATAGCGATGACGCCGTGAGCCGGACGCGGCAAGGAAAACCGGTCGAGATGGTATACCCGGATCAGCAGGAAGGCGGCGTGGGTAGTTTCATCGTGCCAAACGCGGTCGTGCTCATCAAGGGCGGTCCTAACCCGGAAAGCGCCCGGCGGCTGATCGATTACCTGCTTTCGAAAGAAACCGAGCGTAAGCTGGCCTTCGCCGACTGCGCGCAGATCCCGCTGCATGCCGGCGTCGAGACTCCGCCCGATCTCAAGCGTATCGAGAACCTGAAGACCATGCCGGTCAACTACGCGGAAGTCGCCAGGAAGATGCAGGAGATTCAACCCTTCCTCAAGACCTGGGTTGGTTATTGATGGGCCGGCGAGCGACGCTGACCCTGGCCGTATTGGTCCTGGCGGCCGTGGGATTACTGCCTCTCGCCGGCATGCTGGGCCGGAGCCTGGTGGTGGAGGGCCGGCTCAGCCTGGCCTCCTACGAAGGGCTGCTCGCGTCGGGCAGGCAGTGGACCTTGGTCCGCCACAGCTTCGCGCTGGCGGCTTGGACGACAATCCTGGCTACCGCCGCAGGCTTGCCTCTGGGAATTCTGCTGGGGCGCACGGACTTGCCGCTGCGGCACGTTTTTGTTTTGCTGTTCAGTATTCCCCTGGCGGCGCCACCTTATGTAACGGCGGTTTCCTGGTTAGCTATTCTGGGGCGGCAAGGCCTCTTAGCGACGTCGCTCGGGCCCGCGGTGGCCGGCTGGACGGCAACTCAGTTCTTTGGCCTGCCCGGCTGTGCTCTGGTGCTGGTGGCGACCTTCCTTCCGATCCCGATGCTGCTGGCGATGGTGCACTCTCGAACCGTCAACCCGCGCCTGGAAGAGGCTGGGAGGCTGGTCACGGGCTGGACGGAAGTGCTTCGGAGAATCACTGTCCCCCTGATCTTGCCGGGCGTGCTGCTGGCTGCCACGCTGGTGTTTCTGCTCAGCCTGGGTGAGTTCGGGGTTCCGATGTACCTCCGGTACGACGTCTTCCCGGTGGAGAGCTTCACGCAGTTCTCGGCGTTTCTGAACTTCGGGGCAGCTACGGCCGCAGCGGCGCCGCTCGCTGTCGTGACCTTCGTGCTGTTGGGCCTGGAGTGGGGACTTCTGCGACGGGAGATCCGCCACATTCAGCCGCGGCCGGAAGGTGAAGCCCCGCCTCAGATCGCGCTGGGCAAAGCCCGGAGACCGGTGTTCTGCGCAGTGACTGCGCTCGGGGTGCTGCTCGTGGTGCTTCCCTTCGCGGCGCTGTTCATCCAGTCGGCGTCGCCAGGAGTCTACCTCGAGGCGCTCACCCGGGCTGCCGACAGCCTCCTCCGGAGCCTCACCTATGCTGCGCTGGGAGCCTCGCTGCTGGTTCTGCTGGGCGGGCTGCTGGGCTATTTGATTCACACCCGGGCGCTGCCTTTCTGGCGGGGCGCCGATCTCATGACGCTGCTTCTTTTCGCTATGCCCGGTTCCGTGCTGGGGATCGGGCTGGTGAGCCTGTGGAACCGGCCGGGAACCAGCTTCATCTACGCCACTCCGGTCATCATTCTGCTGGGCTACCTGGCTCAATACACCGCCTTGACCAGCCGGATTACGGTGGGCGCCTTGGCCCAGATACCTGCCGCGATGGAGGAAGCCGCCCAGGTGGCAGGCGCGGGTTGGTGGCGCCGGATGGTGTGGATCGTCGCGCCGCTGGCCCGCCAAGGATTGATGGCGGCCTGGCTGGTCGCCTTTATCTTCTGTTTGCGCGACCTGGGGATCTCGATGCTCGTCTATCCGCCGGGCCGCGACACTCTTCCCGTGCGTACCTTCACGCTCATGGCGAATAGCCCGGCGCACCTGATCGCGGCGCTGTGTGTCATTCTGATCGCGGCGACACTCGTGCCTCTGGGTCTATTGGGGATGATCTGGAAGCGAAGCGGCGGGTTCCGTGGGAGTGCTTGAGTTCCAGCAAGTATCGAGATCGTACCGAGGCCGGCCGGCGGTGGTGGATTTTTCGTTGGCGGTTGAAAAAGGCGAGCGGCTCACCATCCTGGGCCACTCGGGCTGTGGGAAGACTACGGTGCTGCGCCTGCTGGCCGGTTTTGTGGCGCCCGACGCGGGAACCATAGTCCTCCACGGTGAACGCGTCTCGGCGGAGGGGAAGATCCTGAAGGATCCCGAGGAGCGTAACCTCGGAATGGTCTTTCAAGACCTGGCCCTGTGGCCGCACCTGACGGTAAGCAGCAATCTGGAATTCGGCTTGAGGGCCCGGGGCGTTCCCCGGCGGGAAAGAGAGGAGCGGGTCCGCGGGATGTTGCAATTGGTGCAGATGGAAGACCGGGCCCGGGCCCGGCCGGCGGAACTGTCGGGAGGCGAGCAGCAACGCGTGGCGCTAGCCCGGGCCCTGGTACTCGAGCCGCTGGCCCTGCTCATGGATGAGCCCCTTTCCAGTCTGAACCTCGAGCTGAACCTGCGGCTGCGGCGGGAGATCGTCAGGCTGCAGGAAGAACTGGGGTTTACCCTGCTTTATGTCACCCACAGCCGCGAAGAGGCTTTCGAGATCGGCACACGCGTGCTGGTGATGGAGCAGGGAAGAGTCGAGCGCATAGGATCGGCGGCGGAGATTCGGGCAGGAATTAAGGAATTGAGAAATTGAGAAACGGAGGAATTGAGGAATGGGCTAGCGGAGGTAAGGGGAAGGGAGATCGCCCGGTTCTCACTGGGCTTCTCCACTGCGGCGACGGCTCCGCCGTCTGCTTTCCTCAATTCCTCCGTTTCTCAATTTCTCAATTCCTTAGAGCCAGCGGGGGACGGTGCGGAGGTAGGCTTCGTAGTCGGGGCCGAAGCGGGTCCGCAGGCCGGGCTCTTCGAGCCACACGACAAACAGGTGGGCCAGCACGAGGCCGGCGCAGGCGAGCAGCAGGACCGCAGGGGATTGCTCGTAGAGGCCGTAGCCGCAGAGCAAAGTAAAGGCACCGAGGTACATCGGATTGCGCGTGTAGCGGTAAAGCCCCGTGGCGACGAAACGGCGAGGGGGGTCGAAGGGGGCGGGAGTGCCCCGGCCGCGGGCCACGAACAACACCACGCAGGTGAGCGCGACGGCGCCGCCGGCGAGCATCAGGAGCACGCCGGGGAGGCGGGTCCAGGCCGGGGTGTGGCCCAGTTGCGCGTCCCAGGGGCGGACGGCGCGGGCCGCGAGACTCCACAGCCAGAGGAACAGGCTCGCGACGAGCGTGGCGCGGAGGGCGACGAACAGCGTCTTCATCCGGCTCTATCTTAGCTCCGGGCCGGCGCGTGGGGTAGAGTGGGGAGGCTATGGCGAATACGATTGCAGTGGAGGTCCGGCAGGTGGGGCCGGCGACTTCGGAGGCCGTGATGCGGGAGCACCGCGTGCTGGTGGACCGGCCCGTCGAAAAGGGGGGTGAGAACCGGGGGCCCCTGGGAGGTGAGCTGTTCCTGGCCGCGTTCGGAGGGTGCTTCATGAGCAACCTGCTGGCGGCGATCCGGGCGCGGGAGGCGCCGGTGGCGAAGGTACGGGCCGAGATCAGCGGGACACTGGCCGAAGCGCCGAGCCGATTTGCGGCGATTGCGGTGACGGTTTCGGCGGAGTGTCCGGGCCGGGAGCTGCTGGAGAAATTGGTCGGCATCGCCGAGCGGGGGTGCATTGTGACGAATACGCTGCGGGGGGCCGTGGAGCTGAAAATAGAGGTGGCGTAGGAACCGGCTCAATAGGCCAGGCTCGCGGCCAAGAACAGCGGACCTGGCGCTCTCCCCTCCGCGGTGGCCTTCAGGCGGAACATCAACTCTCCCCAGGTGGTGTTGCAGGAGACGAAATAATCCGTCGGCTCGCGCCAGTCGGCGTGTTGGAAGCGGAGTTGCGTCTTGGCGCCGCGTCCCGAGAGCGCAAAGACGAGGCGCGTGCCGGCCCACTCCTGACCGGTTTCGCAGCGCCAGTCCGCCACCTCGGCGGGACGGAGGCTGGCGGCGCGCAGGCGGTAGACGGTGGCGCGGTTGAAGAAGCCGAACTCCACCAGGCCGGGTTCGCCGGGGGCGGTCACGACGTCGGCCGCCCACCACTGGGTGAAGCCGGGGCCGGTGGAGACCAGGGGCCACACGACTTCAGGCGGCGCGGCAATTTCGATCAGGTGCCGGATATCGGGCATGCGATTATTTTTTAGCCGACGACGGAGTAGAACCGGCTGGGGCTACAGTTCCTGGAGCATTTTCAAGACCGTCCCTTTGAACTCGGGAACATCACGCTCCAGGATCTCCCAAACTCGCTCCAGGTCAACGCCCAGGTAGTCATGGACCAGGACGTTGCGGAACGCGGCAATCCGGCGCCACTCCACTTCAGGGTGTCTGGCTTGCAAGCCGGCTGAGAGATGTTGGGTGGATTCCGATCCTGGATCGTGTGGGAGGAAGAAAAACTGTTGTCGCCCGCCGGTAACGTCTTCTTCAATCCGCCGGATGCACTCCAGGATGTGCCGCAGATAGACCGCATCATCGTTCACAGCGGCACGGCTTCGCGCAGCACGCGCTCCCGGATCAGCGGGTTAAGCCCCTTCTCGGTTATTACGTCGACGCGGCAGCCCAGCAGGTCTTCGAGATCTACGATGAGGCCGGCCGGGAACCAGGAGCTGGTGGTAACGGCGGCGTCGACGAGCAGGTCGACGTCGCTGGCTGGCCCGGCGTCACCCCGGGCGTGGGAGCCGAAGAGGCGCAGGTTGTGGGCGCCGTGCGCGGCGGCGATCCGGTAAATCTCCTCTCGCTTTTCGTGCAGCGACTGTGCAACGGTCTTGACGGGCAATATTCCCCCCTGGCTTCCTTCCGTATTTTACCCCGCTTCGGGGAGAAGCTACTTCAGCCCAAACGCATAGACGCGGGCGTCCCAGGTGCTGATGTAGAGGCGTCCACCGACGACGGCGATGCCCCCGTAGTGGGTCCAGCTATCGAGCAGCTCACCGCTCGCGTAGAGTTCCTTGCCGGTGGCGCCGTCGAAGGCGTAGAGGACGCCGTGGGTGAGATCAGTCCGCGACATGTAGTCCGGGTTGTTGTGCTGGCCGTCGGGACCGCGCTGGGAGGCGTTCCAGTTGCCGTAGGTGTCCATGCCGGGTGGCTGGCCGCCGCCGCCCTTCTTGCCGGCCTTCGGGGCTCCGCCGCCGGGTCCGCGGGCGGCTTGGGAGGAGGCTCCGGCGCGGCCGCGGTCGCCGGTGGAAAGGCCGAAGATCACGCCATTGGCAATCGCCGGCTGGGCGGGCAGCTCCAGGTTGCGGGACATCCAGACGGGCACCGCGGCCGGTTTGTCGTCTTGCTGCACGACCTTGAAGGCCATGATGCTGCCGTTCTCGACCGGACCGTAACTGTACTGGAATTTCGGCACGGCCTGCTGGGCGGGAGGTCCTTGCATGGGGGCGAGGATCCAGCGCGCGCCCTGGGCATCCTCATAGGTGGAGAGGGCGCCCCAGACGCCGGTGAACATCATGGTGGCGGCGTCGTTCGCGTAGCGCTCGGCAAACAGCGGCGTGTGATGGTCGCTGCCGCCGAGGCTGCCGGCGTCGAGCAGGTAGAGGACGCCTTCTTTAGCCGCGCCCGCCACGAGCGTGCGATTCCCGAACGGGAAAACCACGGGACTCCCGGAGCCGAGGTCGAGGTCCTTCTGATTGAGATACTGCCAGTTGGCCGGCGTGTAGGAATCGATGAGACGTAGGTCCTTGGGGGTGAGGGCGAGGAAAGATTCGCCGAAGCGTCCGGCGGCGGGATCGAAAGGACCGTCGGCGGTCATGGCGTAGAAGGAGCGCGGGCCACGGACGAGGCCGCCGCGTCCCCAGGCGCCGCTGGGACGGCCGGTGCTGGTGAAGTAATGGGCCTGCGGGTGGGCGGGATTGGTGACGTCCATGGCGGCGAAGTTGGCGATGGAATTGCCGCAGCCCCGGGCGACGGTGGTGTAGACGACGCCGTCGACCAGGTTCAGGCTCCAGTTGCGCGAGTAGGGGGTGACGAAGTCGGTGGGAGTCATCTTGTCTTCGCCATCGACGACGCTGAGGCCACGCAGCTTGCCGTCGGTGGCGAGGGCGTAGATGGTCCCGCTCTGCTTGTCGATGACCGGGGTGGCGTTCGCGCCGTTGGGGCAACTGGTGCTGTCGGGCTGGAGCGGCTTCATGGTGTTGGGGAAAGCCCGCTGCCAGACGACCTGGCCCGAAGCGGCGTCGATGGCGTAGACGGAGTTGGCGTTGCCCATGGTGAACACCAGGGTCTTGACGCCCTGACGGGTGTTGACGCCCTCGACCACGACGGGGTCGGTGAGGGTGGAGAGGTAGTTGATGGCGTTCGGGACCGTGTCGAGCTGGGCTCTCCACTTGAGCTCGAGGCGGGAGACGTTGGCCGGCGAGAGCGTGGTCTCGGCCTTGGCCCAGTTGGTGCGCTGCGGATCGCCGCCCCAGGTCAGCCAGTCGCGGGAGGGCTGCTGTCCGGCGAGGGAAGCGATGAAGAGCAGCAGAGCGAAGCCTAAACAGAGTTTCGATTTCGACATGGTCGATCCTCTCCCAATGCGGTGTTGGGGGGGATTGTAGCAAAAGAGCGGGCGGGGGGACCCAAACTTTTGGCCCAAACTTTTGGCCCAGGCCGACTCCGCCGTAATATCGCCCGGTTATCAGGGCTTGTACCTACGCCGCCTTCCCAAACAGTCGTGTTACATTACCGTCAGTTTTGATTTAGTCCGAATCAATTAGGGGGGACGAGTGGCTCGGTTAATCGTATTGACGGTGCTGCTGATGGGCGTGGCAGGATACGCTTTAGCTAGTCAAGGTGCGCCTGAGATTGACGCCTCTTCAGGGATGGCGGCGGTGACGGCACTCACTGGCGGACTGCTGGTACTCAAAGGCCGCCGCCGCAAGCAGTAAAGGTGGGCAGCCCTTCCTTACCGCTGAGCTCGGCCTGTGCCACGGTCCGGGTCGAGGTGCAATCCGGCGGCTCCGTATCCAACCCCTTAGCGCGACGACTTCTGATCCTGGTGCTGGCGCTTGGCTCGCAAGCACTGGTCGCTGCCGGCGCCAGCTTCGCTCACGAAGGCGGAGTGCTCACAGGCTGGCTTCGAGACTGGGGAGCCTGGGTGCTGAGGTGGGTGATGGGTTTTGCGGCGCTGTACGCGACCTTTGTCTATATCAAACACCAAACCGCACTTGCGAACATCTCCGAACAGATAGCGCAAACTCCGATTCGTCGAGGTCTTTTCGCGGCCTATGGCGCCGCGATCGGCGTGTTTGGGGCGCTGTCGGCGGCTCTCTACCGGGGTGGCTTCGGACCGCTTTCGCCCGATCTTATCGCCATGGCTTGGATCGTGACGGGCGTGGCGGCGGTGGCGTTTGCAGGACTGGCGCTGGCGCCCTGGGCATGGTGGGTGAAACTGGCGTACAGCACCGGGAACTGGCGGGTCCATGCTGCCGCGGCCGCCGTTGCGGCCTGCCTGGCAAGCGTGATGAACAGGGCGCCCTGGGAACCTTCGGCCTGGGAGCCCCCGGCCAGACTCACCTTCCACCTGGTCAGACTGCTGCTGAGCCCGCTGGTGCCGGAGCTGGTCCTGCAACCAACCGCGATGCGCATCGGAACCAATCGTTTCACGGTGATCATTTCACCGGGATGTTCGGGGCTGGTGGGCGTGGCACTCCTGCTGGTTTTTGGAGCGCTGTATCTATGGCTGTTCTGGAAAGAGAGCCGCTTCCCGCACTCGCTTCTGCTGCTGGCCGCGGGCGTGGTGGTGCTGTTTCTGCTCAATGCTCTACGGATCGCCGTGTTGATTTTGATCGGCCACGCGGGCGCGCGCGAGATCGCTATAGGCGGCTTTCACGAGCAAGCCGGCTGGATCGCATTCACCTGCGTCGCGTTCGGATTTTCGATTGCCGCGCGGAATTTGCCTTGGTTCTCGGCGCAGGCGCCAGAGCCAGAAGCGTTCAGGGAAAGAACGGAAAACCCCACTTCCACCTACCTGCTTCCGCTTCTAATGATTCTTGTGGCGGGGATGGTGTCGCGGGCAGCCTCCGGAAGTTTCGAATGGCTATATGCGCTGCGTTTCTTTGCCGCCTTAGGCGCTTTGTGGCTGTTTCGCCAGAGGTATAGGGAGTTCGATTGGAAGTTCGCGTGGAGCGCGCTAGCAAGCGGGACTGGAGTTTTTGTTCTGTGGGTCGCTCTCGACCGGATGACGGGGACAGTGCAGGGGGCTGGCCTAATGCCAGCCGCGTTGGCGAGCGCGTCGCCGGGAGCGCGCACGGCCTGGATCACGCTGCGGGTTCTCGCCGCAGTGATCACCGTTCCGCTGGCGGAAGAGCTCGCGTTTCGGGGATTCTTGCTGCGCCGATTCATTTCGGCGCATTTCGAGACGGTATCCCTGCAAACCTTCACCTTGGTTTCACTGCTGGCGTCTTCGATTATTTTCGGGCTCCTACACGGCGAGCGCTGGCTCGCCGGCGCCGCGGCGGGCGTGGCGTATGGACTGGCCGCGCAGCGGCGGGGACGTCTCACGGATGCGGTGATGGCGCACGCCACGACGAACGCTCTTCTCGCCGCCTACGTTCTTGTGTTTCAGAAATGGTACTTCTGGTAGCCCCCTGGTGCGGCTGAATACGGCTCAGTTCTCAGGTCTTGTCCTCATAGTCCGCCTTCCGACAGCTGTGGTACCGTGCTCCACAGTCGGAGGCGAACTTGGCTCGATTCATCGGATTGACGGTGCTACTAATGGGTCTGGCGGGATATGCCCTGGCGGGGTCCTCCAGCCCTGAAATTGACGCCTCTTCGGGCGTCGCCGCGGTGACCATGGTGTCCGGCGGACTACTAGTGCTGCGGGGCCGCCGCCGCAAGCAGTGACGCCTGGCCGCGTTTAAGGCCGCCCCAGGGGCGGCTCGGAGCGGCGCCTAAACGGCTCGGCGAGCATAAATCCAAAGCCGAGGCTCTGGTCGTTGCGGAGGCCGGTTATGCCGGTAACGATCCCTTCTTCCCCTGCCGCCGGCTGCGCTAAGTAAGTTCCGAAGAGGCGGTCCCACCAGGGAAAGGTTTGCCCCAGATTGTGGGACTGCTCCGCGACCACCTCCGAGTGATGGATGCGGTGCAGGCCGGGAGTGATGATCACACGGCGCAGCAGCTTCTCGGTCCCCGGAGGCACGGACACATTCGCATGTGCGAACAAGTTGAGCGCCACCGTGAGGAGTTCCGCGGCGAACACGGCGGCGGGGGGCGGAGCGAGCAGGGCCACCACGCCCAGGTAGACTCCTTGGACCGCGACGACCTCCAGGGGATGGAAGCGGGCGGCCGTCGAGACGTCATAGTCGGGATCGGAGTGATGTACCTCGTGAACACGCCACAAGCACGGCACGGAGTGAAGGATTCTGTGCGTGCCGTAGTGCGTGAGGTCGAGCGCCAAGACCGCAATTACACACCGCAGGGTGAACGGCAGCCAGGGCCGGTTCAAGATCCCAAAGCGGCTACTCGCCACGGCCGCGGCAAGAACCACTGGAGGGACGCGGAAGATCGCGGTTTGAGCCGCGCCCGAGACAGCCAAAAGCAAGGCATGGCGCCCCCAGCGGCGCTCGGTTGAGAAAGACAACGGCCGCTTTGGGCGGAAGGACTCCCACACGGCGAACGCAAGAAACAGGACAGCAAACAGAGTCCAATAAGCGGCGCTCAGCCCGGTCTCCGGCATCGGTGCGCGTCAACCCGCAGTCTCGTCTGTCAACTCTAGCAGGTCGTTGCCAGGGAGCGGACTCCGCCGGCAGAACCTGCCAGCTTGCTCCCGATGCGACAGGTCAGTCGCTCGCGAAAGGATAGGCGCAACTCGACTCTTTCTGCAGGGTGGTAGCTCGATTCTTCCCGGGAGGCTGACGGCAGCCACACTGGTCTCCCTACCTGCTACCGCCGCCAAAATCGCCGTGGTAAGATAGGCCGAAAATAGTTGCCGGGTGGTGTGGAGGCGTGATGCGAAAGCTCTCTCAACGAATGGTAATGGCCGCGGCCGTAGCGGGTTTGCTGGGCCTGGCTGGGCCGGCGGGCGCGCAGTCCGGAGCGAAGGGCGGCGAGTGGCGGACTTACGGTGGCGACCTCGGGAACACGCGTTATTCGCCCCTCGATCAGATCAACGCGGCCAACTTCAACAACCTGGAGGTCGCCTGGCGTTTCAAGACGGACTCCCTGGGTCCGCGGCCGGAATTTCAGCACGAAGGGACCCCGCTGATGGTCAAGGGCAAGATCTATGCGACGGGGGGCTCGCGGCGGGCCGTGGTGTCACTCGATGCGGCGACCGGCGAGCTGCTGTGGATACACAGCGAGAATGAAGGCGCCCGCGGCGAGGCGGCCCCACGGCAGCTTTCGGGCCGGGGCCTGGCCTACTGGACCGACGGCAAAGAAGAGCGCATCCTTTATGTCACGCCCGGCTACCGCCTGATCGGCCTGGATGCCAAGAACGGCATGCCGGTGCCCGGCTTCGGCAAGGCGGGCGTCGTCGATCTCAAGCAGGACTTCGATCAGGACGTCGATTTGATCACCGGGGAGGTCGGGCTCCACTCGACGCCCATCGTCGCCAAGAACACCGTGATCATCGGGGCGGCGCACTTGTCGGGCGGCGTGCCCCGCAGCAGGAAGAACGTGAAAGGCTACGTCCGGGGCTTCGACGCGCGGACGGGCAAGCGTCTGTGGGTGTTCCATACGATCCCGCGTCCGGGCGAGTTTGGGATCGACACCTGGGAAAAGGATTCGTGGTCCTACACCGGCAACGGCGGCGTGTGGGGGCAGATGTCGGTGGATGAAGAGCTGGGCCTCGCGTACCTGCCGGTCGAGTTGCCGACGGGCGACTATTACGGCGGCCATCGTCCGGGCGCCGGCCTCTACGGGGAGAGCCTCGTCGCGGTCGATCTGAACACGGGCAAGCGGAAGTGGCACTACCAGCTCGTGCACCACGGCATCTGGGACATGGACATCCCCTGCGCGCCGATCCTCACGGATATCACGATCAACGGCCGGACGATCAAGGCGGTGGCGCAGCCGACCAAGCAGGCGTTCCTCTACGTCTTCAATCGGGTGACCGGCGAGCCGATCTGGCCGATCGAGGAGCGGCCGGTAGAGAAAGGGGAGGTGCCGGGCGAGTGGTATTCGCCGACGCAGCCGTTCCCGACCAAGCCGCCGCCGTACGACAACCAGGGCGTCTCGATCGACAGCCTGATCAACTTCACGCCCGAGCTGCGAGCCGAGGCGGAGAAGCTGGTGTCGCGCTACAAGATCGGGCCCATCTTTACGCCGCCGACGGTGAGCAAGAAAGAAGGTCCGCTCGGCACCATCATTTCGCCGGGTTCGCAAGGGGGCACGAACTGGCCGGGCGGGTCGTATGATCCCGAGACGCACACGGTGTATGTGTTTTCGCAAACCGCCATCGCCATCCTGGGACTGGTGCCCGGGGGCGATTCTAAAGTTACGGACATGGACTACGTGCAGGGGACCGCGGGTACGGCGCCACAGGGCGCGAGACCGATGGGCGCCGTGGCGAAGGGAGGCGGGGGCCGCGGGTCGGGCGAGGGTGGCGGCCGGGGTCTGACCGTGCGGGGGCTGCCGCTGCTGAAGCCGCCCTACGGACGCATTACCGCCATCGATCTGGACAAAGGCGAGTTTCGGTGGCAGATCGCGCACGGCGAAACGCCGGATAACGTCCGGAACAATCCGGCTCTGAAGGGCTTGACGATTCCGCGCACGGGCCGGCCGGGGCTGCTCGGGCCGCTGACCACTAAGACCCTGGTCATTTGCGGCGAGTCCGGCTTCTTCACGACGCCGGCAGGGGTGCGTGGCGCGATGCTGCGGGCTTACGACAAGATGACGGGCAAAGAAGTCGGCGCGGTTTATATGCCGGCCCCGCAGAGCGGCTCGGCGATGACGTACCTGCTCAACGGCGAGCAGTATATCGTGGTCTCCATCAGCGGTGGGAACTACACGGGCGAGCTGGTGGCGTTCAAGCTGCCGGCCAGTTAGCGGACATGAACGTCAGGATCACGGCGGCGGCAATCCTCGGTGTGGCGGCGCTGGGGGCGTCCTATACGGCGCTGCGGGCGCAAGCGCCGCCTTCGCGTTCGGTGTGGGATGGCGTGTATACCGAGGAGCAAGCCAAGCGGGGCGAGCCGCTCTATAACAAGAACTGCGCGGCGTGTCACGGGGAGACGCTGGAGGGGATCGAAATGGCCCCGGCGCTCGTGGGCGGCGACTTCCTCGACAAATGGGCCGGCGAGACGCTCGGCGATTTGTTCGAGAGGATTCGCGCCACGATGCCGAAAGAGAAGCCCGGCCGGCTGAGCCGGGAGATCAACGCCGATATCACGGCTTACATGCTCCGCGTCAACGAGTTTCCGCCCGGGAAGGCGGAGCTGCCCCGCGACACCCAGATCCTGAAGCAGATCCGGATCGACGCGACGAAGCCGGAAGGGAAGTAAGGGGCCAGGCAGGCGCGCTCGGGTGCAGATCTGCGCCGGAGAAGTCAAGTACCTCTATTGACAATATCTTAGCGTATGGACTAAACTTAGTTTAGTCTGATGCGAAAGACGGTCAATGTTCACGAGGCGAAAACGCACCTATCTCGCCTTCTCGAGGCGGTGGAGGAGGGAGAGGAGATCATCATCGCCCGGGCGGGAAAGCCCGTCGCGCGCCTGGTCCCACTCGAGAGGCCGCGCGAGCCCCGTCGGCCCGGGGCGCTGGCGGGACAGATCTGGATCGCGGAGGACTTCGATGCCCCGCTGCCGGAACATCTGCGCTCGGCGTTTCGGGGAGAGCTGCCCTGAGGATCCTCCTCGACACGCACGTGCTGTGGTGGTGGCTCACCGATGACCAGCACTTGCGCGGGGAAGTTCGCGCGGTCCTGGCCGATCCTGAGAGTGAAGTATTCGTCAGTGCGGCGAGCGTGTGGGAAGCTGCGATCAAGAGAGCGCTCGGCAAGCTGCGGTTCGACACGGCCGGGTTGCTCGCGACACTGGCGTCCGGCGGTTTTCAGGCCTTGCCGATCAGCGCTCCACACGCTTTAGCGGCAGCGGAGCTGCCGCGACACCATGAGGATCCGTTCGATCGCATGCTGATCGCCCAGGCGGCGGCTCTGGGGTTGACGATCGTGACCCATGATCGTGCGTTTGAAGCGTACGGGGTCGCGGTGGTGTGGGCGTGAGACGCGGTAGTCTTTTCGGGGATGGGGGGGCCTGGGAGCGGCTCGGCGAGACATGGGATTGGGGAGCACTTCCGCACCGTTTCCCGGCTCGCTTCGATCCCGTGCTTGGCGGCCAGGTACTCCGCCGCCAGCGTCGGCCCAAATCCTCGCTACACCTCCCCCGACAGAACCCTCACCGCCTCCTGCTGCTTCCCCCTATCGAGCCTCCGGTTCGACCCCCTCCCACGCCGCCCGTGAATCACCCCCTGGTCTCCCCGCTTCTTCAATGCGTACAACAACCGCCGCACCTGCCGTTCGGTCACTCCCCGTTCTTCCGCAGCCTCCTTCTGCGTAACCAATCTCTTCTTCGCCTTCTTCAACGTCACCAAGCGGTCCCGATCTGCTGGAGTCATCCGTAGCTGTCCGGTGGTGTCCACCCCCTCCGCCTGGACCTTGTCAATAGGACATTTCTACTTTGCTCAAATAGGACATTCTCATTTTGCGGCGACAGCGGGGTGGGAGGAGGGTGGGAGGGTAGGGCCGGCGGGCTGAAAGGTGGTGCCGCCTGGCCCCGTCGCGGGACGCAGGCGGCACAATCTCGGGGCTCAGAAGACGAACTTCAGCGACAACTGGATGCGCCGCGGATAGTTCGCCTGGTTGGAAGCGACGATCGACCCGAAGGTCAGGTTGGAGGCGTTGGCCGTATTGGGGGCGGGGAATACCGGATGGTTGAGCGCGTTGAGAAACTCCGCCCGGAATTGCACTTCCTTGCCCTCGGCGACGCGAGTGCCTTTGAACACCGAGAGATCGAAGTTGTTGCCCTGGTCCGAACGGAGGAACCCGAACCGCTGCGGGAAAGTGCGGAGCTGCCGGGTGATATCCATCTGCCGGGTGGCCGCCCGCTCGAAGCCCGCGTTGGGGTTGAACCACTGGGAGACGGTCTGCTGGTCGCCCGGCAGTCCGATGTCGTTGACGTTGCCGTAGAACAGGATGCTCTGGGCGGTTAGCTTCCCGCCCGAGGTGGTCATGGCCCAGTTGATCGGAGCGCCACTCTGGAACAGGTAAATGCCCGACAGCTTCCAGCCGCCGGCGATCTTGGACAGCAGGGGATTCGCGCCGGTCAGGAATTGGCGGCCGGGACCGAAGGGCAGCTCGTAGACGGTGCTGACCACGAACCGGTGCGGATAGTCCATGTCGGAGATGACCTCGGCCGGCCGGGGATCGTCCTGCGCGAGCACCTCGTTGGCCTGCATGAACTTCGAGAAGGTGTAGTTCGCAGCGAAGGAGTAGCCCTTGGAAAACCTTTTTTCCATACGCGCCTGCAGGGCGTGGTACCAGGAATATCCGTCGTAGCGGGTGCTGGTGACGGTGTCGAACTGCGGGTAGGGCCGCAGCAGCCGTTCCCGTGCGATGGTGGTGCCGGTCAGTTGCCCGATGGCCCCGGAGGGCATTAGTTGATAGAAGGGGTTGGGCCGGTTGGTGCTCAGATAAGCAATGGCGGCATCATCCCGCACCGGGCTTTGACTGAGGTACTGTTGCGGGGTGACGTTGAGGTTCTGGTCGATCTCGATGTGGGTGCCGCGGTTGCCTACGTAGCTGGCCTCCACGACGAAGCCGTTCGGCAGTTCGCGCTGGATTCCGAATTCCCAGCGCTGCATGTAGGGCATCAAGGGTTTCTGGTTGAAGACCGTGATGGCCTGTCCCAGGTAAGTCTGGGCGCCCTGGGCAGCGCCCAGGGGCTCCAAGATCCCGTTGGGGAAGGGATTGGAGAGGGTCGAAGTAAAGTTGAGGTTGTCGAGAGTCGGGATCACGTTGGTATCGCGGCTGAAGCCGCTCTGGAATACATCCCCGCGGCGCTGGCCGAGGAAGCCGAAGAAGATGCCGTAGCCACCCCGCACGACGGTCCGGTCGGTCAGTTTGTAGGAGAGACCGAAGCGGGGCATGAGGTTGGCCTTGGGGGTGTCGTACAAGGCCCGCGGCAGTCCATTCACTCCGGCGAAGGTCAGCCCGCCGGCCACCCGGAACGCGCTGGCGGGGACCTCCGGAGTCGGGTTGGCCGCGTAGTTCGCCCGGGCCAGCGCCTCGAGGGGCTGGGCGGCGGTGAAATCAAATCCGCGCACGCTGCGGTTGAAGCGCTCGGTCAAAGCGCCTTCGAACTCCCAGCGCAGGCCCAGGTTCAGGCTGAGCCGCGGGTGGAGCTTCCAGTCGTCGTGGAAGAAGAAACCCCAGGAGGTCGACTGCTCGGCATAGTTCGCGGCCCGCCGGATATAGCTGTTAGTGGGCGAGGGAAGGCCGAGCAGCAACGACGCGACCGACTGGCCCAAAGAGCCGGGCGCGGTCGCCGAGTTGTCGAAGGGCCCACGCGTCCAGGTAGCGTCGAAGTTGAAGCGGCCCGTCTGCTCGTTGCTCAGCGGCATACTGTTTTCGCGGTAGGCGCGGAACTCCATCCCGGATTTCAGGAAGTGGCTGCCGCGGGTGTGCTGCAGCGTGAAGCTGAAGGAGTGCGTGTCGATGGGCCGGTAGTCGGCCCCGCCTCCCGTGCCCTGGTACCCGGTGACATCAATACGCGGGAAGCTCCGGACGGTGGGGTCGATCGCACTGTTGTACGCGGCTGGAAAACCAAGCGAGGTCAGGTCCAGACCTTGCGAGTCCGGATTCCAGGTGCTGTTGCGGATGAACCGGTTATAGCCATACCGGGCATTGAGCACGGTGGTCGGGTTGAGCGTATAGACATCATCGATCACACCCGAGCGGGCCAGGAACTGGAACCGCGTACCGGTGGCCAGATTGTCGAAGTAGTTATCATAGTTGCTATCCCGCCGGTAGACGCTGATACGGCCAAAGAGGCGCTGCCGGTCGCTCAGCGAGTGGTCGGCGCGCACGGTGTGGGTGTAGTACTTGATAGGCTCGGTCATTTCCGGCCGCTGGTAGTTCTGAGTGCCGTCCGCCTGGCCGGCGGTGAGAGGCGTGGGGAAGTAGCCGAGGATCTTCTGGCCGACCGGGTTGAGCAGCGAGGCGGGGATGGTGTTGTTGTTGAAAGGGTCCGCCTGGTAACGGCCCCCGGCGACCGCCCTTCGCGACAACGGATTGTAGATCTGATATTGCGAGCCGAGGCTCAAGAGCGCCGAAAAATCGCCCGTCTTCATGGCCGTGGTGGGGACGGTCGGGGTCCCGTCGTTGCGGGGACGAGCCTCGTGGATGCCCTCGTAGCCCCACATAAAGAAGGTCTTGTTCCGGCCGTCGTAGAGCTTGGGCAGGTAGACCGGACCACCGAGCGAGCCTCCCCAACGGTTGTAGGTGAAGTCGGCGAGCGGAATCCGGTTGGCATTGGCGAAGTAGTCGTTAGCGAACAGACCAGGCGCCATCTTGGTGTAGTAGGCGGTACCGTGGGGAGCATTGGTGCCGGCCTTGATGCTGATGTTGGTCACGCCGCCTTCGGTCTGGCCGAAGCTGGCGTCAAAGGTGGCCGTCTGTACTCTGAATTCCGCCACGATGTCCGCCGGAGGCACGTAGCTGGCGATGATCTCGAAGGCGTTGGCCGTGGCCGTACTCGGGGCGCCATCGATGGTCACATCGCTGCGGTTGGAGCGGGTGCCGTCCATGGTGTAGCCGACGATGTGGGTCGGCTCAAAGGGACGGTCGAGCCGCGGGTCGCGGGCGAAGGTGGCGCCAGGGGCGAGACCGATCAAAGCATAAGGGTTGCCGTGCGCCAGAGGCAGATCCGCGATGCGGCCGACGACCGCTCCCATCGAGGCGGAGGCGGTGTCGAGCAGCGGCGTCTCTCCGATCACGGTCACGGTTTGCTCGGCGGCGCCGATCTCCAGGCGGACATTGACCTCCAGGCGGTCATTGACCCGCACCTGGACATCCTGCCGCACGAATTTTCGAAAGCCGGGCAGCTCGACGGCAATCTGGTAGAGGCCGGGGATCAGATAGGCGGCCTGGTAGAAACCAACCTCGTTGGAGGTCAGCAGGACCTTCGTCCCCATCTCCTGGTTTGTGACTTCGACTTGGGCGTTGGGGATTACGGCATCCGAGGCATCGAGCACGCGGCCGACGATGGTGCCGCGCGCTTCTTGCGCCGCCAGCGCCGGGGAGAACACGAGCGCCAGGACTAGCGCCGCGAGCAGCAGAATCCAGCGGTTATGGAATCGCATATGTACCCCTTTCTTGCGCGGAGTTCAGGCCATTGTCGAGTGAGGGAAGTCAGCTTCGGCCAGGTTTCCGCGCGGAAGCTCTTTGTGTTGCGGCGCATTTTCACCCACACTGTGCCGCTCCCTGATCCCAGTGTGGACCTGTTACGTGCTGGTTTCAATACTACACTGTGAGTGTGGAACTAGAACAATAAACCTACTATTCAGGTCTAATGACTCCGGTATGGGGTCCGGCGGTGGGGGGATTCCGGTTGGCCCCCGCGCGTGGAGGCGCTAGCGCCGCGCACCCGTGAAGATCGCTTTGGGCAGCATGGCATGGATGCCCTTCACTCCATCGACCACTTGCGTTACATAGAGATCGGCCGCCGCGCTGCACAGCATGTAGGCATCATCACGGGACAGGCCGCGCGCCGTCACTAAGTAATCAACCATCTCCCTGGTGGCCCGGCGGGCCGCTTCATCCAGCGTTTCGTGGAATCCCATGGTGATGATGTGGGTCGGCGTTTCGGCGCGCGGCCAGCGCAGCTTCATATCTTTGCGTACGGTGAAGCGGAACACCCCGGTCAGCGGCGACTCTATGGCGGTCAGGTTCACTTCTCCATCTCCCTGGGCGGCGTGGCCGTCGCCGACCGAGAAAAGCGCCCCAGCCACGTGCACCGGCATGTATAGCGTCGTTCCGGCGATCAATTCCTTGTTGTCCATGTTGCCGGTGTGGGCTCCGGGCGGGGCGCTATCGGCGCGGCCCAGGGGCGGCGCGACACCCATGCTGCCAAAAAACGGCCGCAGCGGAATCCGAATACCGGGACCAAACTCCGCCACTCCCGCCGGGGCATTGAGGGGCACCAGCTTCGTGCGCAGGTAGGGATACTCGTCGGCGAGCATGCCGGATCCCGGTTGGAACATCATCCAGCCATAGGCGGAACGAAGATGCGTCTCGAGGATGTCGACCTGCAGCACGTCGCCCGGGGCGGCGCCCTCCACGTAGACCGGCCCGGTAAGCTGGTGCGGCCCCGGCCCATGATCCTTGACCTCGGCGTAGATGGCCTTTAGCTCGCGCACATTAGGATCGCTCGAAGCGACGCCCAAACCTTCCAGCATTTCCGGAAGGCCGCCCACCGTGTCGATGCGCACGGTGGTCCCCGAAGCGACCCGCAGAGCCGGCTTGACGCCGGCGCCGTAGTAGCCCCAGGTGATCGTGGAAGGCGTAGCCGGCAAGGTCTGCTGAGCGGGGAGGGAGGCTGCCGAAAAAACAATCAGAAGCAAAGTTGTTCTCATATTTGGCCGTTCCCAAATTTGCGGTCAACTGAGTATATCGCGCGGCGAAGGTGCTCGAAGCTTGCTTCGGGAGTCCAAAATGGAGATCCTAGTCCCTGCTGGATTTCTGGCGCCTGCTGAATGCCACCAACTCGGACCCGCTACCGCGCCGCCGGCTTCCTGCTGCTATTGGCGGCCGTCACCTACCTCGACCGCATCTGCATTTCTATTCTGGCGCCGGACATCGCGCGCGACCTGAGCCTCAGCAAGGTGCAGATGAGCCTGGTGTTCAGCGCCTTCGCGCTCGCCTACGCCGGGTTCGAAATCGTGACCGCGTGGTGGGGCGAGCGCATCGGCCCGCGCCGGATCCTGACCCGCATCGTGATCTGGTGGTCGTGCTTCACGATCGGCACCGCCTTCGCCTGGAACTACTACAGTCTGCTCGCCATCCGTTTCTTATTCGGAGCCGGTGAAGCCGGGGCCTGGCCCAACGCGGCCCTGGCCTTTTCCCGCTGGATGCCGGTCCGCGAGCGCGGCCGCGGGCAGGGCTTCTTCTTCGCCGCCGCCCATCTCTCGGGCGGGCTCACGCCGCTGCTGGTCGCGGCTCTGCTGCCGTTCCTGTCCTGGCGCGCTATCTTCGCCACCTGCGGCGCGGTCGGGTTTGTATGGGCCGTGGCGTGGTTCCGCTGGTTCCGCGACGAGCCGCGCGATCACGCGGGCGTCAACGCCGCCGAAGCGGAACTCATCGAATCGGAACGCGAGATCGCCATCCATAAACATGGCGCTCCGGGCGTCGGACGAGCCCTCGCCACGTCGGCCAACGTCTGGTTTCTATGCCTGGCCTACTTCTCCAACAGCTACGGTTCCTACTTCGTCATGACGTGGCTGCCGACCTATCTCACCGAGCAGCGCGGGTTCCAGAAGGAATCCCTCAGCCTGTTCTCGGGCCTGCCGTTGCTTCTTAGCGTGCTCGGCGACCTCAGCGGCGGCGCCGTCACCGACTCGCTGACCCGCCGCTTCGGCCTGCGTCTGGGCCGTTCGGCTGTCGCGGTGGCCGGATACGGTCTCGCTGGTGCCGCCATGTTCGCTTCCGTCTTTTCGACCACTTCCGTGGTGGCCGCAGTTCTGATCGCGGTGGCGGTGGCCGCCTCGATGTTCACACTGAGCGCGAGTTGGGCTACCTGTATGGACGTCGGCGGCGAGCACACGGCCGTCCTCAGCGCCACCATGAACACCACGGGGCAGATCGGTTCGATTGCGAGCCCCATGGTGGCGGGGTGGCTGGTTACCCGCTTTTCCAACTGGCAGGCGCCACTGCTGATCATGGGCGGCTTGTACTTGCTGTCAGCGGTCCTATGGATGCTGGTGGACCCACGGAAGCGCTTGCGTCTCGCCCCCAACTGAAGCGTCACAGCGTCCGCGCCCGGGTGTAAAATAAAGCCCGTGCGGGGCTTGGGACATTGGCTGGGCGCGGTCCTGGTGGCGGTCCCCCTGTTTTGCCAGGGGACGTCTGGCCAGGGGACGGCGCCGCCCGACGCCGCCGGCTTTACGAAGGCGGTGCAACCCTTCTTCGCCGGGAACTGCTACGCGTGCCACAACGCGAAGCTGCAAACCGGGGGCCTGAACCTCGAGTCGTTCGATCGCGCGGCCGCGGTGACTGAGAACCGGGACGAGTCGGAAAAGATCCTGCGGAAGCTGCGGGCGGGCGAAATGCCGCCTCCGGGGGCGGCGCGTCCGAAGGAGGCCGACCTGAAGCTGGTTACGTCCTGGATCGAGAAGGAATTCGACCGGGCGGATCGCCTGGCGAAGCCCGACCCGGGACGCGTGACGGCCCGGCGGTTGAACCGCGTCGAATACAACAACACGATTCGCGAGCTGCTGGGGGTGGACGTCCAGCCCGCCGACGATTTCCCGCAGGACGATTCCGCCTACGGGTTCGACAACATCGCCCAGGCCCTCTCGGTCTCGCCGCTGTTGATGGAGAAGTACCTGTCGGCGGCGGAGAAGATTGCCCGGCTGGCGGTGTTCGGTCCGGACCTGAAAAACCTGACCACGGTTTTCCTGCCGCCGATCCCGCGCCGGATGGAAACAACCGATCTCGCGCGCATCGAGTGGCCGGCCTACTATTCGCTGCACGATTACGACGTCACGGGGCTCTCGCAACCGGGGTCGTTTCATGTGAACCACCGCTTTCCGGCGGACGGGGAATACCTGATCCGCATGGCGGGAGCGGGTTTCCGCCCGGAGGCATCGGAGCCGGGGGAGGTGGCGTTCTGGCTCGACGGCAAGCTGATCCAAACCTTCGTGGTCGCGACTGGTGTCGAGAACTCGGGGTTTGAGCGGCGCCCGGATCATTGGGACGTGCGGCTCAAGATTACGGGCGGGGAACACGAGCTGGTGGCGGCGTTCCCCCGCCAGTTTGAAGGACTACCCTCCAATTATGGCGGGCCGAATCCTTCCAAGAAGCCGCTGCCCCCGCCGAAGGATCCAGTACTGAGCATCCCGCCCCTGCTGCCGGAAGAAGAGGGCATCCCGGAGAGGGTCGAGCGGCGCCGGCAGTCGATCGAGCGAGCCAAGCTGGCGGCGTCGCGCCCGCCGACGTTCGAAGGGATGTGCGTGCACGAGGTCGATATCATCGGGCCCTACGAGTATCAGAAAGGGCCGTCGCTCGAAAGCCGGCGGAAGATCTATACCTGCGGTCATCTGGAGGGGGCGCACCAGCCGGGATGCGAACGACGGATACTCGCGAGTCTCGCGCGGCGGGCGTTCCGGCATCCGGTGAGCGCGGAGGAAGTGGACCGGCTGGCCGCGATCTCGGCGGGCGCCAGCCAGCGGGGCGGCTCGTTCGAGGAGGGCATCGCGGTGGCCCTCACCACGATCCTGGTGTCGCCCGATTTTCTGTTCCGGATCGAAACGGGCGATCCGGCGAGGAGCCAGCACGAACTGGCGTCGCGGCTGTCTTACTTCCTGTGGAGCCGCATGCCGGACGAGGAACTGCGACGCGCGGCCGACCAGGGAACGCTGCGCCGGCCGGCGGTGCTGGAAGCCCAGGTGCGGCGGATGCTGGCCGATCCGAAGGCGCGGGCGCTTGGGGAGAACTTCGGCGGGCAGTGGCTGGAAGTGCGGCGGCTCGAGTCCGTGCAGCCGGACCGCGAGCGTTTTCCCGATTTCGACGAATACTTGCGCGCGTCGATGCAGCAGGAGACGGAGCTGTTCTTCCGGCACGTGGCGCAGGAAGACCGCAGCATCCTCGATTTCATCGACGGCCCATACACGTTCTTGAACGAACGGCTGGCGCGGCATTACGGGATTCGCGGGGTTACCGGGACCCAGTTCCGGAAGGTGGACCTGACCGGCACGGGACGCAGCGGGATTCTGACGCAGGCGAGCGTGCTGACGGTGTCGTCTTACGGGAACCGGACGTCGCCGGTGCTGCGCGGCAAGTGGATCCTCGAAAACTTTCTGAATGCTCCGCCGCCGCCCCCGCCCGCGAACGTCCCCAGCCTCGATGAAGACGCCGTGGGCTCAGCAGCGTCGCTGCGGCAGCAACTGGAGCAGCACCGGAAGAACGCGGTGTGCGCCTCGTGTCACGCGCGCATGGACCCGCTGGGCTTTGGCCTCGAGAATTACGACGCGGTCGGCGGGTGGCGCACGCGGGATGGGAAGTTTCCAATCGATCCTTCGGGCGCGCTTCCGGACGGGCGAAAGTTTGACGGCGCGGCGGGGTTGAAGGCCATCCTGCGGCAGCAGAAGGACGCCTTTGCGGAGTGCCTGGCCGAGAAGCTGCTCACCTACGCCTTGGGGCGGGGCGTGGAACGCTCGGACCGTCCGGCGGTAAGGCAGATCGTCGCGCGGCTCGCGGAGGACAATTACCGGTTCTCGACCCTGGTGCTGGGAATCGTGAACAGTGCTCCGTTCCAGATGCAGCGGGAAGAGGCGAGAGAGGTAGCGGCAAAATGATCGTTACACGCAAACACCTTCCGAGACGGACCCTGCTCAAGGGCCTGGGCACAGCCATTGCGCTGCCTTTCCTGGAGGCCATGACGCCGGCCTTCGCCGCCCCGGGCGAGCTGAAGGCTCCGGTTCGTCTCGCTTTCGGCTACGTGCCGAACGGCATGATGATGAAGCACTGGAAGCCGCAGGGAGTGGGCAAGGACTTCGAATTCAGCCGCATTCTCAAGCCGCTCGAGCCGTTCCGGGAAGACCTGCTGGTGCTGAGCGGGCTCTCGCACCACAATGGCGAGGGCGCGGGCGGGGATCATGCCCGGGCGAGCGCCACCTATCTGACCGGCGTATGTCCCAAGAAGGCCGGCAGCGCGGACCTCGAAGTGGGTGTCTCGGTCGATCAACTGGCCGCGCAGGCGATCGGATCGCAGACGCGGCTGCCTTCACTCGAGCTGGGGTGCGAGGCGACGCGCTCGGTGGGGGGGTGCGACGGGGGCTACAGTTGCGCCTACATGAACAACATGTCGTGGCGGGATGCGTCGACGCCCGTGCCGCCGGAGATGAATCCGCGAGCCGTGTTCGAAAGACTCTACGGCAGCCTCAATCAGAACCCGGACCCGAAAGTGCAGGCGCGGCTCAACGAGAACCGCAAGAGCGTCCTCGATTACGTGAACGAAAGGACCCGGCAGCTCGTGGGGACGCTGGGGGCGCCGGATCGCCGCAAGATCGATGAGTATCTCACCTCGATCCGCGAAATCGAGAAGCGCATCGCGCGGACGGAGCGCGAGAGCCAGGAGCTAACCCCCGAGATGGAAAAGCCCATTGGGGCTCCGACGAGCTTCGTCGAGCACGCGACGCTGATGAATGATTTGCTGGTGGTGGCGTTTCAGGCGGACATAACGCGGGTGGCGACGCTGATTTACGCCAAAGAGGCAAGCACGAGATCCTACCCGGAGCTGGGGTTCGCCGATGCGCACCATCCGCTGACGCACCACCGCAACCGGGAGGAGATGATCGAGAAGGCGGCGAAGATAGAGTGCCACCACATGGAGCAGTTTGCGTACTTCATCCGGAAACTTAAGTCCATTGCGGAGGGCGACGGCACGCTGCTCGACCACGCGATGATCGTCTACGGCACCAGCATGAGCGACCCCAACCTGCACCTGCATGAGGACGTCCCGTGCCTGCTGCTGGGGCGGGGCGACGGCAGCATCAAACCGGGGCGGCACATCGACTATAAGGACACGCCGCAGACGAACCTGTGGCTCACGCTGCTGGATCGCCTGGGGGTGCCGGCGGAGAAACTGGGGGACAGCACGGGGAAGGTGGAGCACCTGACGGATATTTAGGTTGTATACTGTTCGCAGCCAGGCTGGCGCTGAGATCTGGGACGGTGCCCATGAAACAGGTTTACGCTTCCCTTACGGGTCTGCTGCTCTTCGCCGGACCGCTCCTGGCACAGCCCCGGGTGAACGCCGTCGTGAATGCGGCCTCCTACGATGCGGTGGTGGCGCGCGGAGGCCTGATTTCGATTTTCGGCGCCGGGCTGGCCCGCTCCAGGGTCAGCGCAAGTTCGCTGCCGCTTCCCACGCGGCTGGAGGACACCGTGGTTCGCGTGGGAGACCTGGAACTCGAAGCCCCGCTCTACTTCGTTTCTCCGACTCAGATCAACGCGCTGCTCCCCTTTGAGGTTCTCGGCGGACGAATATCGCTGGTAGTTACGACTGCCGCGGGCAGAAGCCCGCCCTTCTTGCTGACGCCGACGGCTACCGGCCCCGGTATCTTCACCCGGGACTCTTCCGGCAAAGGGCGGGCGCTCGCTTTCGGTCCCGGTTTTCAACCTCTCGAGGTGGCCGGGCGCGGGGAGCCGATCATCTTGTATGCCACGGGGCTGGGTACGACCGACCCGCCGATGTTGAGCGGCAGCCCTGGCGCCGGTGCCGAGCCGTTCAACCGCGTCGTCACCTTGCCGGAAGTAGTCGTCGGTGATGGACCGGCCCGGGTCGACTTTGCCGGCCTGGCGCCCGGTCTGGCCGGCGTGTACCAGCTCAACGTGGTCCCGCAGGCGCCCACGTCCGACCGGATGTGGATCCGTTCGGGCAGCCGCCGGAGCAACATAACCGAGGTCGGCATACGGCCCGGGCAAAACGTCACCAACGCGAGCGGCACGATTGAGCTGCTTTATCCGCCTCCACCATCTCAAGCGGACGCCTTTCCGGTTGCCTATTCTCCCCACCCGATCGTAGCCCGCTTTACCGCGCGGTTTGACATAGCGCCTGACGCCGGCCCCTTCTCGCTGGCGGTCCTCAGCGAGGGCGACGGCAGTGCGGTCGTGATGTTCGATCCTGCCAACGGGAGCTTCGAGGGCGCGGTGACCGTGCCTACGGAGGCGGCGAGGCACGGCGATCTTTCGGGCACCGGGCTGTCTCCCACCGATCTGGCGAGTTGTTATGTCGCGGCGGACGGCAGTGTCAATTGCTTACCTTTTCCGAACGGGGTCCTCCCGCTTTCGCGCATTCCCCCGCAAGAGATTCAGGCGCTCAACCAGCTCCCCTTGCCGGATGCGCCGGCTCCCGGCAGCGCCACCGGCCTGGTGCGAGTCCGCGGGGAGGCCCGGCGCGGGTCGACGTTCCGCATCGACGCGCAAAATAACAGCCGGCTGTCCACCTTCGCCGGCTATATTGCCATACCCCTGCCGACGACTTTGCCTGCGCCGGCGCCTAACCACACGACCACGCTGAAGCTTCTCATTGACGGGCAGCGGGTGGCCTCGGTGGAAGCTTCCTACAAAGTATTGGGCTTCTAGCATCGAGAGAACACTCATGAAGACCATCACGAAGCTCGCGGGCCTGTGGCTCCTGGTGGCGGCCGCGGCCACTGCCGCACCCGAGATCCGGGCCATCTTGAACGCCGCCAGTTATGCTCTTCCCGGCCTGCCGAATTCCGCCGTGGCGCAAGGCTCCATCTTCGTGGTGTTTGGGACGGGGCTGGGACCGGCGGAGCTGCGGCAGGCGGCCGGTTTTCCGTTGCCGCCCAGTCTGGGCGGCACGTCGGTTCGTATCACCGTGGGCACGACGGCCGTGGACGCCCCGCTCCTCTACGTCTGGGATAAGCAGGTGGCCGCGATTCTCCCTTCCACGGCGCCGCCCGGCATCGGCCTGCTCGCGGTGACCTACCAAGGCCACACCAGCCAGTCGGGCGCCTTCCGAATTGTGAGGAGTTCTCCTGGCATTCTCGCTCAGAACCAGGCGGGCAGCGGACCGGCCCTGGCCCAGAACTTCAACTCCGAGGCCGACCAGCCGCGCAATACTTTCACGCGGCCGGCCCGACCCGGTCAGGTCGTCACGCTGTGGGCCACGGGCTTGGGACCTATCGCCGAAAGCGACGCCGAGCAGCCCGTCCCTCGCGATCTCGACGTCAACCTGCAGGTGCTGGTCGGCGGGCGTCCCGCCACGGTCCGTTACAAAGGGCGCTCCCGGTGCTGCGCCGGCGCCGACCAGATTAACTTCGAAGTGCCCCGCGAGGTGGACGGCTGCTACGTGCCGGTGGTGCTTCGCGTCGGTGATGTGACCAGCAACTTCACCACGATCTCGGTCGCCGCCCCCGGGGCCGATTGTACGGACTTGAGCGGCACGACAGGCCCGGAGATCGAGAAACTCCAGGCCGGCGGCGTGCTCCGCATCGGCTTGATTTCGCTCAGCGCAATTAAGGTCACGGATGCATTCTGCTGCGAGCCGCCAGGCTACTATGAGTCCGGTTACGCGTCATTTTACAGCTCGGGCCTTAGTCGGGTGCTGTCGCGGCTGGGCCGCCCTTCGCCGGGCTCCTGTCTGGTGTTCCCACCGGGACAGTTTGTGGGTTTCAATGAGCCGCAGTCAACAGCGTTAGAGGCCGGCCCGGCGTTGAATCTGTCGGGTCCCAAAGGGGCCAGGCAACTCCCGCGGCGCGGGCCCGGCGCCTACAACGAGCAGTTTTCTTCGGCCGCCGCCCAACTGCAATACCTGGAATCCGGAACCTACACGGTCGACAACGGCTCGGGCGGCGCGGACGTAGGGGCATTCCGCATGACGTTCAACGTGCCGCCCAAACTCACTTTTACCACCCAAGCCTCGGCGGCGGGATTGACCGTCACCTGGCGCGGCGGCGATCCGGCCGGCTTCCTTACCATCACGGGATCGTCGGCGCGGTCGGCCGTGACCGGGCAGGAGGCGACTTTCTCGTGTACCGAGCGAGTGAGCGCCGGACAATTCACCGTGCCGTTGTACGTGCGCCCAGATCCCGGCAACGGAGCCCTGGGCGTCGATTACTCGCCGCAGATCCGCTTCCGCGCGCCGGGCCTTGATGCGGCCTTCTTTTCTTTCTTTTCTGCTGAGTAGTACATCCAGCCGCCTCCAGCGATGATTTGACCTGTGAGGCCTGCGGTTGGGCGCAGTAGAATGAAATCGCCATGAGCATCCGAACTACCGTCGTCGGCAGCTATCCCGTCCCGCTGTGGCTCCACAACAACACCTCGCGCGTCGCCCTGCGGGATGCTGTCATGGTCGTGCTCAAAACCCAGGAGCTGGCCGGCCTCGATGTCGTCGCCGATGGGGAGCTGAACCGCTTCGACCCGAGCCATCCCGAGACCAACGGGATGATCGACTACTTCACGAGCCGGATGTCGGGCGTCCGGACGCGCTATTCGGTTTCGGACCTCGAAGTGTTCCGGGCCGACGCCGGGATGACCTTCCGCAAGGCTCCGGCTGGCATTGTGGACGGCGTCGTCGGCGAAGGGGTGCTGAATTTGCCCGCCGATTTTGAGTTCATCGCCGGGCTCACCCGGGCGCCGCTCAAATTCACGTGCACCGGTCCCCACATGCTCGCGAAGACCCTGACCGACCACGCCTACGGCGGAACTCCAGCGCTGGCCATGGCGATCGCGGAGGTCCTGCGCCGGCAGCTCGCTCCGATCCCAGCCGCGGTGATGCAGATCGACGAGGCCAACATCAGCGGCCATCCCGAGGACCGCGAGTGGGCGGCGACGGCCATCAACCACGTGCTCGACGGTTTGCAGACGGAACGCGCCGTCCACGTGTGCTTCGGGAACTACGGCGGCCAGACCATCCAGAAGGGGTTCTGGCGGGACCTGCTGCCGTTCCTCAACTCTTTGCATGTGAACCACCTGGTGCTGGAGTTCGCGCGGCGGGGTTACGACGAGTTGGAGGTGCTGCGGGATCTCGATCCCACCATCAAGCTGGGGCTCGGCGTGGTGGACATCAAGGACAACGGCATCGAGCCGGCGGACCTCGTGGCTTCCCGCATTGAAAATGCAGCTAAGGTGCTGGGGGAGGCGCGGGTGCAGTGGATCCACCCAGACTGCGGGTTCTGGATGCTGCCGCGCAACGTCGCGGATGGCAAGATGCGGGCCTTGGTGGAGGGGAGGGACTTGTTTCAGGCGGCGGGACGGGGCTAAAGCCCCGTGCGGGCTGAGAGCCCGCCCTACACTGCGAAAAGCGGTATACTGAGTGACGAGAGCCGGGAGGGACGATCGATGAAGAAGTACTGGAAGTTTGCGGCCCTAATTGTGCTCGTGCTGGCTACCCTGGCGTGGCTGGCAGTGGCCGGCATCAACGAGAGCAAGACCTACTACATAACCGTTTCTGAATTGCAGCAGATGCACGCGAAAGACGCCGATCGCCGCCTGCGCGTGGCGGGCGATGTCGAGCCCGGCTCGATCGTGCGCGAGGCCGAGCGGGTGAGCTTCACGCTCAAGCAGGAAAACCTCCGCCAGAGGGTCGTTTACACCGGCCGCGAACCGCTGCCGGACACCTTCCGGGACAATGCCCAGGCCCTGGCCGACGGCCGCCTGGGTTCGGATGGAGTCTTCGAGGCCAAGAAAATCCAGGCCAAGTGCGCTTCGAAGTATGAGGCCAAGCCGGGCGAGCCCTACCAGAGCCGGCCGGCGTCTCCCAAGACCTGAGAGGTTCTGGGGCACTGAGCCCCCTGGAGTCGTATGGAAAATCTCGGTGCCCTAGCCCTCCTTTTCGCTCTTTGTCTCTCGGTCTACACGGTCATTGCGGCCGTGCTGGGCCAGTGGAAGAACAAGCCCTACCTGGCGCTTAGCGCGGAGCGCGCCGTGATCGGCATCTGGGTGCTGGTGGCGACGGCGGCGGGCACGCTGGTCTACTCGCTCTTCAAGGACGACTTCCGGCTCAGCTACGTCGCCGCCCATAGCAACCGCGACCTTCCGAAGGTCTACAAGTTCGCGGCTTGGTGGGGCGGGCAGGAAGGCTCGCTGCTGTTCTGGCTGTTCATTCTGTCGACGTACGCCTTGGTGGCCGTTTACGCCTACCGGCGCAAGCACCGGGACATGATTGGTTACGTGATCGCGACGCTGGCGACGGTCCAGACCTTCTTCCTGCTCCTGGTGGTCGTCGCGGCGAGCCCGTTCCAGTTGCTCTCGGCGGGCGGCGACATTATGGGGCCACCGGACGGCCGGGGCCTCAATCCGCTGCTGCAGTATCCGGCCATGGCCATCCACCCCCCGATGCTGTATCTCGGCTACGTGGGGTTCAGCGTCCCGTTCGCCTTTGCGCTGGCTTCGCTCATCACCCGCCAGAAGGGTGACGGCTGGATCGCGACCACCCGCATCTGGACGATGGTGACGTGGCTGTTCCAGACCTGCGGGATCATGCTGGGCGCGCGCTGGGCTTACGCGGTGCTCGGCTGGGGCGGCTACTGGGCCTGGGACCCGGTCGAGAACGCCTCGCTGCTCCCCTGGATTACCGGGACCGCCTTCCTGCACTCCGTGATGATGCAGGAAAAGAGGGGCATGATGAAGGTGTGGAACATCGTGCTGATCTCCAGCACCTTCTTCCTATGCCTCTTCGGGACGTTCCTCACGCGCAGCGGCGTAGTCAGCTCGGTGCACGCCTTCTCGGAAGGGCCGATCGGGAAATACTTCGTAACGTTCCTCGCGATCGGTATTGCGATCACGGTTTACCTGATCCTGGACCGGCTCGATTACCTCAAGAGCGAGAGCCAACTGGAATCGGTGGTATCGCGCGAATCGAGCTTCCTGTTCAACAACCTGATCCTGCTGGCGTCCTGCTTCGCGGTGCTGTGGGGGACGCTGTTCCCGGTGATCAGCGAGGCGGTGACGGGCGAGAAGATCAGCGTCGGCGCGCCGTTTTTCAACAAGGTCAACATTCCGATCGCGCTGTTCCTGCTGTTCCTCACCGGGGTGGGACCGCTCTTCGCCTGGCGGCGGACCTCGACCGAGAGCCTGAAACGCAATTTCCTGTGGCCTTCGATCCTATCGCTCGCGCTGGGTATGGTGCTCTTTGCGCTCGGCATTCGCAGCATTTACCCGTTGATGTCGTTCGTCCTGTGCTGCTTCGTCGCCGTCACGATCGTGCTGGAGTTTTACAAGGGGGCGCGGGCGATACAGGGCAAGAACGGCGGGGCGCTCATGCCTTGTATGGTGGAGCTGACCCACCGGAATACGCGCCGTTACGGCGGGTACCTGGTACACATGGGCATCGTCCTGATGTTCATCGGATTCACCGGCTCGGCCTTCACCAAAGAGGCCCAGGATTCGCTGGCCATCGGCGACAGCCTCAAAGTCGGACCCTATGCGTTTCGCCTCGCCGAAGTGAAGGACGCGAACAACGCGAACTACGCGAGCAGCGTGGCGGCGGTGCAGGTGACCAAGAACGGGCAGGCGCTCGCGATCATGAATCCGGAGCGCCGCTTCTACCACGCGAGCCAGCAGCCGACCACGGAGGTCGCGATTCGGCCCCGGCTCACCGAAGACGTCTACGTGGTTTACGCGGGCGTCTCGAACGACGGGCAGAAGCCGGTGCTGCAGGTGTTCGTCAATCCGCTGGTGAACTGGGTGTGGCTGGGCACCATGGTGGTCATCTTCGGCACGCTGGTGGCGCTGGTGCCGAGCAAGATGAAGCTGGCTTACGCCCGCACGCAGGTGCTGGGCACGGTGAAGAAGCATGAAGTGGTTTCTCAAAGCTAGTCTCTGCGCTGCCCTCCTGCTGCTGCCGCTGGCGGGCCAAACGGTCAGCACGGGCGACGCGGAGCATGCGCGGCTGCGGGCGATCGGCGAAAAGCTGAAGTGCCAGTGCGGCTGCGCCTATACGGTCGGCTCCTGCAACATGCTGAACTGCCATTTCCGGGAGCAGGCGTATGCGGACATCCGTCCCGATCTGAAGACGGGAGCCAGCGACACCTCGATTCTGGCCAAGATGAAAGAGAAATACGGAACCGTGGTGCTGGCCGCGCCGCCGGCCGAGGGCTTCAGCCTGGTGGGCTGGATCATGCCGTTCCTCGCCATCCTGGTGGGCTTGATCGCGATCCGTTTCATCCTGGCCCGGTGGCGCCGGCCGAAGCCGGTGGTGGCGATGCCGGCCGGATCGCTCGAGAAGTTCCAGGAGCAGATCGACAAAGAGCTGGCAGACCTGGAATAATACCAGCCGTAGCCTGCCTTTCATGATTTTTGCCGTAGCCACCGTCCTGATCATCGGGGTCATTGCGTTTACCCTGTTCATCCGGCAGCAGGACATCCCGGAGCCGGAGCCGGTGTCTCCGACGGCGCACCTGGAAGATAAGAAGAAAACTATTTACGAGAACCTGCGCGACTTGCAGTTCGAGTACCGGATGGACAAGCTCTCCGACGAGGATTACAAGGAGAGTAAGCTCGCACTGCAACGGCAGCTCGCGGCGGTGCTGAGCGAGATCGAGCAGGTGCAAAAGGCGGGACCGAAGCCCAAGGCCCAGGCGCCGGCCCCGGCGGCCGAGCAGCCGCGGGTGTGGGTGTGTCCTAATTGCGCGAGCAAATACAACCGGCCGATGAAGTTTTGCGGCGAGTGCGGGCAGGCTATTCCGGCGGCGTCATGAGAAGGAAGGGCTTGAATGACCGCTCCCTGACGGTCGCGGCTCGGTTTGGGGTCGCGGTGCGATGGGTGGCAGTGCGGTGTGGCGCGGTGGTGCGGTGCGGGGTTGCGGTGTTGGCGGCGGTGCCGCTGGGGGCGGCGGTGGAGGGCGTCGTTCAGAATGGGAGCACGGGGCAGCCGCAGGCCGGGGCCACTGTCACCGTGATCAAACTCGAACAGGGCATGGATGCGGTGGCCACCGCGACGTCGGACGCGGCCGGGAAGTTCCGCTTCCCCGACGTCACGCTCGGCGACGAGGCCCACTACATGCTGCGGGCCGAATACCAGGGCGTCACCTACAATCGCGTGATCGCGCCAGGCATGCGGACGGGTGACGTGACGGTGACGGTCTACCGCTCCGCCCCGCCGGGACCCAAGGCCAGCACCCCCGAGCAGCACCTCATGCTGGTCGAGCCGAGCGGCGAGGAGTTGACCGTCAACGAGAGCTATCTCTACCGGAACAACTCGCAGCCTCCCGTCAGCTACGTGGATAAGAAGCAGGGCACGCTCCGGTTCTACCTGCCGCCTACGGCGAAGGGCCAGGTGGAGGCGCACGTCTCGACCGCGGCGGGGGTCCCCATCCGGGCCGGGGCCGAGAAAGCCGGGCCGAACGACATCTACAAGATCGACTATCCGATCCGTCCGGGTGACACCCGGATCGATGTCACGTATAAGGTCCCCTACGCAGCCGGCATGGCGTTTACGGCGCATTCGCAATATCCCGGGATGGTGACGCGGGTCGTGGCGCCGGCGGGGGTGACCGTCGCGGGAGAGGGCCTCGAGGCCATGGGAGAGGAGCCGCAGACTAAGGCGGCGATCTTCAACGCCCCCAAGTCCGACACGTTCCGGTTTACGGTAAGCGGGACCGGGCGCCTCACGCGCCCTCAGGCGGAGGGTGAGCAGGAAGCCCAGAACGGCCCGCCCCTGACGGTCGTCCCGGTGCCGGTTTACGAGCGGTTCTGGCAGATCCTGGGCTTCGCTTCCGCCATTTTGCTGGCCGGGCTGTATGGTCTCTACACGGCCTCGGGGGGGCGGTCCACTCCTAAGAAACGGAAGGCATGATCGCCGCCCGCGGGGTGTGGAAGTTCTTCGGCGACTTCGCGGCTATCCGGGAGCTGGATCTGGACCTCGCGTCCGGCGCGACGCTCGCGCTGCTCGGCCGCAACGGCGCTGGCAAGACCACGCTGCTGCGGATGCTCGCCGCGCTTTCGACGCCGTCGCGCGGGAAGGTCACGATCGACGGGGAGAGCCTGCGCGAGGCGCCGCAGCGCCGCCGCATCGGCGTCATCGGGCACGGCATTTCCATCTATGACGAGCTGACGGCCGCCGAGAACCTGGAGTTTTTCGCGGGACTCTACGGCATCGCCGCTCCCGAGGCTCGGATCGAGCAGTGGCTCGAGACCACGGGTCTCGCGCGCGTGCGCAACAGCCTGGTGCGGGAGTTTTCCCGGGGCATGCGCCAGCGCCTGGCGATCGCCCGGGCATTTTTTCACGAACCGGACATCCTGCTGCTCGATGAGCCCTTCACGGCCCTCGACGACCGCGCCGCCGAGCTGCTCTCGGGGCTGATCACGCAGGCCCACGCCGCGGGGCGCACCATCGTCATCAGCACGCATCAGTTGCGCGAGGCCCTGGCGCTTGCGAGCGACGTCGCCATTCTCAATCGCGGCCGCCTTGCCTTTCGCGGGCCGAACAGCGCGGAGCTGCGCGCCTCCCCGGAGGAGTTCTACCGGAAGCACACGGAGTCGGGCAACTGATGGGGGCGTCTTAATGGGCACCCTGGGGCCGGCGCTGGCCATCGCCCGCAAGGACCTCCGCATCGAGCTGCGGAGCAAAGAGGTCATCAACGCGGCGACGTCCTTCGCGCTGGTGGTGCTGCTGCTGTTTAGCTTCACTTTTGATCCTTCGGGGGAAGAAACCCGCGCCATCTCGGGAGGGCTGCTCTGGCTGGTGTTCACTTTTGCCGGGATTCTGGTGCTGAACCGCAGCTTCGCCCGGGAGACGATCAACGACTGCCTGGATGCGCTGGTGGCCTCGCCGGCCCCGGGGGCGGCCATCTTCTTCGGCAAGGCCCTGGCGAACACCGTGTTCCTGCTGGTGCTGGAGCTGATCACGCTCCCGGTGTTCTGGATCTTCTACAATGTCCGGTGGGGTGTGAACTTGGGCTGGCTAATGCTAGTGTTGCTGCTCGGCACCTGGGGGTTCACGGTTATCGGGACGATGTTTAGCGCCCTGACGGTGAATGTCCGGCTGCGGGAGATCATGCTGCCGGTGCTGGTGTTTCCGATCACGATTCCCGCCCTGATGGCGGCGGTGCAGCTGACGGGGGTGCTCTTTGCCGGAGACCCGATCGCGAACGAGATGGTGTGGCTGCGACTGCTAGTCGGTTTCGACGTGATTTTTACGGCGCTCGCGGCTACGCTGGTGGAGTTGGTGCTAGTGGCCTGATCATGAGACAGCGAATCTTACCCGCCGTTACGGCCGTGATGGGGGTTATCGCTTTATACCTGACATTCGTGTGGGTACCCACCGAGCGGACGATGGGCATCGTGCAGCGCATTTTCTACTTCCACGCGCCTGCTTTTTTTGTGGCGGTGACCGGGATTCTGGTGGGACTGGTGGCGGGCATCCGCTTCCTGATGACCCGGGATTTCCGCTTCGATGAGCTGGCCGTGTCCTCGATCGAGGTAGGGTTGCTCTTCGACACCATGAACCTGGCGACCGGTCCCTTGTGGGCGCGGCCGGTGTGGGGAATCTGGTGGACCTGGGACGCACGGCTCACCTCGGCCTTTGTGCTGTGGCTGATGTTCTGGGGCTACCTGATTCTGCGGCGCGCGGTGGACGATCCCAGCATGCGCGCCGTGCTGTGCGCCGTACTGACCGTCTTCCAGGCCGTGGGCGCGGTGATCTGCTACATGGCGATCCGGTGGTGGCGCACCCAGCATCCCCAGCCGGTGATCGCCGGAGGCGCAGGCTCCGGCCTCGCTCCCGAGATGTGGTACGTGTTCCTGTTTTGTTGGGCGACCTTGACGGTCCTCTACGTTTACCTGTTGCAGCTCCGCCGCCGGCTGGAGCAGTTGCACCGGGAGACGGAGGGCCTGCGCCGGATCGTGCACTCCATGTAGCGGGAGGAACCATGGAAGAGAACCTGAAATGGCTGTGGTACGCCTACTCGGTGGCGTGGATTCTGATCCTGCTCTACGTGGTGTCGATCGGCCGCCGGGAGCAGAAGCTCCGCAGCGAGCTGGAGGCGCTCAAGTCCATGGTGGAAGACCGACAGAAGAAATAGGGTGACCTTATCGCCTGGCCCACCAATGCTGCCCCAACGGCGGGTCCAGCTCTTCAGACATGACACTTGCGTTGCTGCGGCGAACGATCGTCGTAGCGCTGTTTGCGATCTTCGTCGCCCGGGTCGCCGCGACCTACCGGGTGTTCAACGACACGCGGGACGAGAGCACGCATCTGGCCGCGGGTCTCGAGCTGCTGGAGCGCGGCCGCTACACCGTAGACCGTTCGCATCCGCCCCTGGCCCGCCTGGTTCTGACGCTTCCGCCTTATCTGGCCGGGCTGCGCCTGCAGGGGCGGGACGACCTGTGGCACGGGGGAACGTGGGACCAGGGCTCTCCCGAGTTTTTCTGGCGGACGCTGGGCCTCGCGCGCGCCGGCAACCTGCTCTTCGCGGCGATCCTGGTGTGGGTGGCGTACCGGTGGGCGGTGGCGCTCTACGGAGAGTGGGCGGGCCTCGCGGCGGTCGCGCTGGCGACGTTCTGCCCGAACCTCATGGGCCACGGCTCGCTCGCCACGCTCGACCTGGCGGCCGCTGCGACCATTCCGCTGGCCTGCTACTGTCTGTGGCGCTGGACCGCAGAACGCAGTTGGAAACGCTGCCTCTGCGCCGGGCTCACTTGCGGTGTCGCCTTCGTTTGCAAGTTTGCAGCGGTCTTCTATCTGCCGCCCATTGCCGCCGGCTACTTCCTCGTCGCGCGGTCGAGCCGGGCGCCTTCCCGGTTCCGGCAGGCCGCCCAAGGCGCAGCCTTCGTGTTGGTGCTGGCGGCGGTGATTGGGGGGACGTACAACTTCGGCGGGCCGCCCCTCACCCGGAGCCGCGGCGGCCTGCTGTCACAAGTGCGGAGCCAGATCCTGCGGCCTCCTACCAGGTTCGCCCGCGGCTTGCAGGAGGTCTGGAAGGTGGTGCGCGAGCCCGAGACAGAGCACGTTTCCTACCTGCTGGGACGGTTCTCACGGTTCGGCTGGTGGTACTACTTCCTGGTGGCTGTGGCGGTGAAAAGTACTCTGCCACTGCTGCTGCTGGGGGCGTTGGGCGCCGGACTATACTGCGCCCGCCGCCTGACGGGCCCGGCGGCGGATAGCCTCTACCTGCTGCTTCCCGTAGCCGTCATCTTCGCGGTCAGCGCCTTCAGCAACTACGACGTCGGAATGCGCTATGTGCTGCCGGCTTTTCCGTTCTTCGCCATCCTGGGCGCGGCGGTCTTCGCCGGTGAGGACCGGCTCCGCCTCGAGCCGCGTCGCACGTGGGTCGCTCTAGGATTGCTGCTGACCGCCTGGCATGCCGCCGAATCCATGGCCGCGCATCCGGATTATCTGGCCTACTTCAACGAGATCGCGCGCGGCCGGGAGGAGCGCTTCCTGGTGGACAGCAACCTCGACTGGGGACAGGATCTGGCGCGGCTGGGAATCTTCCTACGGGACCAGCACATCCCGACCGTGCGCTTGCTTTATATCGGCGACACGAATCCCGAGAAGATGGGAGTCGCGTTCACCCTTCTGGAATCGTGTGATCCCCATCAGGACGGCTGGGTGGCGGCCAGCATCACCCATTTGATGACCTTCTCGCTCCACCAGCCGGCCTGCGCGCAGCTCCTACAAAGGCCGCCCGATGCCCGGGTGGGCAAGTCGATCTGGATGTACCACTTTCCTCCGGCCACCACGTCGCTCGGAGCGGAACGCGCCACTCCCTGACGGGCCGGGTGCGAGGCACGCACGAATACGCAAGCGATGAAACAGAATCAACTAGCTTTTGACTTGTAAGAGTTTCCCGTTCCCAGGGGAGGCATGACATCGCGCTCACTAGCCATGCCCCCTCTCCCTGGTTGTTCGGTAGTGAATTGAATTGTCCTTATAATATCGGTATTTGCAGAATTTACAAGGTTATCTTTCGGCCAGGGCTGCGAGTGGGACCCATAGTACTTTCGGTGCGTGTTCGTAAGGCCGACATCTGATTTTGGGCTAAGGGAGCGAAGGTGGTGGGCCCGACAGAACTCGAATCTGTGACCTCTACCGTGTCAATAAGGGCAGTAGCCTCATCGAGACTCGCAGCTTGTTGAAAACTGGCGGGTGGCATCGACTGTGGGCATTGCGCGTGGCTCCACAAACCGCGAAGCAAACCAGGTCGATGTGGACAATCCTGTGGACGCATGGCTCAGTTGACCGCAGCAATCGTTTCCTGACCCTGGCTATTGGCCTTCGGGGACTCCAGAGCGTCCACAGCCGCCCTCTTGGATTGCATCCGGATATGGCTGTAGTGCTCTAGCATTTGCCTGCTGACGTGGCCCGCGATGGCCATGAGGGTTTGGTCCGGCACCCCTGCCTCAGCTAGCTTGGTGACGCAGTGGTGGCGCAGATCGTGGAACCGCAGACCTCGCAACCCGGCTTCTTTCGTGACCGCCCGCCATGCAGTTCTCCAGGTCTTCATCGGGCGACTTGCGTCAAACGCAGCGGCGGCCCCAGCGGGTCGGTTCTTTTGGCGGAAAGGGAACGCTGGGAACAAGTAGTGCTCCTCGTGGGTGGCCCCTAGCTTTGTGGCACGCTCCAACAGCCTCGCTACCGCCCAGGCAGCCGTCTGGTTGAGAGGAACAATCCGACAGCCTGCGTCTGTTTTGGTGCTGGTGCGGCGGATGGTCATAGTGGCGGTCATTAGGTCCACGTCTGCCAGCCGGAGGCCCTTAATTTCACAGCCCCTCGCCGTGGTGTTGGCTGCTAACAAAGCAGCGTAGTAGGCAGCCTGCCAAGCGGGCTTTGTGCCAGCCGTCGAGAAGAGGCGCTTTTCGTCTTCGGGTGACAAGGCCCTTCCCGGCCCTCGGGTGTTCTCCCTCAGGCGCTTGTAGTCGTCCGCTACCCTTGACCATACCTTGACGCTCTTGAGGATCATTCGCAGGATGTTGCCTTCTGCATTGACAGTTGCAGCGCTCACCTGAGCCGACCTGCGGACTTGGTACCTGCGTAGGTCGTGGCTCGTGATGTCGCACAGTCGCTGTCCCCCAAAAGCCTCTCGGAGTGGCTTCAATCGATGCCGTTCTTTGCGATGTGTTTGGGGCGCTAATGCGTTAACTCTCCCTTCCCACCATTCCTTTGCGGCCCTCTCAAAGGGCCACTTTGCCATATCGGTAGGCAGCCGCCCTTCCTCTTGAGCCTGCAATGCCTCCCGGCGGGTGTTGCGTGCCTCCTGGTAGTTCTTGGTGGCCGCTGAGACCTCACGCCAGCGGCCCCCAACCTTCAGTTTGTAGTGCCAGATCCCACGGCGCTTGTGTAGGCCGTCGTTGTCGCGGGTTCGCTGCCCCCCACGGCCCTTTAGTGCAGTAAAGACTGCCTCATTGTCGTTCAAGATTGGTACTCCTCTCGATAGCGTGGCCGTCAAGGGCCACTACCGAGGTTGAGTGTACATTTTCGCCTGGAGTTTTGTCAATAAGACAAATTTATGGTATAATATATACATGCGAAAACGCACCAATCAAATCCCCCCCAGCGAGTTTGGGCAGTCTATCCGCCAGAGGCGCAGGGCCTTGGGGATTGGCATTGTGGACCTTGCCCGGCATTGCGGGCTAGATGCCCCCCAGCTTAGTCGCATTGAACGTGGCAAGCGAAAGCCGCCTGCTACGCCTCGGGTGATGCTGCTGGCCCAGAAGCTAGGCATTCCGCTGGAGTCAACCGAGTTTGGCCGCCTGCTGGAGTTGGCGGATAAGGAACGCAACGCAACCCTGCACGAGATGGCCGCCAAAGTGGGCCGCCCAAAGGACTGGAATCCGTTTGCCCCGGTGCGTGGCACCGCTCGGGTTGTTGTGTGTGCCTCGCTGGGGGAGCTTGTGGCGCAGGCAACCCAGGCTGCCATTAGCGGCGGGGCGGTGGAAATTCGCGTCAAGCCCAAGCGTGGGCGGGTGAGCGTATTCAGGTTGCGCAACTAAATCTGCCACTAGGCCCACCGTTGGCATCCACTAGAGTGACGGGCCATGGTGGAGGCAGCGAAGAAAGAGATACGAACAATGCTCGACTTATTCAAGACCGCCGATTACGCCATGGCGGCCTATTTGCTCGCCTGTGGGGTCCAGCTTTCGAGGCTGGAATCCCAAGGGGCGCAGGTGGTGTTTTGCTTCCCCAGCAGTCCCCAACTGGTCGCCGCTGTCGGCGACTACACCTCTAACCACCCAATCCCTTGCAGAGACTACTTCCGTGCTCTGCGAAGGGCAAAAACACTCATTATGGAGAATACATACAATACATATGCAAACCATTGAAGCAGTCGAAACAGCATCCGACCTCAATCACCTATTAGCGGCAACCAGCACGTCGCAGTCTGGCACCGAGCCGCAGACCACAACCTTCCCGCCCTTTCCTGCGGAGATTATCTGCGGCGCAGCGAGGGCCTTCATCGATCTGTACGCCGGCATTCGGGAGACTCCCGAGCAGTTCTTATGGCTGGCCTTCATCACCTACCTCGGGAATGCCATCAGTCCATACGTGAGCCTAACGGTGGACTACTCGGAGCCACGCTTGTTTGGGGCGGCGGTAGGCCGCTCCGCCCGCACGAAGAAATCCTCCGCGAACAACCTGGCCAAGACCTTCTTTCGTGAGACGCTGGGGGAGGAGCAGCAGATCATCGAAGGATTTGGGTCAGCGGAGGGCCTACTCGACGCCTTGCAGGATCAGCCGAAGCCCACAATCGTACACCTGGATGAGATCAACATCCTCGCCCAGAAAGGGTCGATGGAGGGGTCTGTGGGGACGGCTGCCTTGCACAAGTTGTTTGAGGATCTCGATTACGACCATACGCTCTCCCAGGGGAAGGGGTATCGCATCCGAGACGCCCATCTTTCCCTCATTGGGGCATCAACACTGGACGACTTCACGGCGGCTTGGAGCAGCAAGCAGGCGAACGCGGGCTTCTTCAGTCGGCTGCTGATTGTGGGGGCGGATGAGCCTGTCAATAGAGTGGCCTTGCCAAAGCGCCCTGATGAGGCTGCTTACCGGGCGCTGGTTGAAGAAATTCGTGCGGTGTACGCCGGGTTGCGGCAGAAGCCGCTTGCGATCCCCCTGGAGCCTGCGGCCGAGGAAGCGTGGTACAAGTTCTACGCCTCCTTCGGCGAGGGCAAAGAGTGGGACCGGATCGACACCTACGGCCTCAGGCTGATGACGCTGGTTGCGGTGCTGCATGGCTGCCAGCCTGTCACGAAGGAGGACGTGGAGCGGGTGATCGCGTTTCTGCAATACGAGGTGGCTGTGCGGCGGCTGGCGCAACCTATCATCGCCGATAACAGCATGGCCGAGTTGGAGCAAAAGATTAGACGCTACGTGCCCGAGGCTCCCGAATGGATCAAGTACAGAGATTTGGGCAGGAAAGTCCACTCTGAACGGACGGGGGTTTGGATGTATACGAAGGCCCTCGAAAACTTAACGAAGGAGGGTGAGATCCAGCGCCGCAAGGAGGGCACCAGTGAACTCATTTCGCGTGTGGTCCAGTAGCGCGGCGAGGGTGTCCCCACGACTGTCCCCAGCCCAGTTGGGGACAGTCGGTTGGGGGCGAGGTCACACGTTTTGAGCCACTTGCAAGACACTTACTGGCATTGTCCCCACGTCCCCACCAGTGTGGGACAGGGAAGGCGACTGGCCCTAGCTGGGTGACGACATTAACGGTACAGGCAAGCACCTAAAAAACCTCACACACACCCACCTAGTAGTGGGGACAATTAAATGTAACTATATCTGTTTCAACTAGTTACACTGTCCCCACGCCTTTGGGGACACCCTGGGGACAGTTTGGTCTTCCTGTCATTTTTCGCCGAGAAAGTCCATAAGTTGGCTGGCTCTGCGCTAAGCCTCTGAAAACAAGCTGTTTGCTTGCCATTGCGAAAATACTTCTACGGCGCAGACCATCCGGTGTCTCACTCTAAGTCATTGATTTATATGGTTTGTGACGCTCCGCGTAGTTTCGCCCTGTGCCGGGGCGGGGGAGGGCGGGGCGGCTGCCACTGGTGGGACCTTCTGGAGCAGTTCGTCTTGGGGGGCGTTTACTTAGCTAGCGATTTGGAGTAGAGAGTCGCCTATACATCGCCAGCTCCCTTTCCACAGCCTCCGGGGTAGCGCCTTTCGCACGCAACATGAAGACCCTCAGTGCATTTACAATTGGCAGAACAACATTTGCTGGGTCCTCATACACCTTGTCGATCCCTTTGGCCAGGTCGCTATAGGTCAGCTTGGCCGTGGTAGTGATTTCGTCACTTGACTTCTTAAAGGCGTCCAGAGCTTTTTCCAGGGGGACCCCGGTCGCAACAGCAGACTCGGCAAAACCGTTCGAGTAGCCCTCTAGATAGCCATATAGGTAGCCTACCTTGCTGTCGTGTGGGAGTGTTTGCCAAAAGTGACCATTGTGATCCTCGCGCGGCTGCGCCTGCGCCAGCAAAGCAAGCGCTACCGCAAGCGCTAAGATCCCACCGATTCTATTCGTCATAGCACCTGCTCCTTTTTTTCCGATTGCGCTTTTCTGGCTGCGAGCCGAGATGCGGGCACTTTGAGCACGGATTTCCGTTGGTTCCCAGACGGTTGGAGTATACACCCGCCCCCCTCTGGGGGGACAGTGAAGCCTCATTCTTTTCGGGGCTACCGCTGGACCACACCGAGGCCATCGGTTTCGGTTGGGGCGAGACCCAATCCTTCGTGAGCAGGTGCGAGCGGGGGGAGCGGCGGCTGGATGCGGTGGAGCTTCGGGCCATCTGTAAGGCCATCGGCCTCCCATTCGTGTCCTTCATCAGGCGGCTGGATGGGGAGATGGGGTGAAGTGGTCGTGCCTCTCACGGCTTGCGTGTACCTGCAACTAACGGCCAATCAGCGGAAAGGGGCTGGGCGAGATAGGAACTGCCTATAGTCGGTACGCCTTGAAAACCGTTCGTTACTTGTGCGTAACCAGCCGCATATTGGAAGTCGCAAACCGCAATTATGTAGCCCTGAAAACCTGGCGTGCCCGCAATCTTGAAAGCTGCGTTTCCATCCGATAGCCTGAAAACCATCGTCTGTCCTCCGGGGACTGGTACCGAAGTCTGTTGCGACAGTGCCTTGTCAGCAGTGGTACTCCCGAAATAGAACAGTTGGACTGCACCGCTTTGTGGATCTGTACCTAATGGGTCAGCCGAAGTATTGGAGATGGCGATCCCCGTATCAAAACCGGCTTGATTGGTGACGAAGGGGAACAGAAGGTACGTCCGGCAACGGGCAATAACCATGACGTTGACGCGGGCAGCAACATCTGGAAAACTACCCTTGGCCAATTCTTCGCGAACTGTAGTTATGGGAGCCAAACACGCCGAAGCCTGCATTGTGCCGATACCGGGTAAGTCATTCGCGGTGTTTGATCGCCATGCGGCCGTCACAGGAAGCCATACTTCATTGGCAACGGCAGGATTGACCATCAGAACTTCGTAAACGGCGAAGCCAAAGCCCCCCGCAATCGTCACCTCTTGCAGGCTGCCTCTGTCCGTTGGAGAGCCAGCTCCAGCACCATTGGCGTCCGTTCCACGGAGACGGGCAACGATGAGGTTCCCATCGTCACTCTTGACGAGGCCAGGCATCGAAATTCGTACACCTGCCGGTACATTGTACAGGCGTATAAGAAAGCGTGTTGCCGTTTGCGAACTTTCACCCTTCGCCGCGAATGCTCCTCGGAATGCTTCTTTTAGCCGAATGGCGAAGTGGGGACCGCCTGTTATGTTGTTGGCGTCGTCTAGGTTCACGGTATGACACTGTGACCCCGCCACAGGGAACCTGCCACCAGGGCTGAATGGAGGAAGGCGACTAGCGGCACGGAATAAGATGAGTAGCCGTAACTCTGGTACAACCATGGCACCGACGACTGATGGCGCGGACGGCATCGCCACGTTTACTCGACGCTCCAGTTCCTTTTGCCGTGCTTCCCATTCCTCAGGTGTCACGACTGTCTCCGGCTTCATCCTGCTGACCGCAGCAATCTTGCGACAAATCCTAGCCAATTCGTCGTTCAACGTAGGCTGCTTGAAGCGGTCCAGGGGCCTCGATGGATCGTTTGCTGCTTGGTAGTCTCGTAGCTCAGTCTCCTCGTATAAGCAGGAACTCACAAGCACCCAACAAATCGTAAGGCCACTTCCCTTTTCTGCCCTAACCAAGAGTGGTTGCAGTTCATGCTCGGCTATGAAGTCGGAAGCTAGAAAATTGGGGCTGACGAGCAGCAACGCTACATCCGCTTCCGATAAGCCCTTCTCAATATCCGCCCGCCATTTGGTGCCAGTCTTGATCTTCGTATCATCCCAGATGATTAGCTTTCCACCTCGCGCTAAGGGCGTCAGCATGCGTTGGAACTCTACAAGCCACTTCTTGTCCTTATGGCTGTAGCTGATGAAAATGTTGAGCTTATCGCCGTCACTGGTGGTCATAGGGGCTGGGTGTTGCACGGCGGATGAAGGCTACTTCCCTGAGCTTTTGCTTCCTCCTCGCCGCCCAATACTTCCTCATCCTCCTCGATACCGCCTTGCGGGGCAAGGATGTCTTCTGTGGGCATGGCGGAGAGTGTAGCACAGCAAGTTAAGGCAAAACCTTGGTGGTGGTGTTTTAGCGTGAAGATGGCGGCTTAGGGGCTGGATGGACAAAAGCCATAACTGTCATTTTCCCAGGGGAGTACTCCAGCCCAGCAACCTTCCAGCCAG
>JBGPDC010000017.1:0-45699 GCA_041482115.1 Terriglobia bacterium | reverse complement strand
CGCGCCGGTGTTGCCTGCACAATCGCTACTTCCCCCTGCTCTCGGAACTCGTGCAAGATGTCGAGCAGCAGTTTCAGCAGTGGGCGTACGGCAACGAAACCCTGCGACGTCTATGCGCAATTATTTAAGACGCTCAGTTTAGAGCAACACGTTCCAAAATGTTTCCCTATTCTTTCTAATTTTCGGGAGGGTCCCGCTGGAGCCGCCGGGTCAGATGGTGTTTCAACCGCGCGGTTTTTCTCCAGCAGTTTGCTATTGCAAGACGGTCGCCAGAAAACTTTTGGCAGGTCCTGCATAAACCTTTACTTTAGATCCGAACCCGTTGATAATGAGAGCGCGCCATCCAGACAATGCGGCATCGAAGCGCGACGCTTTCCGATGCCAGCAACAAGGCGGTAGGTTGGATCCCCAGGTTTCGATTCCCAGCAGGACCTTGCTGTACATCCCCATCCTCCACACGCAGGCGGACATGGGCGACCTGGGTGCGTCGCTGCAACGGATCAAGGCGTCCACTCTCGGTCGTCGGCGGTTAACGCACAGCGCTGAACTGGTCGATAACTTGTGGAAGGAGATTGAGCGGACCGTGGAACGCTTGCCCGTCGCACCCGGCAGCACTCGTGTTTATCAGGATGGATTGCCGGTCTGCGCGCACGAGGCGCGGATCGTTTCCGAATTGGCGGAGGCGGGAAGCCGAAATTACAAATTGTTGCTGCGCTTAGAGAGTCAGGGCGCCATACTGATGGGAACGGAGTCTCCGGAATTGCTGGTCGAGGAGTACCAGCTGGCGATCACGGCTCTCCATTCCGGCGGCGGGGGTGACGCGAGACGACGCGAACTGCGCGGCGCGGCGCTGCTCGAGAAGCGCGACAGGTACATCGCGGCCCGCATCAACAGCACGTTACAACCCGGGGAGACGGGAATTCTGTTTCTGGGCATGCTGCACGCGGTGCAACCGTACCTGGAGCCGGATATCAAGATCCGGTACCCGGTGCGAGAACTTTAGAAAGTGAAAACCATTTGATCAGCGGCAAGGTTCTGATCGTGGATGACGACAGCGAGATTGTCAGGACTCTCGCCGAGCTCCTGCGCCGCGAAGGCCTGACGCCGCTGGTCGCCAGTAATGGAGATGCGGCGCTCGATTGCATCCGCCGGGAACATCCGGATCTTCTCCTGGCGGACTTTCAAAAGCCGGGAAAGAACGGCCTGGAGGTCATGCTGAAGGCCAAGGCGCTGGATGAAGATCTGCCGGTGATCCTGCTCACCGGATTCGCGGAAGTGCGTGGCGCGGTGGAGGCGATCCGGGCCGGGGCGCACGACTATCTCGCGAAGCCGTTTGAGCACCACGAGGTCCTGCGGGTGGTGCTGCGGGCCTTGACCGAGCGGGGCCTGCGACGGCAGTTGCGAGCCCTCTCGGACCAGGTCTGCCAGCAGGGGCCGCTGCGGGAGGTGCTGGGGCCGAGCGACGCGGCTGCCCAGCTCATCGCCGACGTGCAACAGGTGGCCAAGTCCAACTTCAACGTGATCATTTTGGGAGAAACCGGCTCCGGCAAGGAAGTTATCGCCCAGGCCATCCATCAGGCCGGCCTGCGTTCCCATCGGCCGTTTGTACCGGTGGATTGCGGAGCCATTCCGGAGGCGCTGCTGGAGAGCGAGTTGTTTGGGTATGAACGCGGAGCGTTCACGGGCGCCAACCAGCAGAAGCCAGGCCGCTTTGAAACCGCCAACGGGGGGACACTTTTTCTGGACGAACTCGGTAACCTTCCGCTGTTTTCGCAGGCCAAGCTCTTGAGAGTCGTTCAGAACAAGACGCTGTATCGCGTAGGCGGAACCAAACCGATCAGCGTGGATGCGCGGCTGCTGGCGGCCAGCAACGACGACCTGCAGGGGCTGGTAGAAAAAGGGGCGTTCCGCCGCGATCTGTATTTCCGGTTGAATGAGTTTGTCATCCATGTTCCGCCGCTGCGTCAGCGGCGGGAAGATATCTCGTATCTGGCCCAGCGTTTCCTGGATATTGCTAACCTCGAACTATCCAAGCAGGTGAAAGGGATCACGCGCGGCGGCCTGGAAGCGATGCTGGCTTATGACTGGCCCGGTAACGTTCGGCAGCTCCGCTCGGTGATTCGACGAGCCGTCCTGCTGGCGGAGGATAGCGTTACCGCGCAGCATCTGGCGCTGAATCTGCCGCCCGTCACGCCCCTGACCGAGGAGGCGCATCCGGAGGCCGGCCCGCTCCGGGAGATTGTGAAACGGCATACGGTATCTGTGGAACGCGGTGTCATCGCGCAGGCCCTGCGCCGCATGGGCGGCAATAAGACGAAGACGGCGCGCCTGCTGCGGGTCGATTATAAGACCCTGCATTCCAAGCTGAAAGAATACGGAATCGCAAGCAACGGGGAGACCTATCATGGCCAAGAAAAGTAGTAGAACCAGGGAGAACGGTCCCACGGGCGGGCTCAGCCTCGGTTTGGGAGGCATTCTGAAGGGCCTGACCGATCTGGTTGAGAAATTAGACGGCCTCTCGGAGTCGGGCGGAAGCCTTTCGAAGACGGGGGAAATCCGCGGCGACGGCCAGCAGGTAAAAGGCATCTACGGGTTCACCGTGAAGGTGGGCCGGGGGGATGACGCGCCGCGCGTAGAGCCCTTTGGCAACCTCCGCCAGGACAGCAAATCCGGCCACACCGTGGTGCAAGAGGTGCGCGAGCCGGTGGTGGACGTGTTTGAAGAAGAAAAGGATGTGCTGGTGGTGGCGGAGATGCCCGGCATCAGCGCCGCCGACGTGCGCCTCGAAGTGGAGGGCGATCTGTTGACCGTCTCGGCCGAGCGCGGTGACAAGAAATATCGCAAGGAAGTGCTGCTCCCGGAAAGTGTTCCGCAGGAGAAGATTCAGATCACCTGTAACAACGGCGTGGTGGAGATTCGCTGCCCGAGAGCACAGTGATTCGCACCGGCCTGTCATGACCACCACTGAACAAGTGACCCTCAAGCTCCGCGTGACGGAAGCGATCGGTAGGGAAGTGGCGCGGGCGTTCGCCCGGGTCGGACCGGAAGATCTGGCGAAACTGCAGGCCGCCGCCGGGGACATCGTGGAGGTCGAGGGGAAGCGCAAGACCGTGTGCAAGGCCATGCCGGCCCATAAAGAGATGCGCGGACAGTCCCGGATTCAACTGGACGGACTGGTGCGTGAGAACGCCGGCGCGGGGCTCGACGAATTCGTTCAGGTTCGGAAGATCGGCTGCCGTCCCGCCGAAAGGGTGGTGCTGTCGCCGGTCAACATAACTCCCTCCGACCGGGACCTCAGCTACATTGGGAGCCTGTTGGATGGTCTGCCGGTTCTCGAAGGAAACCGGATTCGGGCCACGTTGTTCGGCAGCCGGTGGGCCGACTTTAAGGTGGAAAGCACGACGCCCAAGGGGCCCGTTCTCATTAATCCCCTTACACATCTGGTAATCGGGAAGGAGCAGCCACGTGGAGCAGAAGCAGGCGGTGCGATCTCCTACGAAGACATTGGGGGGTTGAAACCGCAGCTGCACCGCATCCGCGAAATGATCGAGCTGCCGCTGCGGTATCCGGAGGTCTTTGAGCGCTTGGGGATTGACGCCCCCAAGGGTGTACTGCTGCACGGCCCGCCGGGCTGCGGCAAGACGCTGATCGCGCGCGCCATTGCCCACGAGACGGAGGCCAGTTTTTTTTCGGTTAGCGGGCCGGAGGTTATCCACAAGTTTTACGGCGAAAGCGAAGCCCATCTGCGCAAGATCTTCGAGGAGGCCGGGCGCAAAGGGCCCAGCATCATATTCCTGGACGAGATCGATGCCATCGCCCCCAAACGGGAGAACGCGGTGGGCGACGTCGAGAAGAGAGTCGTGGCGCAGTTGCTGGCGCTGATGGACGGACTCTCTCAGCGGCGGCAGGTCATCGTGATTGCCGCTACGAATCTGCCCAATGCCATCGACCCCGCTTTGCGGCGGCCAGGCCGGTTCGATCGCGAAATCACCATTCCCATACCCGACCGCAACGGACGCGAGGAGATCCTCAACATTCATAGCCGGGGGATGCCGCTGGCCGGGAATGTGAACATGGTGCATCTGGCGGAGATCACGCACGGCTTCGTGGGCGCGGACCTGGAAGCTCTTTGCCGGGAAGCAGCCATGATCCGGCTGCGGCACATTCTGCCCGAAGTTGATTTCGCGATGGCGCAGATCCCTTACGAGCAATTGATCCAGCTCGAAGTCGACATGGACGACTTCTTGGACGCCTTGCACGAGGTCGAGCCCTCGGCGACGCGCGAGGTATTCGTCGAAGTGCCCAACGTCCGCTGGGAGGACGTGGGAAGCCTGGCTGCCACCAAACAGCGGCTGCTGGAGGCGGTGGAGTGGCCCCTGCGGTACGGACCGGTGTTCGCCCAGGCCGGCATCCGGCCTCCTAAGGGCATCCTGCTGGTGGGTCCGCCCGGCTGCGGCAAAACCTTGCTGGCCAAGGCGATCGCCACCGAGAGCCGCGTGAATTTCATTGCCGTGAAAGGGCCGGCGTTGCTGTCGAAATTCGTGGGAGACTCCGAAAAAGGGGTGCGCGACGTCTTTCGAAAAGCCAAGCAGGCGGCGCCGTGCATCATTTTTTTCGACGAGCTGGAAGCGCTGGTGCCGGCCCGGGAGGGGGGCTCCCTGGACTCGCACGTCTCGGAACGCGTCCTCAGCCAGTTCCTGGCCGAAATGGATGGCATCGAGGAGTTAAAGGGTGTCCTGGTCCTGGGGGCGACCAACCGCGTCGACCTGGTGGACGTGGCGATGCTCCGGCCCGGGCGGTTCGACGAGATTGTCGAGATCACCGCGCCGGATGAGGAGAGCCGGCGCCAGATCTTCGAAGTGCATCTGCGGAAGAAACCGTTGGGTCAGGGAATCAGCGCGGCGGATCTGGCGGCACGCTCGGAAGGCTTCACTGGCGCCACCATCGAGTGGGTGTGCACGAAGGCGGCTTTGCACGCGGTGCGCCGCGCGGTCGAGAGGGGACCGGAAAAGCCGGTGGAAGAGATCCAGGCGCGGGTCGAAGCCGGCGACATGGAGACCGCCTTGCTGGAGGTCGCGAAGCGCTAAGTGACGGAAAAGGACACCGCGGACACCGCCTACTATCTTTATTGCCTGACGCCGTCCGGGGAGGGACTGGATCTCAACGAAGCGGGCGTCTTTGTGCTGGCCTGTGACGGTATTGGCGCCGTGCTCAGCGAGACGCGTCGCGAGGAATTCTGCGGGGAGGGAGCGGAGGCGCGGCTGGAGGACCTGGCTTGGCTGGCCCCCCGGGCGTTCCGGCATGAGGCCGTGGTGGAACACGTGATGGGGCAGTCGCCCGTACTGCCAGCGCGCTTTGCGACCTTGTTTTCCTCGCTCGACAGCCTGCGACGTTTTATTCTCGAATACCGTGACGCCATCACCCGCTACTTCGAGCAGCTGGGCGACCAGCGGGAGTGGGCGGTGAAGGGCTTGCTGGATCGCACCCTCGCGCGTGAGCGGTCTACCGAGGCGCCGGACCGACCGCCGGGGCCGCTGACGGACTCCCCCGGCCAGAGCTATCTCCACAAGAAGCGCACGGCAGCAAAAGCCGTGGAACAGACCAGCCAGTGGCTGAGAGCGGCTTGCGAGAATGCCGCGGCCGAGCTGGAACAACAGGCGTCGGCATTTCGGGAGCGACAGTTGTGGAACGGAAGCGATTCTGACGCGCCGGCCGAGGTGATCCTGAACTGGGCGTTTCTGGTGCCCGGCGGCGCGGAGGCGGATTTCCGCCGGCTCGTGACGAGGCTCGATGAACAGCATCGCGCCAGCGGGCTGAGTTTTGCGCTGTCGGGCCCTTGGCCGCCTTACAGTTTCGCCCCCGCTCTCGACGGAGCGACGGCGCCATGAAGTGCCTGCTCCATTGCGTTTTTCAGTACGACGGAACCGCTGCTCCGGAGTGCGGTCCGGGGATGGCGGTGGTTCACCGTCATGGTTTGGCGGTCGCCACGTCGCCCTGGAGAGACGGGGAACCGCTGGACGTGGCTCGCTTGCTGGCCTACGAAAAAGCGATCGCCGTATGGCACGCGACTCGCACGGTGGTGCCCCTGCGTTTCGGGTGCGTAAGGGAGAGTCCCGGCCAGATCCTTCAAATGCTCGAGGAGCACGAGGCGGAATTCCGACAACTCCTGGGCCGGCTCGAAGGCCTGGCCGAGATGGGCCTGCGGGTCTGGTGGAAGTCGCCTCCGGAAGAGCCCTGGCTCGCGGCTCCGGGAGCGCGCTATCTGGCGGCGGCCCGCGAGCGCCAGGCCGGCCTGATGCCCCTCGAGGCAGGGTGGGCCCGTCGCATCCGCGCCGCACTGGAGGGATTCTATGTGCGGCAAAAAAGTGAAGCCCGCCCGGCCCCGGAAGGCCGCCTGGTGTCGTTGCATTTCCTGGTAGCGAGAGCCGCGGCGAAAGATTTCCGGGAGCGGGTCCGGCGGCTGGCCCTTCCCGGAGAGATGAGATTCATGGTCAGCGGCCCGTGGCCGCCATATAACTTCGTCGACCAGGTGTGACAATAGATCCACCGCCGTCGGGGATGCGGCAGATCACTACGGCAGAAGCGGGCCAATTCAGCAACCCATCGGCCTGAAACCGGACGGACGCGGAGCGCGGAGGACGCCCGGCGCGAGGTGCCACAGCGCCCCTCGGCGCTCCCGCTACGGGATGCAAAGCTGCCGGACAGGGCTGGCCTCCAACTGGCGCGCCGGATTCGCGTGATGGCTCCCGGCCTTTTGATCATCATCGTAGCAGGCTATTTTTACCACGATGCCCCACCCTTCAGGAAGCTCCGGCCACTAAACTCATGCAGGATTCTGTCGCCCCACCGTTTCCGCAGGAAAGATCACGCGAGGGTTCGAAACTGTGGCGCTGCCCGGACACGTTTGTCGGGAGCCTTAGGGAACCGGCGCCATGGAGTGAGTTCCACACTACTACTCCGGCGAGCCGAGAGAGAGCAGGCTAAGACGCAGCAACTACGGCAGCTCCTGCAGAGCCGCAGGGTCACTTAGGTTGGCCATCGAGCTGCATATACAAATACGGATCAAGCAAAAGGCGAGGTCCTAATTTGGAAGAGGAGGCTGAGCATGGCAAAAGTACAGAAGTCCACGGACTCATCGAGCCTGGCGGAGGTGGTTGACCGCATTCTCGACAAAGGTATCGTAATCGATGCCTGGGTCAAGGTGTCGTTGGTAGGCATCGAATTGCTGTCGATCGAAGCCCGGGTGGTGATCGCTTCGGTGGAGACCTACCTGAAGTATGCCGAAGCCATTGGTCTGACCGCGAGTGCCGCGGCGCCGGCGTAGAGACTCTGCCGGTGACCGTGCCCGCTGCGGGAGGAGGTCCTGTGAGGGGCCTCTCCCAGCGGGGTTGAGTCAGCGGACAAATAGGACGGGAAGGGAGAGATCAAAAGTTATGCTGACCGAGGAAATGACTCGTTTGTGCGGAGAAATCGTCGCCCTGCGCGCGGGCCGCGGCGAATTACTGAAAGCTCTGGAGTGCGAGAGCCGAGATCGAAGGGAGTCCGTGTCGGAGTTATGCCGGCAGTTCCACAAAGCCCGTGCCGGGATGGCCAGGAGGATGCAACACGATCGCATGTCCTTCCTGCGCAATCTCAGACACGGGGTCAACGCGCAACGGCAGGAGCTGAGATCCGATCTGGCCGGTGTGCGCAGGGCCTGGGCGGGCGGAGCAGCCTGACAGACCAGGGCCGGCGTGGCTGGCGATAGTCGTCTCGTGAACCAGCAGCGGAAGGAGAGCGCCACCAGCCAGCCCGCCGGCGGCCGGTTCCTGCCGCGATGAAGAGGCCACGGAATGGAGGAGCAGCATGGGAGTTTTGACTGAGAGCATGACCCGTTTGCGGGACGAGATTCTGGTGTTGCGGCACAACCGCCAGACCTTCCGGACGGAGCTCGAGCGATCGACCAAAGCGGCGCAGTCCCGGGTTTCCGCGCTGCGCCGGGCCCTCGCCAGCGATCTCGCCGGAGCCCACCGGGCCTGGTTCGGATCCCCTTCCGGCGGCCGTCCCAGCACCGGAGCCGACCGGCCGGGCCGGGTGGCTGGAGTCGCCCGGGGAGCACCCGGGGTAGCGCTGCAACCGCCCCCGGAACATCACGGCGAGACCCGAATTCCGTCGGCGCCGGCCGCGCCGGCGCCGGCCGCGCCGCCGCCGCCGTCCCCCGACAACGCGCTGTTCAAGAAACGCAGGAAGCGCTGATCTTTCCAGCGGCTAGGTGCGGTCTCAAGAAGGAGAGGACTCCGAAATGGCGATTAGCGACGCTACCGAGCGAATGGCGATTACGGTGCGGGTACAGCCCGACGGCGACCAGGTGCTGCCCGAACCCAGCCAGGAGTTCGTAGCCACGCCGCACGTTCAGGAATTGACGGAGCGGGCGCTGGCGTATCTGGAGGTCGGATACGCGGTGCATTTCGCCGGTCCGGCCGGCACGGGAAAGACGACGCTGGCCTTCCACGTCGCGGCGCGGCGCAACCGGCCCGTTACCTTGATTCACGGAGATGACGAGTTCAGCAGCGCGGACTTGATTGGCAGGGACACGGGCTATCGCAAGTCCAAACTCATTGACAACTACATTCACTCGGTGGTGAAAACCGAAGAGAACATGAACATGGTATGGATGGACAACCGGCTTACCATGGCCTGTCAGAACGGTTACACCCTGATTTATGATGAATTCAACCGCTCCCGCCCCGAGGCCAACAATGCCCTGCTCAGCGTTTTGGAGGAGAGAATCCTGAATCTTCCGAGCCTGCGGCGCTCCGGAGAGGGGTATATCGAAGTGCATCCGGAGTTCCGTGCGATCTTCACTTCCAACCCGGAGGAGTACGCGGGAGTCCACAAGACCCAGGACGCTCTGATGGACCGGCTGATCACGATTGGCATCGGCAACTTCGACCGGGAGACGGAGGTCCGGGTGGCCATGGCCAAGTCCGGCGCCGGCCGGAAGAACGTGGAAGTCATCGTGGATGTGGTCCGCGAACTGCGGCGCACCGGGGTGAGTAATCACCGGCCGACGATTCGCGCCTCGATTGCGATGGCCAAGATTCTGAAGCGCCGCGAAGCGCATGCCGAGAGGAACGACCCGGTGTTCCAGTGGGTGTGCCGCGATGTGCTGCACACGGACACCGCCAAAGTCACGTGCGAGGGCCAATCGCTGATGCCGCAAAAGGTGGAAGAAGCCGTGGCGAAGGTCTGCGGGAACTCCCGGAAGCGGACGAAAGCGCCGCCGCACGCCGCGGCAGCACCGAACGGAAAGGATGGAACCGGATGGCAGTTTCCAGTCGGGGCCTGAAAAACATTCGAACACTCTCCGGCCGAGTGGACCCCAGCGCGCTTTCCTACCGCGGGTACATGCGGATCACCTGCCTCGAAATGGAAAAGGTCCGGCGCAGCGCTGAGCGGAACAGCGCGGCGCAGCGGATTGACGAGATCGATGCGCGCCTGCGGGAGATCGGGAAGGAAAAGCGGGAACTGCTGGAGGCCATCCAGGCTGGCCCGCAGGGGTCCTCGCGGTTGCCGGGAATCGAACTGAAGCCCACCCCTTACAAACGGGCGGCGGGCTTTAGAATCCGGTATTGACCGGAGCCAGGTTGACGCACCAGAGGGAACGCCCATGAATAATCGTGGCACCGCCACCATTACAAAAGCACGAGAGATCGACCCAACCACCACGAAGGCTGTGGCCCGCAGATACCTGTTTGCGATCGTGTACGCGGCGGACGCCCGACCCTGTCCTTGCCCCGGGATGGACGAAAAGGAAGTGTCGTCGATTACGGAGGGACGCCTGGCGGCGGTGGTCAGCGGCGTGGCCGGATCCAGAATCCGTCCCGAACGCCGGCAACTGGCGAAGCACCAGGAAGTCTTAAAACAGCTTTTGACCCACACCACACCGTTGCCGATGTCGTTTGGGATCCTGGCCGAGGATCCGGAGGCGATCCACAAGATGCTGCTGCGCAACCAGCGCCTGTTCCTGGAGCAACTGCAACACGTGGCGGGCCAGGTTGAAATGGGGTTGCGCGTCAGCTGGGACGTTCCCAACATCTTCGAGTATTTCGTCAACACCCATGCCGAACTGAGATCCGCGCGGGACCGCCTGTTGGGCGGCAACCGCCCGCCCACCCAGGAAGAAAAGATCGAGCTCGGCCGGCGGTTTGACCGGCTGCTCAGCGAGGAGCGCGACAGCCATGCCGAACAGGTGGAGCAAGTCCTCGCGCGCGCCTGTTCCGAGGTCAAGGCCAGCAAATGCCGAAACGAGCATGAGGTGATGAATCTGGCGTGCCTGGTGCGGCGTGAAGCGCAGGAGAGTTTCGGCCAGGCCGTCTTCCAGGCGGCTCAGAGGTTCGATAACAACTTCGCATTCGACTACAACGGGCCGTGGGCGCCTCATAACTTTGTCGAAGTGGCCCTGGCGCCGTAGCGAGGAGCGGTCATGTTGCTGGTCGATGACCTCCTCCTTTCACCCGCCCGGGGCATTCTGTGGATCTTCCGGGAAATTCACAACGCGGCGCGCGAGGAGATGGCCCATGAACCGGAGTCGATTTCCCAGCAGTTGAGGAATCTGTACATGCAACTCGAAACGAGCGCCATCTCCGAGCAGCAGTTTGAAACGCAGGAGAAAGTGTTGCTCGACCGGCTGGACGAAATCGAGAACGAACCCGAGTTTCGGAAGGCCGCCGGGGAAACAGACCGCGAGAGCGCGCTCGAGGAGAATCCGGTACGTGGGAAAGACTGATGACGCGCCAGTGAGGGTGGCCCGGCCGTCCTTCTTCGACAACACCAGCCTGCAATTGTTGCTGTTCGGAGGCAAAGGAGGCGTCGGCAAGACTACTTGCGCCACAGCGGCGGCACTGCGGCTGGCGGTGGAGAGGGCCCGGGACTCCTTTCTGCTGGTCTCGACCGACCCGGCCCACTCCCTGCATGACAGTCTGGCGGGCATGAGGCCTCCCGCCAACTTGACCGTCCAGGAGTTGAATGCGCAGGAATGCCTGGAGGTTTTTCGGACCGAGAACGGCCAAAAACTGCACGACATTGCGGCCGCTGGCACCTTCCTCGATGACGAAGACATCGACCGGTTCCTCAACCTGTCGTTGCCTGGTCTCGATGAACTCATGGCCTTCCTGCAGATCGTCGATTGGGTGGAAAGCCGCCGTTACGACTGCATCTTGGTGGACACGGCTCCCGGCGGTCACACCCTGCGGCTCCTGGCCATGCCAGCACTCATAGGGAACTGGCTTTCCATGCTGGATTCCCTCCTGGCGAAGCGCCGGTACATGAGGAAGGTTTTCGGCCGGTCGGAGAGCCCTGATTCCCTGGACCTCTTTGTCAGCAAATGGTGGGCTTCCCTGCGGCGCCTGGACAAGTTGTGGCGCGATCCAGCGCGCTGCCAGTTTGTTCCAGTGGCCATCGCCGAACCACTCAGCGTTCGGGAGACAGTGGAGCTACGGAAAGAACTGCGACGGCGGCGCATCGCGGTGTCCAATCTAGTCATTAACCAGCTGCATCGGCCGGGTGTCTGCTCCAACTGCTCGGAGGCCAGCGCGAGGGAACAAGAGCAGGTCCGGCAGCTATATTCGACGAATGAGCCGGCCGCCGTGTGGGCGATCGATCTGTTCGCCGACGAAATTTGCGGAGCGGAGCTGCTGTCCGGCTTTTGGGATCAGGCGCGCGCGATCGAGACAGTTCCGGCAATGGCTCCCGTATTATGGGGAACCCGCGACGCGCGTGTTGAGACGCCTGCGGCGTTGCCGTCCGGTGAAGTTCAGGTCGTTCTGTTCTGCGGCAAAGGCGGAGTGGGCAAGACCACGCTCTCCTGCGCCACCGCTGCGCGCCTGGCCCGCGACTTCCCCGAAAAGCGGATTCTCCTATTTTCGACGGATCCGACCCATTCTCTGTCTGCCTGCCTGAACGTGGAAGCCGGTCCCCAGCCGGTTGGTGTAGGGGGTGGCCTGAGCGCGATGGAAATCGACGCGCCCGCTGAATTTGATGCTCTCAAGGCCCGGTATGCCGACGACATCGAGGAGTTCCTGCAGAACGTCGCCGCCGGTTTTGACTTGACTTTCGACCGGGTGGTTCTGGAGAAGATGATGGACCTGGCGCCGCCGGGGTTGGATGAAGTGATGGCGCTGACCCGCATTCTCGATCTCCTGGTCCACGACCGCTTTGATATGTTCGTGCTGGATTCGGCGGCCACGGGCCATTTCATCAGGCTGCTGGAGCTTCCCGCGCTCATCGACGAGTGGCTCAAGACCTTCTTCCGCGTTCTCCTGAAATATGAGCACGTGCTGCAGCTGCCGAGCTTCTCCGACCAGTTGGTGGAACTCTCCAAGAACCTGAAGCAGTTCCGCAAACTGCTGCTCGATCCTGCCAAAGCCGTTCTAAACGTAGTGAGCATTCCGACCCAGATGGCATGGGAGGAGACCAAGGACCTGGTGGCCTCCTGCGAGCGTCTCGGCATCGTCGTAGCAGCGATGTTCCTGAACCTCCTGACGCCGCCGGGAGAATGCGACCTGTGTGCCAGCCTGCGGCGGCGGGAGGCGGCGACACTCGAGAGGTTCCGCCAAACCTTCCCGAGACAGCAGCTAAGCCTGGTCTACCGGCAGGGGCAGCCGGTAGGGCTGGATCGGCTGGAGGCATTGGCCCGGAGTTTGTACCAAACCACAAGTCCCCAGTTAGTCAGCTCTCATGCCCCAGCCTGATCCGGAGACGAAGGGCGCCTCCCAACTCGATCTTACCGGGCTCAACGATCTGCAGCGCGTGTCTCTTTGCGAGACGCTCGATCGCGTTTTGAACAAGGGTGTTGTGGTGGCCGGGGAAGTGACCATCTCAGTGGCCGATGTGGAACTGGTTTACCTGGGACTTCATCTCGTGCTCTCTTCCGTGGAGACGGCACGGGGCGGTGGACCGGGCGGCGTAGGTCTGAACATTGCGATGGGAAAGGAGCATGCCGATGCAGTGGGATGAAATGGCGCGAGTCGAGTCTGATTCGATTTCAGACTTCGCCCGCATGATGCAGCCAGGCACCGGCGCAGCGGCGGGACACGAGCTCAGCGGGAGGCCCGCCCGGCTGCGGTTGAACCTGGATCCCGAGACCGTAAAGAACGGTCTCGGCCAACTAGTGCTCACGCTGGTGAAACTACTGCACGAACTTTTGGAGCGGCAGGCGCTTCGCCGCATCGATGCCGGCACCTTGAACGAAGGCCAGATCGAACGGCTGGGCCTCACCTTGATGCGCCAGGCAGAAGAGATCGAACGGCTGCGCCAGGAGTTCGGCCTCGAGGAGGAGGACTTGAACCTCGACCTGGGCCCACTCGGAAAGCTCTTGTAGAGAAGGAGATTTCTCATGCCGCAACACATGGTAGCGCACGCCGTCCAGAGTTCGACCCTCTCCGATGTTCTCGAGCGAGTACTCGATAAGGGCATCGTTATCGCTGGGGATATCAAAGTGAAGTTGGTCGATATCGAGCTGTTGTCGGTCCAAATACGGCTGGTGATCTGCTCGGTGGACAAAGCCCGGGAAATGGGGATGGACTGGTGGGTGAACAACCCAATCTTCTCGAGCCAGCCGCCACCTAACCGTTTGGAAGAGGCGGTAACCCGGATGGAACAGAGACTGGCCAGGCTGGAAACAGTGCTCACTCCGGCTACCAGCGGGGACTAGAAGTCCAAGAACTGGAACCGTCGAGAAACCAGCCCCCGGCAAGATGCTTGCGGCAATCGGGCGCCTGGGCCAGGATTTTCCCAGGTTCTGAGAGTGGCGCGAGGGGTCGCTCGCTGAAGACAGGCTCGGCCACTCTGCCATCATTCCGTTGGGCCTGGCCCGGATAAATCACTCCGGGTAGGCCTCGACCACTTGGAAGCCCCCCTCACCATCCGGCTCGATGACCACCGTTACGTGGGTCAGGTCACCGTTTTGGCCGGCCGTCATGTTCATGTTGGCCAGGGCTCGTCCGATCACGCGACCGGCTGCCACCTTGGACAGCGTAATGCCGTGGCCCTCCTTCACCGCCCGGCGGATCGCATTGATGTGGAGGTTGACGGCTTTTTCAATCGCATCGAGCCTCGTCGCGGTGTCTATCCACCCGGCTGCCAGAGCGTTTCCTTGCAGCTTCAGCAACATCCCAGCTTCGGCGGGTTTCGCCACGGGAGGTGGAGGACTTCCCGACATGGCTTCGGGCCGGGCGAAGCGTTCCGCCGCCTCCTCCGGAAGGGCAGGGCCCAGGCCGCTGTTAACGGGTGGCTTCTTGAGCGGCGTTCGCGCCCAGGCATCCGGCCTGGCCTCCGCCTCTTTCAGGATTCGCGGCAGCGTCGCCTCCACTTCCTCGTGGAACTCCTTGATCTGCTGCTGTACGAAGGCGTCGGTAACCTTGATCTCGGAGGCCTGGTCCAGCAGCCTTTCCGGCACTTGCAGGTGAGCGTACTCGCCTTGAGCGCCGCGGGCGCGCCGGTAGAGATATTCGGAAAGGTGCTCGAAGTAGGTAAGCCGGTCGCTGTGGACGCCCGCGTTCCTCGCGGCAGTCGCATACCGGTTGACATACTTGTAGAACTCGTATTCCCGGCCGGCGCCAACCACGCTGCCGTGAGACTCGTGAAGAATATGTTCGATCATTTCCAGGTCCGACAGGGCCGACTGATACGCCTCGTGGCCCACCACCGGCACCCCGCTCACCGTCATACGCGCGGCGCCGGGGCCGATGTAGGCTTCCACGCTGTGGTAGTTGGCCTCCATCTGCAGCTTGGTGATCGCTTTCGCTTTTTCGGCGCTTGGAGAAGCCCGGTAGGCCGCGAGGTTTTTATCGATCTGCACCAGTAGCTCGGCTCGTCTGGCGGCGTGTTGCTCCGGTGTCTTGATCAGGCCCTTCAGACGCTCCAGTTCGCCACCCTTGCCGCTGGCCGCTATCAAGCGCTCGACGCGTTCGGTCGAGGCCGGATCGCCCTTGGCGTGCTCCAGCATCTTGATGAAGGTCAGCTCTTGCGTCTCGTGGGTCAGCTCGCGCAGGAGTGCCCGGCGGGCCGGCGCGGAAAGATCCTTCATGGTCTCGGCGTACAGCGTGAGCCGGCTGGCCTCCGTGTAGAAGTTCATCCGCAGCGCCTGGCTCCAGTGATCCCCGAAGCGCTCTGCCATCTCGGCTTCGAACTTTAGGACCTGCTTGCCGGCATCGGGGCCCACCACGTTCAAGTCCACATCGCTGATCGCCTCGGTGCTGGCGCCGCCGACGGGCGAGGCGCCGCGGGCTTTCATCTCCGCCACCACGTCATTCCGGAAGTCCTTGAGCCGCGCGGCCACCTTTTCGGTATCCCCGCCGGAATGCGCCAGCGCTCCCATTAGCTCCTTCCAGTTGCCATGCTCCTTGAGGAGCTCCTGCATCGCAGCTTTGTCGCCCCGGGTCAGGATCGCAGCCATCCGCGGGCTGGTCCCTTCGATGATTTCATTCAGCACGCGGACTTGCTTTAAGGCCTGCTCGGAAGAGGACGCCAATCCCTTTTTCACGGACCCGACGAGGCGCTTTACAAATTGGTCTTCCGTCAGAGTGACGTGGCCCTCCGCGAAGGCCTTATATTGCGCCCGCGCGATCGCCTCGAGGTCTTGCAACGCTTTTTCCGTCTTGATGGCCGCGGCGAAGGCGCGCGCCATATTGCGGAACGCGATCGCCGCGGTCCCGATATCCAGGCCCGCGGCTAGCAGATCCACCGCCAGCCAGAACAGGCTGGGGTTTTCCTTGGCAATCACCTGGGCCGGGTCCAGGGCCGAGTCGGAAGCGGCGGTCTTAAACTCATACTCGTTCCAGTGCTTGGCAGCACCGTAAGTGCTGAGAGCGGCGGATCCCAGCAGCCCGAGCAGAGCGAGGCCGCCGGTACCCACCATGGCGACGAGACCGAACGCTATGCCGAGCGCGCCCAACAGCAAACCATTCAGGAATTCGTCGTTACCGATGGCTTCCATGTGCTCCTGCAGCACCTGATCGGCCCCCTCCGAGGGCCTCACGCCGAGCAGCTTGCGGGTCCGGTCCATGATCACGGGCAGTTCCCAGATCTTCTCCGGCTTCATTTGCTCCCGCACTTTTGTAATGTTTTCGAGCACCTCTCCGGCGCGGCCCTTGACTATGTTTTCCAGTTGTTGGGCGTCGGCCTGGGCCAGCCATTCGAAATTCAAGCCCGGTGTCAGCAGGATCGGGAACCGTCCGCCTTCAATGTTGATCCTGTCCTGGTAAGCGGGCAGCAGGCGTTCGCTCAGCGTGGGATCCTCGCTGGCGATGGCGTTGAGGGCGGGATTGCCCTGGATCTGGCCGCTCCAGCGGATTTCATAGCGCTCCTTTTGGCCGCTGCTGGCCTGCATTTCTTTGTCGCGCTTGGCCCGCAGCTCGTCGTACCGCGCAATGATGGCGGCGGCCTGGGCGGCGATGGCGGCGGCGGCTCCTTTCAGCTTCGAAACATCGGAATCCGGCTTGATCCCCTCCGCTGCCTGGTACCGTTCCGACTCCCTCTTGGCGATCTTTTCATTCTCTTCCAGCATGTACATCGTGAGGTTGTAGGCTTTGTCTCGAAAGACCGCGGGGAAGGCCTGCTCGATATGGTAGAGATCGAGGGTGGAGGCCAAGCCCACCGAGTCCAAGAGCGCCTGGATCGCCTCGTTGTCTTTGGCTTGCTGGAGGTCCCTATACTTGCCCGCATAGACGTCGTCCCAGGTCCAATTAGGGTCGGCATTCCTTAACGCGTTCTCTTTGCTTACGCTCTCCTTTTGTATGCGTTCAATCGCTGGCTTGATCGTGAGGGCCCGGATCATTTGCTTTTCGTCGGTGGTCGAGGAGGTGATCCCGGCGACGCGTTTGCTCTCGGCCGCCTTGGCCGCATCGGCAGGGGCTCCACCGGCGGCCGGCGGCGCGGCTGGTTGGGGATCGCCGTCGCGCTGCACCAGCCCTTGTCCCCCGGCCTGCTGCAGGACGTGCGTCAGCTCGTGGGCCAGCAGGTGGAGGCCTCCGGAGGTCTGCGGCGCATATTCCCCGGAGCGGAACACGATGTGGTTGCCGGTGGTGTAGGCGCGCGCTTGAATCTCGCGGGCGGAAGCCGATGCGACGCTGCCGGTGTGGACGCGGACGCGGCTGAGGTCCGCACGCAAACGGTGCTCGAAGTAGGCTCGCGTGGCGGGGGCCAAGGGGCTTCCGGACTCGCCGATCACTCGCTCGATAGAGGCTGGCGAGACACGCGGCGAGGTGGTGCGGGCGGGGGAGATGGCGCCCGGACCGGCGCCCCGCTCGAGGTCCGAAGCGACGCGATCCGCCTCTCGCTCGGAGGCCTCTCCCGGCTGGCTGACGTTGCGCTTGGCCTGCACCAGACGCGTGAATGCGGTGTTCCCCGCGGCGTGTTGCAGCTTCCGCAACGAAACGGTTTCGGGGAGGCGACGCCCGGGGGCGCCCGGCCGGGCGTCCTGCTTGGCTACCGGCTTTTCCCGCGACTGATCCATCTCAGCCCCTATCGCACCGCGGTATCGACATTAATTTGGGAACTACTCGGCAGGCCACACGCGCTCCTGGCGACGATTCGCGAACTTGGCGCCCTGTTCGGGATGATCCTTGACGTAGAGCGCGGTATTCAGATATTCGTCGCGAACCGCGTTGGGGTTGTCGCACATGTTGTCGTGAATGGACCGCAGCAGGCTCTCCGGCACGTGTCCGACATGGGCGCCGATATCGACGAGCGCGTCGAATTGGGCTTGGGTCAGGTCCACCATCACGTTCTTCTTGATCCATTTCCCCATGACCTTTAGATCTTCATTTAGCAGCCTGCTGGCCTCCTTTTCCGACATCGACCAAGCCGGCGTGCACACACACTTGTTCCCATCCGGACCGGGCACGCAGTGATGACCCTCCGACGCCCGGATCACGTGGCCGTATCCGATCGTGCAGGCGCCTTCGAGGGCCACATAGGCCTGGGCCTTATAGCCCTCGCCGCCCGTCTGACCACTGCCTGTTTTGATCTTTTGCAGGGCTTCGGGACTCACCTCGGTGGGCTGTACGGTGTCCGAGCCCTTGACACTGTGGCGGACACCCACCGAAGGATCCCAGACTTCTTTTTTTTGAAGGATGGTGAAGAAGGCGTCCTGCGCGTTGTGGTGCATTCGCACCGTTGCGTCAAAGTGCCAACTGGCGTCGACCACTGGGGCGCAGATTTCTCTAGCCTTTCCATCTTGCGGCAGCGCCCGGCGCAAGATGCTTTCGGCGCGGGGTATTTGCGCCAACAAAGCGGTGGTCCAGAGGCCCGTGGGGCCCTCTTGTTCCCAACGATCCTCCATGGCCTGGAGGGGCGCGATGGCTCTTTCGAGTTTTGCAACCTTTGCTTCCCAATCCTTCTTCCCCGCGGCCTGAAGAGTCTCGATATTGGTACGGATCTTGGCCAAAGCGGAAGCGATCTTGCCTTGGCGGTTCTCGTACTGGGCGTCCATAAACTTGAAGCTCTTGGCTGCCGCCGCGCCTTCTTTCGGCGCCGCATGCACCGCCCTGAAATCGTAGACGAGAGCCTCCTGCTCTTCAGGCGGCGGCTCAGGCCCGGCGCAGGACTTGGGCTGGCGCTGGATGGCCTGAGGAGCCCCGTCCTGCTGCACCACGTGAGTCATTTCATGGGCCAGCAGCTTCAAGCCTTCGGAAGTGTGCGGATTGTATTGCCCCTCTCCGAAAACAATGTCGCGTCCATAAGTGAAGGCCAGGGCATTGGCGTGATCTGCGGATTCGGAGGCGGTGGTTCCGGTGTGCACCCGGACCGCGCTAAGGTCACGGCCCGATTGCATCTCCAGGCGCGTGCGCACCTCGCCCGGCAACGGCAGACCGGGGGAGTCGATCCCGGCGCTGAGGGAGCTCGGAGGCTTAGCGCCCGCCGTTGTGGCTAGAGATGCCGCGGCGCACTTGGAACACGGGCTGCCGGAACCCTCACACCCGCACTTCGATTTGGCCGCCGGCGCCGAACTGCGCTGCACCACCTTTGCCGCGAAGCGATCGGCCTCGCGCTCCAGAGGATCGGAACGCTGCATATCAGCATCGATGAGCTTGGCCTGGGCATAGTGCTGAAAGGCGTGATTGCCCACGGCTCCTTCAAATCGCAGCGGCGCGAAGCCGGCGTGAGCAGACGCCGCCGGGGGATCTCCGGCCGCGACGATCGCGCGCCCGGCAGCCTCCGGCAAGGGGCCACGATCGACCTGGAGCAGCCGCGTAAACGCCAGGTTTCCCACGGCGCGTTGCAGCTTCCGCACGGGGGCCGTTTCGTGCGTGCGGCGCCCGGATTCTCCCGAGCGGGTCTCTTGTCCGGCGGCCGGAGTTTGCGGGGCGCGGTCCATTTCAGCTCTTACACCGCAAGGCTTCCCAATAGGCGCCGAAAGCGCCTTTGGAGGGCAGGCGGCCGATCTTATGCAGTTCGCGCTCGGTAGAGAGGATCACATGCTCCATCTGAATCGACGAGTTTTGCTCGGCGGCCAGGAACGCGGCGGCCAGCGCGATGTTGCGGATGTTGCCACCGGCCAGCTCGAACTGATTCGCCATGAAGGTCAGGTCCAGCTCGCGATCGAGCGGCGCGCCCGCCGGAAAAGCCTTCCGCCAGATGCGCTCGCGGTGCCGGGCGTCGGGGAAAGGGAACTCGACAGTGTGTTGCAGGCGGCGCGCGAAGCCTTCGTCGAGGTTCTTGCTGAGGTTCGTGGACAGGATGAGGATGCCTTCGTACTGCTCCAGGCGTTGCAGGAGGTAGGCGATTTCGATGTTGGCGTAGCGGTCGTGCGCGTCCTTCACTTCGGAGCGCTTGCCGAACAGGGCGTCCGCTTCGTCGAAGAACAAAATGGCGTTGCCGGTCTGGGCGGCCTGGAAAATCCGGCTGAGGTTCTTTTCGGTCTCACCGATGTACTTGCTGACGACGCTCGAAAGATCCACCTGGTAGAGATCGAGGTCGAGCTCGCGGGCCAGGATGGTGGCCGCCATAGTTTTGCCGGTGCCGCTCTGGCCGGCGAAGAGCACGCCGATGCCACGCCCATAGGGGAGCTTCTGGTCGAATCCCCAGGCGCCGAAGACGTGATCGCGATGGCGCATGGTGCGAACTATTTCCTGGAGTTGCTGGGTCTGGCGCGGCGGCAGAACCAGATCGTCCCAGGTTTGGCGGCCCTCGAGGCAGCGGGCCAGGCGGCCCAGGCTGCCGCCGGCCTGCGCGCGGGCGGCCCCTTGCAGATCGGCGGTGCGCACGGGTTCCTCGCCGGCCCGCAGTTGCGCCTCCTCGAAGGCCTGCCGCATCTGCCCGGCGCTCAGCGAAAAGCGCGCGGCGAGCGCCTGGAGATCGATGTGGCCAGAGTCGGCGCCGTTCAGAACCTGCTGCCAGGCGGTGCGCCGCTCGGCGAGGGCCGGCCGGCGGAACTGGTAGGCGAGAGAGCAGGTCCTGCGGCCAGAGGTCTCCCGGGTGCCAGACTTCTTCCGCACCGAGGAACAGCGGCCGGCCCTCCAAGGCCAGCTCCCGCTCGACCACGGCCGCCCGGGACGCGCCGGAGGCCTCGGAGGCCAGCAGTGTCTCCCAATGCGCCAGATAAATGCATGCATTCTGGAGGCAGGCCTCGCGCCGGAGCAGCGGCCAGGACACGCCGTCGCCGGCCAGCGCCACGCGCAGGTCGGCCACCAGCAGGCGCCGGCCGAGTGAGCGCGCCACCCAGGCGGCGCTGTTTCTTTTTCCCGTGCCGGAGGGGCCGTGGAGCAGAAAGACCAAACCCTCCGGGCGCCGGGGCGCCGTGGCCGCCATGTGCTCGGAGGCGGCATCGGCGGGCCCGGGCGGCTCCGCCGGCGCGAGGGAAGTGTAGGCGGCCAGGCGTTCGTCGATGCCGCTCTCGCCGATAACAAAATCCACCACCCGGCGGTCGGCCGCGAGGTAGCGGGCCGCGAGCGGCGGATCGTGATCCTGCGGGTCGTCCACCAGCCGCAGCAGCCGATTGCGGACCAGGGGCGACCGGGCATCAAAAGAGGCGCGCGCTATGAGCCGGTCTTCGAAGCTGCTGCAAAACAGCTTGAGAGTCAGATCCACCATGGGCCGTTTGCGGGTGACGTCGTTCTGCGCGTAGGAGAAAAGCGTTTCGTAGCGGAGGTCGAGATCGGCCGCGATGGCGATCAGCAGTGCGCCGGCTTCGAATTCCGTCAGGCTGAACGCGGACCAGAGCTGGACGAGCGGGAGGCCGAGGTGCGCGCGGGCGCGTGCCGCGCGGCGCAGTTCCTCCGCGGTTGCGAGGAGGCTCTCCACCGTACGGTCGGCGGGCGGGTTGGCGCTCTTCAACAGCTCGTCGATCTGCGCGTCGGTAATGTAAAGGCCGCGAAACTCCTCGTCGTGCATCAGGCGCGCGGCCCGGAGGCGCATGACTTCGGCGTGCAAGCGCAGATCGAGAACAGCGAGTTCCGCCTGCAAATGCTCCGCCGGACTGGCAAACGGGACCATGGTGTTCACTCCTGTGGGAGGTGCAGCACGACGCGGCGGGCGCGGCCCCAGGGGATTTCGAAGGTGGCGCCATCCGTTCCGGCCAGCCGGAGCACCAGGCGCAGGGGAGCCGCCGGCAGCCGCACCTCCAGGCCCTCGGAGGTCATGACGACGGAGCCGTGGCCTGCAAAAAAGTTTTCATACAGAAACGGCAGGGTGCAATCGTGGAAGCCCGGCAAGCGGCGCGTCCAGGCACGGAGCGTCTGAAGCGCCACCGCGTTCAAGGCTTCATCGAGAGCGGCATTAGCCAGGCCCAGGTGGAGGTATTCCCGCTCGGCGGGAGTGAGCGCGGCGGAAATGGGGGCGGCGTAGGGCGGCCACGCAGTTTCCTCTGCGAGCGGGTCCTCCAGTCCAGCCGCCAGCCGGATCACCGGATCGAGCAGTGCCAGCCTCGCGCGTGCGCCGCCCATGCATTTAGCGAGCACGAGCAAGCGCAAGAGGGGAGACGCGAGTACTTCCGCCGGAGCGGTTTCGGACAACGGGCCAACCAGAAGAAAGACTGTCGTGAACAGCGAGTCGAGTACGGCGGTTTCCGCCGCGGCGGGGCGGGGAGAGGGCACCGCAGCGGAGGCCATCCGTTCCAGGACGTCGGGCGCGGACGCTTGCAGGCTTAGCAGCAACGTCAAACCACGCTGCTCCCAGGCGGGATCCACGCTCGTGGCCGGGAGCGGCCCGGGGGAGCCCGCGGCGGCGGACAGCAGGGCCATGGCGGCGACAAAGTCCCGAACCGGCTCGGGAGCGGCCGCCCAGCCAGTGCGGATAGCCAGGCGCAGAGCGACGCGCTCGCTCCAGCCAGGCTCACCGGCTGGGAGCGCCGGCCAAGCGTCCGGCAGGAGTCTGCAAGCGGCCGCGGGGTCTGTGACCGGAGCGGAGGTGGCGGCGTAACCGTGCAGCAGACGCGCGTCGGTCTCGCTGAGGGCGGCCAGCAGAGCAGGGGTTTGTCCCAGGCGGTCCAGCCGCAGCAGCACGGGCCGGGCATAGCGCGGCTCGCGCGCCAGGGCCTCACGAATCGCAGCGCCCGGGGGCAGGTGGCGCAGGCCGTCAAACCCGCGATAGTGCCATTGTTGCCAGGCCCGGCCCGCCAGCAGATCGCAAATGAACGCCGCCAGATACGCGGCCCAATCGGCGAAACGCAGTACCTCGCCGCCGTCCGGACCGGCGGACATGGTCCGCAGCACGGAACGCACGATACGTTCGCCATAGAACTGTGCCAGCGCGTCCGGGTCGGCGGCCCCGGCGTCGATCAGGCACTCGAAGCTCAGCCGCCGGATGAACCACACGGAGGGATCGTCCGGGTCGAGCGCGCGCCCAAACAGCGCCGCACAACTGGCTTCCAGTCGCGCCGTATTCACGCCGTCCAACCGCGCCCTCACGCTCTCCGGCGAAGGATGATCGCGCGGAACCAGGTACCGGTTATGCAACCGCGCGATTCTGATCACGATCGATCCCGAGGACGGCCTGCTCCGGGGACGCCCGCAGTTCTTCCAACACCTGGATCGCGCCGCTGATGCGCAGCAGCGTGTCGCGCACCTCGGCGCGCTTCTGATCGAGCAGCGCGAGCTGCTGCTGCCCGATGGCGTATTCGTCCCGCAAGGCATTCAGACGTTTCTCGAGCATCTACATGACCCCCTTTCCCATGACGACGAGTGTGAAGGAGACCCGGCAGCTTCCTTCCTGCGTGGTGTCCGAGCGTGAACAGTAGCAGATGCCGGTGGCGGAACTGACATTCGCCGACGTTAGCTGCACGATCACGTGGTGAGGAATGCTGGCGCCGGACATATCGTGCTGAAAGATGCTAAAGCTCTCCGGGTCGCCGAAGATATTGAAGCCCCGCAGCACCACGAAGGCGGTGTAGAAAGCGCTGAACTCGCCGGAGTAGTCGATCGTCCAGGCGTGCGGACTGTCCGGCGGATCGTCACCGAAAGTGCGATCGAAGGTTTTTACCTTGAGCAGGTCCTGGTTGCCCGACACCCGCAGGTTGCCGAAGACGCTCAGATCGTTCTTGATATGAAGATCGCCATTGCTCAGCAAGTGCATCAGCACGGTGCCGCCGCCGGGATCGTTCTGTCCGCTGCTGGGCGTGCCGCCTTTGAACCAACTGAAATCGGAAGCGCTGCGAAAATAGAGATCGCCGGCCTGGACCCCGATGCCGTACTCCTCCTTCCAGAGGTTCAGCATTTGCCGGACTTCTTCGCCGAAGAACAAACCTTGGCTGTTGAGGCGCAGTTGCACGGTGCCGCCGCCGGCGTCGGAGGCCGTGTCGGCATGCGCCCCGTCGCGAAACCAGCAGTATTGGTTGTGCGTGCGGAAGTAGAAGGTATCGATCTGGGTTCCGATTCCGTAAAATGGTTCACCCCCCAGGGTCGTCGTGAGGTTGATCATCTGCCGCGTCTGCTTACCGAAGTCGAGCACGCCGGTGGGGATCTCGATGCGGTCGTCGCCCCGCACGTCCAGAATTACGGCCTCGGCTTTGCCGGCGCTGTCCAGGTTGCCGATGGTGAGCCGCGCTTTGGAGGCAGGGCCGTCGCCTATCTTGCCGTCGCCGAGGTGAATGCGAAGGTCCGCCGTGCCCTTGCCGCCCGGGCCCTTGAGCCGCGTCATCCAGAGCGGCACGCCGTCGTCGCCGCCGGCGGCGTCCCGGAAGTAGAGCTTGCCGCCGTGCAGTTCCACGTCGGCTTTCGCGAAGAGGGTGCGGTCCACCTGGAGCGTGCCCTCGACTTTGGCGGTGACGCCCATATAGGCGGGGTCGTTCGGGTCGGTGGGCAGCGGGCTCGAGATTTTCCGCGCGCGCAACAGCAGGCTGTCACCCGGGGCCATTACCTCCCGCCCCACCAGCCTGACGTAATGCCGGCGTTCGCCGAGTTTGCCGGGCGCGGCCGGAATGAACTTAGAGTTCGGCCCGTCCCAGTTAACCGAGCCCAGACGCAATAGCCAGAGGGGGTCATCCCGATCGTCGGGGAACTCCTGGAACGGAGCCGACCGGTCGAGCGGCAGATCGGCCGGCTGGGCGGGGCTTCCGGAAACGATGATATCGTCGGCCAGTTTTGTAGGGTCGGGTTCCACCACCACGCGGTACGTCTCGAGGATGCGCGCGAACTGATCGTTGCTGTCGCACACGCCCCAGCCGTACTTGGGCTGCCCGGCGCGCTGGTCGTCGTAGCGGATCCACACCTCCCGGTGTTGCGAGTTCATGAACCCGCTGAACAGCGCCGGGTCCAGCTTCACCGGGTCGAGGATCACGATCTCGCGTCCGAAGCCATCCACCAGCAGGCCGGGCGTGATGTAGACGTTGACCGCCGCAGGATCGCCATCCTGCGGGACCTCGATCAAGTCCGCGCCCACCACGATGCCCCAGGTATGCTGGCCGAGGTTGTGGCGGCGGCGCATATCGCGGTGATAGGTCTGCTGGGCCTCCAGGTCGTCGGCCCCCAGGTATTGGCGCTGATAGAAGTGCAGCCGCTCGATTTCGTCAACGGGCATGGGGATCTCCTATCCGGGAAGCTTCGCGCCGGCCTTGAGCGCGTCCAGATCGCGGCGCAGCGCGGCGATGTCGGCGCGCGCATCCTGGAGCGCTTCGGCGGTGCTGTAGGGAGCCAGGCTCACCACCTGGTGATTGACCGTGTAGGCCACGACGTGGTCGCCGGGATAGGCAACCATGCCTCCCAGCAGATTAGGATGGAGCGGAATCTCCGCCGCCGAATTCACGGGGCGCTCCACCATCTGGATTTGATACTGATTCAGCGTCGCCTGGGCCTGGGCGGCCGACTGGCCGGTCACAGCGCCCACGGCCAGCGCGCCCGGGCGATTGAGATTCACGATGGAGTCGAAGGTGACCTGGTTCAGGACGGAATCGAGATTGGTGGCGACCGTCTTGTGGAAGGCATACGGCTGCGAGAGCGAAGAGGGAGAGGCGCCTTGGATGTTCGGCGGAGCCGGCTGAGTGACAGGCGGCGTGCAGCACAGGCGCTTCAGGGCATCGCCAAGCTGGTTGAAGAACGGGAAGACGGAGAGCCAGTAGTACAGCGCCGGGAAGGAGCCGGCATACTGGCGGCAGGCGAAGTTGCAGATCTCGACGACCTTGCCGTTGCGCAACGTCACGCAGGCCAAAATGAGCCGGTCGTCGCACGTGGTGTCGGGGCAGGGAGGCAGCAGGGCGCTGCAGAAGCACTGCAACAGGCTCTGCACGACCAGCTTCATAATCTGCTGGACGGCGGCGGCGACGGTCGCTTCATACCCCGCCGGGACACCACCGAGAGGATTTTGGTCCGACGGGGGCGGGGGACACATCGGAAGGAGCTCGAGGTCGGTGCAAAACGTGCGGTAGGAGCGACTGGTCAGGAACTGAATGGCCGCCTGCCGCACGGCGCAGCACACCGCGTACAACTGCGCCGCGCTGAGGCCCGTGGGCGTTCCGGCCTCCAGTTGCTGGACCGCGGTGCGATACTGCTGCGGAATCAGGTCCAGGAAGTCTTTCAATCCCTGTGTGCAGGCGACCAACTGCTTCTGGAGCGCGCCTGGCGCCCTCTCTTCCGAGGAGCAGTGGTCCTCGACGACGCACAGCTTGAAGCGCTCCAGGAATCGCGAAGGCTCGCAGGCGGAGGCTTGCGGCTGCTCCATCGGAGCCGGCGCGCAGCAGGCCTTGCCGTTCTTCGCAGAGGCGCCGTGGGAATGCTTGCCGCAGCCGCACGAGCCCCCTCCACTGCAGCCGCACGGCGCGTCGTTGCGCAGCGGCGTGATACCGCGGGCTTCCCGTTCGAGATACTCGATGGTGATGCACCAGTGCTGCTCATTCCCTTTGCAGCCGTCGTCCTGCGGCGGCATGTAAGGATCGCAGCCGCTCTTGGCGCGGCGGCGGCGGGCGCGACAGCACTCCTCGATGGCCTTCACCACGTCGAACGAAGTGGCGTCGCAGACGATGATGTCATTGCCGCAGGGATCGATAGCGTAGCCCGGCTGCACCGTCACCGAGCCGTTGCAGTCGTTGCACACCACTTCGAGGCCGCAGACCACGCCCGCGCCGTGCAGGTAGCGGTTGTGAAGCCGGTTTTTGGCGAGCATATAGTTCTGCTCGCTGGTGAGGTCCGTATCCGTCAGCAATTGATTGGCGAAGAAGCGCGGCCGCTCCAGACATTCCAGGCCGCTGCACGCGGGGCAGCAGCACGGTGTCTTCGGCTGCTGCGGTGAAGCCCCGGTTCTTGTTCCGACGTTTCCAGAATTTACGATTGCCATGCCGTCTCCTTTCGCCTAGCCCAGGATCACGTCAAACCAGCTCTCAAAGAGGCCGCCTTCGATTTTGTCGCCAGTCGGCCGGTTCGGCAGCCAATCCGGGAGGTGGTCGGCGTCGACCGCGTGGCCCTTTTCATCGCGGACGAAATCGCCCTTGAAGAGCACCCGATACTCGCCTCCCGCAAAGCCGGAGGCCGGCAGAAATCGCGCCCCGTTTACCAGCGCTCCCGGCGGGGCAGGATCGAGGGAGATGACGCAGGTTCCGTTGGGCCCCGGCGTCGACTTCAGATTCACGCCGGCGACGATTTTTGCCTCCATTTCCACCCAGAGGAGCCCGAGCGGATCGGGGCGGCGCGCCAGGACTACAAAGCTGTGGCGGTCGATGTCGCTAAACCGCACCTTCCCGCCGAAACCGATGAGCAGCCCGGTGTCGCGGATCTTGGCTAAGGCGGTTTTAGCGTTGTGATCCCAATTGATTCCGCAGATGGGAGTCAGGTTGGGAACCAGGCCGGGATCGCCCGGGTCGCCTTTGGGTCCTGGCGCGCCGGCTGGTCCGGGTGCTCCAGGCGGCCCGGCTGGTCCCGGTTGGCCGGATGCTCCCGCCGGTCCCGGCGGGCCCGGAGGCCCTTGAGGTCCGCGCTCGCCGCCCGTGCCGCCGTGCTCCAGGAGGCACTTGACGACTTCGGTGATCACGCTGGTGCTGGGCAGCAGAACCCGGTCGGACAGATTGTCGATATCCGCATCCTGCACCGCCGCGCCGAACACGTACTTGTTGATCGTGGCGAGCGTCAGACAATCGCCTTCCGCGCAGGAAGGACAGCCGTCCAGCGCCTGCAGGAACAGGTCGCCGCAGTTCTCCTCCTGGACCGCCAACACCGCTACACCACCCGGATCGTTCGGCGCCAGACCGTCATAGGCGATGAACAGCAGCTTGCCGTCGGCGCTCAACGTGGCGCGCTTCGGCGTGGGGCCGATGGCCACGGCCTCGCCGAGCTCGCTGCCCGATTTCAGCTCCACGCGATGCTCGTCCACCGCCTGGAGGTAGCCCTTCTGATCGACGTCATCGCTCTCGAGGACATAAAACCAGTTCGCGCCCGGCGAGGCCGCCAGATCCGTGGGAGTGTGAGCGAATCCGGTCAGCGGGTTCCCCAACGCCACCACGCGGTCGGGCGGATTTGCGGCCAAGGGCCCATGTCCGATCAGGTAGAAGGTCTTTCCAGCCGTATCGACCACGCCCAGATTGACGCCCGTGGGGATGGACGCGGCCGCCACGGCCGAAGCCCTCTCGGTAGTGCCGCCGCCCACTTTGATGGCTGTGACGGTCAGGCTCGCCGCGTCGATGGCGCTCACGGTGGCTTCGCCGCTGTTGGCCACATAGATCCATGCGCCATTGCCGCTGATGGCCAGCCCGGCAGGCGCCTTGCCGACCGCCACGATCTTCGAGGTGCTCAGGGCGGCGTCCCAGATGTGGACCTGGTTCAGAGTGGGATTGGTGGCCACGAGGCGGCCATCCGGCAACACCGTGATCCGGATGGCGCCGGCCGCGGCGCCGGTTACGACCAAAGTCTTGGACGGCGCCGCCGCCAGATTCTGGGTGTCCAGCACCAGCACCTTGGGGTCGGCGTCGGGCGATTCGTGAACCGCCGCGAAGAGCTTTTTGCCGTCGGCGGAAAGCGCCAGGTCGAGACCCGTGGTGTTCGGCATGCCGCGGGCCGACGTAATCGCCTGGGTGACGCCGTCCAGTGCATAGATCGAGGCCGGCGCCGGGCTGGTGAGAACGTAGAGCGGGCCGGCCGTGCCCGCCTGCGCCACGACCGTAGCGTGCGCCAGATTCAACGTGTGGTCCCACTCGACGGAAACCCCCGCCGGATCGTGCGGTTTGAGCGGGGGATCCAAGATTAAGCCGAAGGCATAACCGTCGGCAATGCGGTTGGGCTGGCAGCCGGTGTCGTCGCAGCCGCATTCGTCGAAGATGGCCGGCGTCTCTTCCGTGAGGCACTCGCGGTATCGAACGCAGATCTGGAAGCGGTGGACGGAGGTGTTGTCCGGTTCGGAGCCATGCTGCTCTTCCCACTCATCGCGAAAAGCTTGCCGGAAATCGAAAATCTCTTCGCACGGGATCAGGATCTCGCGCCCGCAGCAGTCGATGACCGTGCCGGGCTCGATCACCACATACTGGTCGCGGCAAGCCGGGTTGGGATGCTGCTCCACCTTCGTGCCGCAGACCGTCCCGGCGCCGTGCAGGCGCTGATTGTGGCGGCGGTCCTTGCCCAGCAGGTAGCGCTGCTCGTCGGTGAAATCGCGCTCCTCCATCCATTTACCGCGGAAATAGTTGTTCCGGGCAAGCTGCGGGATCTCGCACTCCACGCAGGTTTCATTCGCGGTGTGTTCCTTGCAACAAGCCATCTCAATCACCTCAAGGCACCCGCGTATCTACAGCCACGCGGGAATGAATGCCGATTTGAACTCCGCCGGAGCCCCCTGCGGCGCCCAGCACGGTGTCGTAGCCCAATTTCCGCTGCCCCGTGACGAGCGGCGGCGCACAGTGGCCCAGCACCGTGTCGATGCCGACAAAGGACTGATAGCCGATGCGGAACCGCCGCCGCAGCAGATGCACCTTTGCGGCGGTATGCGCCGGGCGGGCCATCGCGACGATGCGTTCGAGATCGGCTTGCTCGGCGTCGCCGGCGCTCTCGGGCGCCGGAACGAAGACACTGAAGCGATGGGCGGCGCTCCAGAAGGGATCACGCAGCGGATCTTGCGTGTCGATGAGTTGCGCGCTCCCCACCTGGGCGTGCTCGTCGAGCTGCAGCCGGTTGACGATATCAGCGCTCCACAAGCTGGACTTTGCGCCCAGGCGTCCGGCGCCCAGCTCCAGCCAGCGCCGCATCTTGAATTGCTCAACGATAGTGGGGGCACGGCCGGTATAGATCCGGAGATGCTCGCGCAAGCCCTCGGGAGTTCCACGCAGTCGATAGAGCCGGTGCGCGGCGGCCACCAACGCGCGCCGTTTCGTCTCGGGCCACTTGCGCTCGACGGCCAGTCCCAGCCAGGAGCCCAGCCAGGTCAGGAAATCCGGCTCTTCGCCCGCGCCCGCAGGCGTCGAGGCAGGGTCGAAATACGCGGCCAGTTGCGAAATGCGGCCGCCGATATCCCGCAGCAAGATGGCATCGGTTATGGAGAGGAACTCGTCGAGGAAGCGCTTGCCCTCGGTATCGGCGGCATAGGTGGCGGGCAGATACTGTAAGGAGGTGTTGCGCGGCAGGAACGCCCGCACTTCGAAGATTTTCGGCGTGGCCGGCCCTTCGCCTTCGAGCGTCAGCCGCAGCCAGAGGTAACGGCCCGGGGCGCTCTGCACCAGGCAGTCCCACTGAACTTCTCCGGTTTGGCTGAGCGTTCCGGCGCGCGTCCAACGGGTATCCGGAAGGGTGATCAACTCGGCCCCGCTCTTATCTGCTTCCGAGGTCAGGGTGTCCACGAACACCCGGCATCCGGAGGGGATCGACGCGCGCAGCCAGATGCGGTCCCACGGGCAGTTGTAGCTGCGGCTATCGAGACCCTCCGAGAAGAAGGCGCCCGTCGTGGCGTAGAGCGCTTGGGGGGCGACGACGTTGAGCTGGCCCGCCTGGGCATCCACTACGATCAGGTTGCCGGCGCTGTCGAAAACCAGGTCGGCGGCCGCGCCCGCGCTGTAAGTCTCCTTTACGGTGTAGCCTCCCGCCGCGCGGCAGACTACCGTGATGCTCCGGTGGATGGCATCACTGAGATGCAAGCGGCCCTGGTCGTCAACCGCGAGCGCCGTGGGGCAAAGGGCCGTGGGCCGGTCGGGAGGGGTGATGGTCTCAGAGTGCTCGCCGGTGGGCCGCAGGACCACGATTTCGGATTTGCCCTCTTGCGCTATATAAAGGTTGCCGGCGCGGTCGAGCGCGATCTGTACCGGCTTCTCCAGATGAGGGGAGGTGGCGGAGACGCCGTTATACGCGGCGCACCAGCAGCCCAGGCGGTCGAACAGGTGGATCAGGCCGTTCGCGTAATCCGCCACATAGGCCGTGCCGCACGGCGCGATAGCGAGCGCCACCGGCTGCCACGTGCCGGCTTCGGGCGGTTGGTGCAGTGCGATGCGCTTAACGGCAATTCCGGTGGCGGCCTCCGTTACCTGATAGGGCCCCCAGATCGCCCGCAGCGTCATCGACTCCAGCGCGAACGCCTGCACCCGCCGGTTGCCGGCCTCCGCTACCAGCAGGGTGTTCTTCCAGATCGCAATCGCCCGCGCCTCCCCGAAGCGACGCGGCCCGTCGCCCGCGCCGCCCATGCACGGCAGCGTCACGAACACGCCATCGCAGGGGTCGAAACGCTTGATTTCTCCCGCGGCCTGGTCCAGAAGGTAGATGCGGTCGCGGCCGTCTAGCGCGAGACTGGCCGGCAATGCCAGTCCGGAAAGAAGTGGCTGCGGCGGACCTGGGGCAGGCGCCAGCTCCAGATCGCCGCCGCACTCCTGGAGGACGGTGCCCTCCAGGAACGCGCCACGCCAGCCGGCTTGCTGGTTGAGCAGTAGATGGTCGTGTTGGAACTGCACCGGTATCATTTCGTCACGTAACTAACCCGGATATCGTGCTGGTCCGAGTAGAGCAATTCGCCATCGCACAGCGGCACATCCTGGCACACGGGCTGCGCCACATCATCGAGCCAGATCGTCAAATTGCTGTTGAGGACGCGCGCCACCCCGGCGGTGCCGAGCACCCTGGCCATCACGTCGCTGTAGAAGATGGGCCCGCCAAACGGCCAGCCCGCGCCATCCTCGCCGCCGGTCAAAGGGTGGAAATAACCGACCAGGTTGGAAAGGACGGAAGTCTTGACCTCGGACAGGTCCGCGTCCAGGCGGACGGCCACTTCCGCGACAATCTTCACCTTCCGGTACACCGGCGGAATCACGTAAAGTTCCGTGGTCAGCAGCCGGTGTACATTCAAATGGGCGCACACCAGGCGCAGCGTGGCTTCTCCAGGCAGGGGATTGGGCGCGTCACTCTCCGGGACGACGATCACGCTCACCACTCCCGGCACCTGCATACCGCGGTACTTCGGGTGGACCAAAGGGAGCGCCTTCGCGCGCCGGATGCGCACCCCCGGAGTCTGCTGGGCCAGGTATTCGAAGTCTTCGGCGGTCACTGCGCGGTCCCGCGACTTGAGAACCAGCGGCGCGCGGCGCTTGGCATCGTCCACGCTTTCTTCGTCGCTTCCGCCGGCCGCCGGCAGAGCATGGGTGACGCCATCGATGCCTGCGACGAAGTTTTGGATCTGAGTGATGGTATCCGCACCGGCATTGCCGGCGGCGCCCCCGCCGTAACGGTAAAGCCGCGCAATTATATTCGCGCTGGGGTTGGCCGGATTCGCGACCGGAATGCGGGCGGCTCCAAACTGGATCTGGCCGGTCGTGCGATCGAGCGTGTAGTGTGGATCGTAAGGGCCCGAGGCGTCGAAATCGTCCACCTGCTGCCAGACCTGGAAGCCGCTCCCCTCGTCGATCTCGAGACGCAGACTGGTGACGGTCACGCGCTTGCCGTCGGCGCCCGCCACCATTACCGGTTTGTCGAGGGTCAGCACCGGGGCGCTCGAGAGTTGATAGCTCTGATTCGGCCGGCCGTCGCTGCCCCCCAGCACTTCATCGTGGACGGTTTGGGCCTGCGTGGCGCGGACCGTGTTGATCAGCGCGGAAGCCACGCGCGGCGCCATGTCGTATCCGCTGCTCGCGAGACGCGCCCGGAGCCAGTAGAGCATTGCGGGGACACCGCCCAGTTTCGCCTTCACCGCGCTAGCCCCGGGACCGCGAAAGTAAATATGGCCGCTGCGCGTGAAGGCCCGCGTCTCGTCCTTATCCAGGCTCAGCGGCCGCCACGCCTGGCCGTTCCAATACTCCCAGCGGATGTCCGCCGCGAGCGGCATGGCCGCCAGATCCAGATCGCAATGGTGGCCTTCGGGCGTGAGCCCCTCGGTGGCCACGTGCACCGCCAGGTGGAACTGATCCGCGGGCAGAGAAACGGGAGAGTCGAAGCCAAGCAGCAGGGCCGCGTCCGGCCGGGCGTGCGGGCCAAACGGGTAAAACCATTGTCCGGCAGCGTTGTTCTTGGTGGTCTCTACAAAGTACGAAAAGCCGTCGAAGCTTTGAATCGCCGCCAGGGTGGCGCCCAGGACGAGCAGCGCTTCGTCGGTCTCGAACACCAGGGGCTTTTCGGGGCCGTGCGCCGCCGTGGCCACCTCCGTGCCCGGGGGCACGATCACGAGCGGCACGTCGTGCCGGGAAGGCGTGAAGGTCAGCTCCACGCGGGCGGGCTCCGCCGGTTTCGGCGTGATGCCGAGCAATTCCAGAAATTTGATGTAGTTCCGCTCCGGCACGCGGTTAAGCCGGTAGATCGTCAGCTCCGTCAGCCACGAAAACAGCTCCAGCAGGGTGATGCCGGGGTCGCTTTCGTTGTAATCCGTCCACTGCGGGGCGTAGCGCGGAATCAGCGATTTTGCTTCCGCCAGGATATCTTCAAAGCGGCGGTCGTCGAGATTGGGCGCCACCAGCGGCATATCAGCCTCCAATCCCCTCTCGGATAAAGAATGGATAAACCAGGTTCTGAGCCACGTTGGTGGACCGCACCAGATAGTCCACACGGATGAGGAGGAGACTCGGCTGCGTGGCGCCGGCGTCCACGCGCACGCTCTGCACGTCGATGCGCGGCTCCCAGGCGGTGAGGGCCTGCCGCACTTCGTGGGCGATGTGCCCGTGCGTCTGCGGCGAGTTGGGCGCGAACACGTAGGAGTGAATGCCGCAACCAAACGTGGGCCGCATTTGCCTCTCGCCGCGCGCCGTGGAAAGAATCAGCCAGATCGATTCCTCGATCTTCTGCTCCGCGGACGAGAGCGAGAGGCCACCGCGCGGATTGACGCGCACCGGATAGCGCAACCCGGTTCCGAGGAAATCACGGCCTGTCTTCGTCGGTCTTATACGGGCAGCGAGTCGGCGATCTGCGCCAGCTCTTCGAGCGTATTCTTCAGACTTTCGATCGCCTGCAGGGGATCTTCCTGTCCGGCAATGTCGGACAACGAAGGCATCGTCAATTGCAGCCCGGCGATGCCGCCCAGCAATTGCACGATATCGAGCAGCGGCTGGACGCCCTCCATACTCGACATCAATCCGTCCATCGACTTGTTGGCGTTGTCCTGGGCGCACTTTAGAGAATTCAGCAGCACCGGATTTCCAGTGGCGGAGCTGAGATCGATCCCCACCTGAAACGTGTACAGGCTCATGAAGGCGTCGATGAAGCATTCCAGGAAGTGAATAACAATCCGCAGCACGGCCGCGATCAGAGGCGCGATGCCGGCGGGCGTGAGCATGATGAAGCATTCCGCCAGCTCTTCAATCGCCGCCAGCAGGTCACCGGTCTTAGTGAAGGCACTCTCCACGGTTGCTTTGAGCGCCATGATCACGTTCAGGACGCGCAACATGCATTCCATGCTGGCGAGCATCGGCGTGATCTGCAGGATGAGGCTTTGTACCAGCGTGCAATCCTTCGGCATGCCTTTGGACATGTCGAGGATGGGCTGGAGCGCGCCGCCGAACGGCAGCGGGATCTTGAACTTCTTCGGATCCGGGGGACTGAAGCACAGCGGGATATCGAGTTCTACGCCGTCCATTTCAGATATCCCCCGCCGTCGGCGTCACGCGCCGGTTGTTGATGAACACGTGCGGGGCCTCGATGCTGATAGCGCCCACACCCTTGATGCGAATTACCCCGTTGCCCATCTCGATTACGTTGCCGTGCGCGTCCTTGATCCGCACATATCCCTTGTCGCCGTTCTGCTCCGTGGCGTCGTACATCTCAATCTGGTGTCCGTTCACGGAGCGGATGAGGCGCCGCTTGGGATCCGTTTCGGGCGCTTTGGATTGCCCGTTCCAGACGTATCCCACGACGCAGGGGTAGCTCGGGTCACCCTGGTAATACGCCACCAGCACCTCGTCCCCGAGCTCGGGCATAAAAAAGGACCCGCGCTTGTCGCCCGCCATCAGCGTGGCAACCGGGGCGTAGGAGGTCTCGTTCTCGCCCTCCAACCAGGGGAACTTCACCTTGATGCGGGCTAACCCCTCGGGATCTTCCACCGCCGTGACGATGGCCGAGACCAAGCCGTAGATGCGGTTCGTCACTGGGCGCCCTCCAGCGGCTTTTCGCGCTCCGCGGAGAACGTCGTACGGTAGCCCTGCTCCCCGATCGAGTGGGTGGTTTCGGTTACGAAGTACATCCCGCTGAAACGCGGTCCCACGTTCTTGATGGCCACGCGGCATCCCGCCCGTAGGTCGGGCAGTCCCACGGTCGAGCCGCTGGCCTTGATCATTTCGCGGCGTAACTTCGACAAGATCTTTTTGGCCATGTCCTTCGCTTCTTTTTCGGAAGTGATGGGGACGTCGGTGATAACCTCCTGCTTGCCCTGCGCGGCCAGAGCCACCGACTCCTGGTCGCGGTTTGATGTCCATACCCTTGTCACCGAGCGCGAAGGAGCCCTCGATCTTCTTGCCCGCCTTACGGTCCCACCCGCGCACGGTCACCTGCGAAACCTGCTTCGCCGTCGTCAGAGTGGGACGAAACTCGGAGAGCGAAGTGCCCCACGCCAGCTCATAGGTCACCTTCTGGAGGTTCTCGGAAGGCCCGAAATAGAGATACTGCTTCTTATCGGGATCGATGCCGAGAAACAGGGTGTACCCCAGCCGCCGCGCCCGCTCCAGGAGAAATACGATGTCGAACTTGTTGTTCATGTACGTGAAGGGCGGCGCTTCCTCGGCGTCCCGGCTCTGGGGGTCGACGCGCACCTCGATGTCCAGTCCGGGCTTCTGATCCGTCACCTTGGCCTTGCCGATCTTTACCGCGATGTCGCTATCCTTCTCGTCGTACCAGGCCGAGGTATGCTGCTTCTTCCGAAACTTGTGGAGCACGTTGAGCCCGCGCACCGCGAGGGTAAGCGGGCCGCTTTCGGGGAAGGTCGGCTCCAGGCTCGTAATCTCGCCTTGCAGCATCACCCGGTCGTTCTTGGTATTGCCCTGGTAGCCCATCGTCAGCTCGAGCTGCTTGCCCGGCTCAAAAAGCCCCGCATACTTCGAGCGTGAGCTCGGCTCGTACTTCGGCTGGAACAGTTCTGCATCCCAGTTACTCAGAGTCATCTCGAACGAATCGATCTCGTCCACTTTGTCTTTGTAGGTCACCTGGGTCACGTCGCGGATCACCATCGGGTCCAGATCCTGGCGGTCGATCTTGACCTGGAAGTGCGGCACATAAAACGGCTCGCCCAAGCGCGCAATGGGAATGGCAGCCATAGCAATCCGCTACCGCAGCGGCGGGACCTCCAGAATTTTCCCGGGCTGCATCTCCAGCGGATTGTCGAGATCGTTCTGTTCCGCGATCGCACGCCACTGGGAGGCGTCGTTGAAATGGTCCGCCGCAATGCGGCTCAGAGTGTCGCCCTGCTGCACCACATAACTGTGCGTGCGGTCGGGAGATTCCAGTCCGAGCTCGTGGACCTGCTCCTCCAGGGTTTTGTATTCCTTCAGAGAAACCGTGAGCGTGGCGCGCAGCGGAACGCCTTCCGGGCTGAACAGCGTGAATTTCTGGCGCACGCTATCGACGATGCAGTGGAAACCGTTGGACCGCCGCTGGCTGAACCACCGCCCGTCCAGGTTTGCTCCCGGAAAGCTCGAATCTCCGCCCCAGGTGAAGCGCACCACCGGCGGCGCGTGCGTCTTCCGGTCAATCTTGATCATCTGGTAAAACAGGTCAGTCCGCTCGGTGACCGGTATCACGTCGTCGCCGGCCATGCCGCTGTCCGTGGTGTCGAAGAACAGGTCGAGGGTGAGAGTCTCGGTCTGTCCCCGCACGAACTGAAGTACCGGCATATCGAGTCCGGGGATGCCGATCTCGGCCGTCTGGGTCGCCTTGTTCAGCGTGAATTCGGTGGGATTGAACTGCACCGGAATGGCCGGGAACTCAGCGTTCCCGCGCGCATTCAAGCGAACGAATTCGGCCTTGGCTAGTTCCGGCATCTTAGTCCCAGCTCTTCGACTCGTCGGCCGAGGCTCCCGGCCGCAAGTCTTTTTCGTCGTTTACGCGCTTCTCGTGCTCCTGTGCATCTTTGAGCTTTCCCAACACCATCCTCACCAGTTGCTCGATCATCTTCGGGTGCAGTAGCGCCCCGGAATCCGTGGTGTGTACCGAGCTGCTGACCTCTCCGATTTCAACGTCCATGCCGTCCCTTCCCAGCCGCCTCAGCCCGCCACAAACAGGCCCTCATGGGCGATCTCCATCTCCTCTACCGCTACTTGTCCCTGCGACGCGTTCATAGCCGGCCCGGCGTATTTGACGGGCAGCCCGCGCCGGAAAGTCCAGGTTCGGACCGGCTGGCGCTCACTGTCGAATAGCACGATCAGTCCATCGCGCCGCGTGCCGAACCCGGCGGCGAACTGGTAGTGCCAATCCCACAACTCCGTCGAGACGGTCACGCCCCGCTTCAGCTTGATGTTGCCCCAGGTCACGCGGGTCGGAAACTTCAGAATCGCGCCGTTATTGCCGCCTTCTTTGTACTCTTCCACTTCGAGCGTGGTGTCGAGACCACTGCACTCGCTGAAGCCCCCGGCGGCCCTGAGTTGGAGGGCGCTCAGCACCGAAAACAGGAGATCGCTCGATTCCAGCAGCGTGACCGCGAAGTTGTAGTTCATCACGGGGTCCACGCGGAGCTGTTTCACGCCGGTTAACGCCATAGGGAACCCCTCACCGGGTCATCTCGCATTCGCTGATCTCAAGGGTGTCGCGGGTGCGGCCGACGCGCACCACCACGAAGTCCGCCGGGATCACGGGCGCCACCCCCACCTCCGCCAGGAGGCGTCCCTGCGCCGCCAGGTCCGGCGTGTTGTTGCGGGCATCGCACTTGACGTAGAAGACCTCTTCGACGCGCTGCCCCTTCAGCGCTCCACGTTTCCATTGGCCATCGAGGAAAGTCGTGATGGCCATGGTCATTAGCTTCTGCAGGCGGGCGTCGTTCGGCTCAAACACCGCCCACTGCGAAGCCGCGTCCAGCGATTCTTCGATCATGCACAGCAGCCGCCGGACGTTCACGAAGATCCACCGCGGCTTGCTCGAAAGCGTCCGCGCGCCATAGAGCAGCAGCCCGTGTCCCGGAAAGACGCGGATGCAGTTGATGCCCAGGGGATTGAGCGCCGCTTGGACGCCCGCGTCGAGGCGGAACATCACATCCTGCGCCCACCGCACCGGCCGGTTGGCGGGCGCCCAATGGACGCCGCGTTCCAGGTCGCTGCCGGCATAAACTCCGGCGGCGTGTCCGCTGGGAGGCACGGCCCGCAACAGGCGCGAGGCCGGCTGGAGAGGATCGTAAACCAGCAGCCAGGGGAAAATGAGGGCGCCGAAGCTGGAGTCGAAGCGCTGCCGCCAGCTTTGAATCTGCGCCACGTCCACCGCCTCCTTGGGCTTGGAAAACAGCGGCGGATCGAGCAACGCGATGCGGTACTGCATTGTCTGGCAATGCTCGATGAGCGTCTCTTGCGCCCGGAAGATTTCGTCCAGCGAGAAACCCGGAATACGCTCGCGCAGCACCGGCGCCAGCGGCGGGACCTCGCGAGGCGGAGGCGGACAGAGACCGCAGGGGTCGGGTGGCGTCCGGGGCGGCGGCGCAAACTCCACGGGCGGCGCCGGCTGCATCAGCAGGTCGGGTATGGCTACCATGCCGATGCCGGAAACCAATTCCAGCGTGCGCAGTCCGGTGCGCGTGGAGGCCGCCGGATCGCCCAGAAAATCGTCCACCGTGAGAGCCGCCGTGCCGTTGCGTCCGCCCTCCAGGTAGAGCCTGGCGCGGTCCAGGTTCGGCGCCAGCACATCGGGAATGCGATCCTGCGGGGGCCCCGGCGCGCCCAGGTCCGTCACCCGGATCAAGCTCGAAGTGCCCGCCTGAATGGCGTTAGGGGCATACCGCTCGTGCTCGGGAACCAGGGAAAGCTGCGGGAAGACTTCCCGCAAGATGCCCGCATCGTAAACGCTGATGCTGAACTCGAGACTCTCCACCGCAATCGGTTTGGTCAGATCGAAGCCCGCCTCAAGCGGCGCGTCCCATTCGATGCGGGTATCGAACACGTCGACGGCTGCGGCCAAATGCCAGGTCTCGACGGACGGCGCCGGCGAGAGGTCCTGGAAGACTTTGAGCAGCGTGAACGGGCGCAGGCCCGCTACGGTCTCGACAAACGACGACGCGCGGTCCGCCGGCTGGGCCACGCCGGCGCGCGTCCGGGTGGCGTAAGTGCTGGTGCGCGCGATTTGTGCGGCCAGTGAGTTGCCCCAGTAGCCGGGGCTTTCCGCCGAAATCTGCAGGGTGGGATCGCCCGAGGGGGTGAGCAGCACTCCCCGCGCGCTGCCCGCGCCAGTCGCGAAGCCGGCTCCCAGCGCCGGATTGTAAGCGGGATCGAGCGGACGGCTCCAGGTGAGCTGGCGGGCGACCGCATCCACGGCGGCCAGAAGCACGTCCCAGGTCTGCCTGTCCTGGGATACGGTGACGACCGCCCCCGGCGCGAAACCCGTGGCCGTGTCGACGATCGAGTACGACCGGTCGGCCGGTTGCGGCGACTCCAGATCGAGAACCGCCTCCGCCTCCGGTGCCGCCACCCGCACGATCTTGCACTGGTCGCCGCCGTTTTCGAAGAATCCCTTTACGCCGTACGCCAGGAACGGACCCTCCAGGAAGTTTCCAAACCGCGCCTGGAACTGAGCCCACGACTGGATCACCGTGGGCGTATGCAGCGGGCCTTTCTCGGCCACGCCGACGAAAGCGGCCACGTCGGTGCGAACGGCGGGGACCCGCCGCCGCGAGGCGTCTACCGTTTCGTAATACAGCCCGGGAGCGCTGTAGGCCGGCATAGCTCTACGCGAGGGTTACCTGCTCGACGCAGATCTCCACGGTTTCGAGAGCCACGTCGTTGCTCGTGGCATTCATAGCGGGACCTTCGTACTTGCAGATCCATCCGTTTTCGAAGTTCCAGCGCAAGACGTCGCGGTGCTGCTCGTCCTGCAGGACCACGGCTCCGTTCCGCCGGTCGGTGACGCCATTGAGCACGTTCTTGTACCACTTCCACAGCTCCTGGCTGTCTGTGAATCCGCGTTTCAACACGACGTTGGCGAACTTCCGCATGCCCTGCAATTTGCGCGGGTGCAACGGCACGTCACTGCCTTCCCGATATTCCACCGGATCTGTCGTGAAGCTCAGGCCCGTGCACTCCCGGAATCCCGCCACGGAGGTCTGCTCGATCTCCATGCGAAAATTGAAGCCGCGGTATGGATCTTTCCGTTCTCCTGTTGCCATTCGAAGTCTCCTTTTTCAACGCTTCCGGCCGGCCTTAGAGTTCCTGCACCGCCGAACCACCGGCCCACTGCCCGATCCGGATGATGACGAACTCCGCCGGCTTGACCGGCGCGACGCCGATCAGGATGATGAGCCGTCCGTTGTCGATGTCGTCCTGCGTCATGGTGGTGCGGTCGCTCTTGACAAAGAACGCCTCTTCCGGCTTCGTTCCCATCAAGGCCCCGTCCCGCCACACGCGGGTCAGGAAGTCCGTAATCGTCTGCCGCACCCGCGCCCACAGCCGCTCGTCGTTTGGCTCGAAGACGGCGAACTGCGTGCCGCGGTCGAGCGAGGCCTCCAGGAAGATGAAGAGCCGCCGGACATTCAGGTATTTGAAGGCGGTGTCGCTCGTGATGCAGCGCGCGCCCCACACCCGCAGCCCGCGGCCTTGCGGACGGAAGTCCCGCAGGACATTGATGTTGTTCGGCTCCGGGTTGAGCACCTCCTGCTCGCGCTTGTTGACGATGACCTCCAGGTCGAGCACGCCGTTCAGCAGCTCGTTGGCGGGCGGCTTGAACACCCCGCGTTCCTGGTCGACCCGGGCGCAGATGCCGGCGATGAAACCGCTCGGCGGCGCAGAGATTTCGTTCTTGCTCAGCGGGTCGAAGACCATCACCCGCGGATAATAGAGCGCAGCGTACTTGCTGTCGTACAGGTTCCGCTGGGCCTGAATATCCGTCAGGTCGGGGGCTTTGTTGGCCGCCTTCGGTTTAGGGTCGAGCAGCGCAATGCGGTACTTCAACGCCTCGCATTGATCGATGAGCGACTGTTGCACGAGCTGCGAAGCGATGCCGGGGACGCCGACGATGCTGATCTGCTCGATATCCTGCAGCGCCTGAATCCCCGACCGCTTGCCCGGCCCGCTGTCGAGGCCCATGTACTCCACATCCCCGGGCGGGGTGCCGTTGGCGCCGCCCCCGAGTTTGATGTGCAGCCCGTCGTCACCGGAGGGGAACATCAAGGGATCGGTGGTCGCCGGGATGCCCAGGATAGTGATCAGGCTCGATCCGCTCACCACGTCCTGCACGAAGTGGCCCGGCACCTTTTCGATCGTCAGCCGCGAGTAGGTCTCGGTGACGTCCCGGAGCGTCACCACCAGGTTGAACTCGCATACGGAAGCCAGCGTGTACGGCGCCGGAACTTGCTTGTCGAGATCCGTGGCGGCCGCAAAAGGCGCGTCCACCGTAATCACGAGGCCGTTGATGCCCGTAATTTTCCGGAAGACCTTGGCCTGGCCACGATCGAATTCCACGGCGGCGCCCACATAGAATCCGGCGGTGGTCCGCAACTGGACGTTGCTGCTGGGGAAGGGACCGGGAATAGACAGCACCTCGGCTTTGGCGGGCGAGGAATGGGTCGCGCGCATATCCAGCGTGTCGCCCCAGGAACCCGGATCGGCGGCATCGATTTCGAAACTGGCGGTCCGCGGCAGTCCCGACGCCACCGTGGTGTACTTGGCTTCGAACGCGATCCCCAGCGGCGTGCCCAGCGTGACCTCATTGGTGTCGCGGTTGTAGGTGCTCACGGTGTGCGGCCCGGAAAGCGTGGTCAGCCCGTTCTTGACCTGGGTGAAGGTGAGGGTGCTGCCGTTCTGAATTCCGCGCAGCGTCAGGAGCCGGGCCTTGGTCAACGCCGCGGGGGAGACGTCGGCCAGGAGCCGCGTCACCAATCCGCCCTGCGTGACTTTCTTTGAAACCAGCGCCAAAATGCCCGGCACGCGGCGAACGTAAAGCAATTCTCCGCCGTTCGCGAAGAATCCCTGCACGGCGTGGGGCAGGGAATTCAGTCCTTCGAAGCCCACCCCGAAGTCGAAGTATGAGCCGAAGGTGCGCGCAAACTCCGGAAAGCTCGTCACCAAAACCGGAGGACCGCTCACCGGCCCGCGCTGCGTCATGCCGACCAAGCCCGTGACGCTCGTGCTCACGCCTTCGATCGGCTGGGTAGTGTCCTGTTCCTCTACGTATACGCCCGGTGCAAAGTATTCAGGCATTTGCTAGCTCCTCTCTTCTCTTTCACTCCCGCGCTCAATGTGCCAGCCGGAAATCCGTGATGTTCACCGGCGCGGCATAGTCCAGCGCGACGCTCACCTGCTGGGTAACGTAGGTGGGCGCCGCAGCTTGTAAGTCGAGCATCACGACGCCGCCGACGCCGTCGAGGCGGTAGTAGCCGCGCGCATCGGTCAGCGCCCCGGTGACGGCATATTCGCTTTTGCCGCCATCGAAAATTTCGATCGTGCCGTCTGACAGGCTGCCGCTCAGTACGACCAGCCCGTCTCCGGCCAGTGCGTCGCGTGACAGCGTCCGGGAGGCGCCGATGGCCCCCTTGGTGACACGCCGGGCGGTCGCTCCCGCCGCCAGGCTCCGCCACAGCGGCGCCGCCAGGTCCACGCTTCCGGTCCCCGGGTCCGCCGCGGTCACGACCGCGTACTCCGCCTCCCGGTCGGTCCCTAGTCGCAGCACCGAGTTGGCAACCACGCCCGTGGTGTTGGTCAAAGTCAGTCGCGTGCTGCCGCCGAGCACTGCCGCCGTCAACTGTTTCACCGACCCGGCGGAGTTCAAGGCCCGCCGCCGCACCGTCACTCCCGCGGCGTGGTCGAGGTGGACCGGCGTCCTCAACAGCAGAACGTTCGGGTTGGCGGCGGTCACCGCTGCGCCGGCAATCGGATTGCGCGCCCCCACCACTTCCACGACCCGCCCCTGCATACGCACCGGGTCGGGCCGCAGCAGCACGGTCCCGCCATCGAAGGGAAAGACGGCGCCTGGCGGAAGATTCAAGCTGACCCCGGCGTCCCGGTATCCCGGCGCGGAAAGAGTGACCGTAAGGCCGGCGGGCAGTGTGGGAAGACCTGCTCCACGTAGCCCGCCACGCACCACAAGGAGCCTTCAAATCCCTTGGCCAGCGCCTCCGGGTGGTCGGCGCTCGCGGCGACGCGCGCATGCAGCGGTCCGCCCGTCACCGCGTCCCGCACTGCGCCCTGCACCAGTACTGTGTAAGTCAGGACCAACTCATCGACGGCCTGGTAGGCCAGATCGTTCGCGGTGACGGCGTGCGGGGCGCTCATACGATCTCCTCGTAGACCGAGCGGCGCTCCAGCACCGGCGGAGCGTCCACGGCCTCGCGGTCCGAATCGATGGTCACCACCTGCACCGAATAGGTCACCGACATCTGGTAGGACTCTTCGAGCGCCGTCCAGACGCGTGTAAGCTCTTCCAGGGAAAACGGCTCCAGCATCACGCGGAACTGATCCGGCGCGCCGGCCAGCGTATCGACGAGATCCGCGCCCATCAGGATGGAGTGGTCGTTCAAGGTCTGGACTACGCGGCCCAGCAGCAGTTGTTCATCCTCCGGGCGCGTCCGGATCGGCGACACCAGGTAGTACAGGTGCAGCGGCATGGGCTGTTTTGACACCCGGTCCGGCTGGACCCGCCGCGCAGCGAGGTTTAGGGCGTCCGGGTCGCGTGTCACACGATACAGCCAGAACGAGACGCCGGTCGCGTTATTGTCCTCGCGCATTTCCTTGGGGGAACGCAGGTCAATCTCGACGCCGTTCAGTTGCGGGTCGCTGTCGTTGGTGATGGCGTTGCGTAGCACCTGGCGCAGGCTCAATGAGACCGCCCGAATCGCCGTGTAGTCGCTCATCCTGGTTCCCGTTTAATGTTCTGGAATCGGCCCGACCGCTTCCTCGTAGCGGCGGAGAGCTTCATCCAGCACTTGCCCGAACGCCCGGGCGTTCACCGGCGCCGTCACCACCCGGACGACCACCACAGGACTCTCACGATCGGAATACGACTGCGAGAACTCGAAGATAAACTCGGCGAGATTGAACGCGATATTCACCGTGTTCGCGTACTTGGCTTCGAGTTCACTTAGGCGGCCTTGGTCCGACACGCTGCTACCGTCGGCGGCGGAAGGATGCAGGTGGATCGCCAAACTCCCGCGTGGCGCGGAAGTGTCAGGGAGAGCAGTGGTTGCGCCTGGCGAAGGGCAATACGGGTTGGCGCTGGTGTAACTCTCAGTTACACCCGGTGGGACGCAGGTGTCACACGGTGCGTCCGGCTGTTACGACTCTATCGCGCGGGGGATCACTGGAGCGGGGTTCGCGGAGGGGGCCATACTTAGCCAGCTTGCGGTAAAGCGTCATCCTCGACCAACGTAGCCGGCGAGCCGCCTCGGCCTTGTTCCAGTTGGTCGAAGAAAGAGTGGCCAGCAACTGGGCCTGTTCCGAGACAGGGAGCGCCTGTGGAGAATGAGGCGTCGCGGCCCCCGCCGATTCGATCCGGCGCGCCAGCCGCTCGGGCATCTCCAGCAAGCCGTTCGTGGATCCGATGCAGTTGACGAAAGCCGCCTCGATCACATTCCGCAGCTCCCGCACGTTGCCAGGCCAGGTGTGGCGCAGCAGCAAGGCCATCATGTGCGGGCTGACGCAGGAAACCGCCTGTCCGAACTTGCCGCGAAATTCCTCGACGAACGCGGCCGCCAGCCCGGGTATGTCTTCCATACGCTCGCGCAAGGGAGGAATGGCGATCTGAATCACGCTGAGACGAAAGAAAAGGTCGCGGCGGAACTCGTGGCCGGGCGCGTCTTCCAGGTTGTGGTTGGTAGCCGCGATCATGCGGACGTTCGTCTTGACCGGCCGCGAGCTGCCCAGCCGCTGCAGTTCCCCGGTTTCGATCGCTCGCAATATCTTAGCCTGGGCGAAAGGACTCAAATCGCCGATTTCATCCAGAAACGCCGTGCCGCCGTCGGCCTGCTTCAACTTGCCGTCCCAGGCCACCGTGGCGCCGGTAAACGCGCCCCGCTCGTAACCGAACAGCTCGCTCTCTACGAGGGAATCGGGAATGGCGGCGCAGTTGATCGCAACCATCGCCTTATTGCGCCGGTCGCTGTTCTGGTGGATCAATTGCGCGACCAGTTCTTTTCCTGTGCCGGTCTCGCCGGTGATGAGCACGTTGCTGGACGACCGTGCCGCGTTCCGAATCTCGCGTTGGGCGGCTTGAATCCAGGAGCTCTCGCCATCCGGGTGTTCCCGGCCGGGCGGGTCGAGCGCTCGTTGCTCGCCGCTCTCCTGCTCCGCCAGCCGCAGGATTTCCGCGGCAATCTCCTGCGGGGAAGCCTCCGGTCGAAGCCGCGCCCGCGCTCCCGTTTCCGGGAAGACGATCACGACTCCTTCCGCACCCTGGCGCGAGATCGTGACCGGACGGCCGGAGGCCGCGAGCTCACAGCGCTGGAGTAGTAGCGGACCAAGAGCGGTGCCGAGATGGGCGTCAGCGAGCCCGATGAAGATGCTGAGCCTCAGGCGGTTCCCTCCGCTTGCGCAGTTGGTTCTATCTCACGAAGGCACCGAGTCTGGTAGTGCCGGTATTGCTATTTTGCGTTCTGGAGCGGGGCTCAGTATACACCAACTTGCTTGCCGTGCATCCCCTCGAGTACCGTTTTTTCTAAACTGAGCGTCTTAAATAATTGCGCATAGACGTCGCAGGGTTTCGTTGCCGTACGCCCACTGCTGAAACTGCTGCTCGACATCTTGCACGAGTT
>JBGPDC010000016.1:0-46771 GCA_041482115.1 Terriglobia bacterium | reverse complement strand
TCGGGGACCGCCTGCGCGACCTCCATCCCCTCTCGCTCGAGTTGCTGAGCGCGGGGCCCGAGGCGCACCGCGCCCCTTTCGAGAAACTCTTGCAAGCCTGGGTGAAGCGGGACCTGATGAGAAACGACCTGCTCCGCCAAATGGAGGACTGGCCGGTGCTGCTCTGCCCCGTGTCTGCGGTGCCGGCGTTCCGGCACGGCGAGCGCTCCTGGCAGATCGGCGGCCGCACCGTAAAATATCCGGAAGCTTTCCATTACTGCCAAATGTTCAACGTGCTCGGCAATCCGGCGGTGGTGGTGCCGGTCGGGCGGTCTCCGGAGGGCATGCCGATCGGCGTCCAGGTGGTGGCGAGGCCCTGGCAGGACGAAGTCGCGCTGGCGGTCGCCGAACAGCTCGAGACGGTGGTGGGTCCGGCGGCGCTGCCGGACTAGCGCTATGCGTGGGCTCAAAACTGGGGCGATAGCCGTCGCGGCGTTTCTCCTCTTTCACGTCGCGCTCCACGGCTTCCTGAACGTGAGCAAGAGTGCCTCTCTCTGGGGAGCGCTCCCACCCGCGGCCTTCGTGGTCTTCCTTTGGACTCGCCTTGCCACACGCCCTTAAATAAGCAGCCCGTGTCGAAAGTGCCAGATGACCGCTTGCTGACGCGCGCGGCTCAGCAAGACGAGGCCTGTGGCCGAGCCGCGACCGTGAGGGAGCGGTTTTCGCTGGCTACTAATTTAGTTAGGACATTAAGTAGTGGGCTACTTTGAATTGCTGAACTGCGTATCGCGACGTTCAGCCGCGCGGTGCGCTGCCACGACGCCCCCCAGCATCCCCCCTACGAGCTTTAGCCCGTGAGCAATTTTGTAAAGGAGGGGCTCGGGCTGTCCCCACGCCAAGATCAGGTACACCAGTGCGGCGACGGCGCCTACCAGCACTCCGTGGAGTGCGAAATGCGACTCGACACGCCGGCCTACCCACACTGCAAAGATGAATGGCAGGGCTACGGACGCGACCAGAATGGACGCCAGGAAAGCCTGCTGCCCAAAGAAATGGAGCACTGGGAAAACAACGGCGAAAACCCCTAACTCCGCCAAGATACCTCCCAGTACCACGCGTCCCCAACGCAGATACGCGAGTGTCATATGAGGCCGAGTCTAGCATCGACGCCTGGACGTCACTCGCGGCCGGGGGCGCGGAGGCCACATGCTAGAATGGGCTCTGTCCCCCCCGGCATGGATTTTCTCGCACAACTCAACCCCCAGCAGCGTGAAGCCGTAGAGCACACCCAGGGACCGCTGCTGATTCTGGCCGGGGCCGGCAGCGGCAAGACCCGCGTCATCACCTGCCGCATTGCTCATCTCATCCGCCACCTCGGCGTCTCGCCGGCTCACCTGCTGGCGGTGACCTTCACGAACAAGGCTGCCGGGGAGATGCGCGAGCGCGTCGTCAGCCTGCTCGGACCGGGCGCGGCCGCGCCGCTGGTCTCCACGTTCCACTCCGTGAGCGTACGCCTGCTGCGGCAGCACGGCGAGCCGCTGGCCGAGCTGCGGCCTGGCTTCACGCCGCGGTTCACCATTTACGACGATACCGACCAGCTTCAGGTGGTCAAGAGCGTCTGCCGCGAGCTGGGCCTCGACGACAAGATCCTGCCCGCACGCACCGCGCTCGCCCGCTTGGGCGACGCGAAAACCGGCGGCCTGTCGCCCGAAGAATATTTCCGCACGGCCCGCGATCCGCTCGCCGAGAAGGTCGCGGTCGTCTATGAGCGCTACGAAGCCGCCCTGCGCCGCGCCAATGCGCTCGACTTCGACGACCTGCTGCTCGAAACCGTTCGGCTGCTGGCGCGCTTCGAAGACGTCCGCCAGCGCCTCGTCGACCGCTTCCACCACGTGATGATCGACGAATATCAGGACACCAACCGCACGCAATACCGCCTGGTGCGCCTGCTCGCCGAGCCACGCCGTAATTTGTGCGTGGTAGGCGACGAAGATCAGTCGATTTATGGCTGGCGCGGGGCGGATTTACGGAATATTCTCGATTTTGAGCGCGATTATCCGGGCGCCCGCCTCATCCGCCTGGAGCAGAATTACCGCTCCACGCGCAACATCCTCGACGCCGCGGGGCAAGTGGTGGCGCGTAACCAGCAGCGCAAAGGCAAGAACCTCTGGACCACTTCCGACGCCGGCCCCAGCCTCGTTTTCTACGAAGGCGAGGACGCCGAGAACGAAGCGCTTTTCATCGCCGACTACATCACCAAGTACCTGCGCGCGAACCCCACGGCCCGGGTGGCCGTGCTCTACCGGACCAACTTCCAGTCGCGGCCGATTGAAGAAGCGTTGCGGCGTTACGGGCGCAAGTACCTGCTGGTGGGCGGTTTGAGTTTTTACCAGCGCGCCGAAGTGAAGGATATGCTGGCCTATCTCAAGGCCGCCGCCTCGCCGCAGGATTCCTACAGCCTGCTGCGTATCATCAATACCCCGGCACGTGGCATCGGCCGCTCGACCGTGGACCAGATCGAGCGTCACGCCACCACTCGCGGCCTGACGTTCTGGGAGGCTCTCGAAGACCTGCTCGCCTCCGGCGTGTTTCCCGCCCGCGCCCAGGCCGCCCTTGGCGCCTTCCGCGATCTGATGGGGGAGTTGCGCCGCCAGGCCGCCACCGAGCCGCTCAACGAGGTGCTGGTCTGGCTGCGCGAGGCCACGGGGTACCAGCGGATGCTCGAGCAGGAAGGCAGCGTCGAGAGCCAGGGCCGCCAGGAGAACATCAACGAATTGATCAACGCCGCGGCCGATTCCGTCGAGCGTGGCGAAAGCCTCGCGGAGTTTCTCGACCACGCCGCCCTGGTGGCCGACACCGACGACCTCGACGAAGCGGCCCAGGTAACGCTGCTGACGCTGCACAGCGCCAAGGGCCTGGAGTTTTCGCTCGTCATGATGGCCGGCCTCGAAGACGGCATCTTCCCCCATAGCCGTTGCCTCGATTCCGAGAGCGGTGTCGAGGAGGAGCGCCGCCTCTGCTACGTGGGCATGACGCGCGCCCGCCAGCAACTGGTGCTGACGCGCGCCCGCTCCCGCCGCCGCTTCGGAGGCGGCGAGCTGGAAGTCACGCGGCCCTCCCGGTTCCTGGCCGAGATTCCGGAGGGCTTGGTGGAAGACTTTTCCCCGCGCCGCCGGGCCGCCGCCGATTTCGACCACGTGGACCTTTACGCCGAGCGCCAGCAGGTGCGCGAGATCGCCCGGCGCAACGCCTTCACCGGCAAGACGTACAATTCGGTCGAGAACGTCGCCGAGTACTTCGCCGCGCGCGGCGTGGAAGTGCCCCTCCCGAAGACCACCGTGGCCCCGCCGGCGCGGCCCGTGGCAGCGGCGCCGGCACGCCGTCCGGCCTCGGCGCCGGCTGCGGCGCGCGGGGGACGCTGGCGCGCCGGGGTCCGGGTGAGCCACCCCAAATATGGCACCGGTACCGTGCTACGCTGCGAAGGCGACGGGGAAGACGCTAAGATTACGGTGAGCTTTCCGCGCCACGGCGTCAAGAAGCTGATCGAGAAATACGCCACACTGAGCCAGGAGTGAAGACAACCTTTGATTACCAAGAACATTACCGACAAAGCGGAACGCAAGAAGCTCAAGCGCGCGGCGCGGAAAAAGGCGGCGCCCAAGGCCAAGCGCACCGGTGAGCGCGGCGCCAAGAAAAAGAAAATCAGGCGCGTCTCCGGCCAGCGGAAGCGCTAACAGCCCGTGTCGAAAGTGCCAGATGACCGCTTGCTTACGCGCGCGGCTCGGCAAAACGGGCACCTTACCGAGCCACGACCGTGAGGGAGCGGTTTTCGACACAGGCTGCTAACGTCGTGCCGGTTCGCCGGGTCGCCTAGGGAACGCCGCCGTGTCGCAACTGCTCCGCACCAAGAGCATCGACCGGCTGGTGGCGCAGTCCGAGGAGCCCGGCCGCCGCTTGCGCCGCACGCTCGGTCCGCTGGCCTTGACGGCGCTCGGCGTGGGCGCGGTCATCGGCACCGGCATCTTTATCCTTACAGGGACGGCGGCCGCGGGCGAATCCGTCGCCATCCCGTCGATCCTCAAGGCCCCGGTGCTCGACCTGCTCTTGCACGGCCGCCACGCCGTTTCCACGCACGGCCGTTCCGGCGCGGGACCGGGCATCTCGCTCTCGTTTCTGCTCACCGCGCTCGCCTGCGGTTTCGCAGCGCTCTGCTACGCCGAGCTGGCCTCCATGATCCCCATCGCTGGGAGCGCCTACACCTACGCCTACGCGACGCTCGGCGAGATTTTCGCCTGGATCATCGGCTGGGATCTCATCCTCGAATACGCCGTCTCGAACATGGCGGTGGCGGTGGGCTTTTCGGCCTACTTCAATGACTTCGCCGACAGCATCTTTGGAATCCACCTGCCCCCGGCGCTCTCGACCCCGCCCATCGTGGGCGGCGTGTATTCCGGGGCCTGGTTTAACCTGCCGGCCCTGATCATCCTGCTAATACTTACCTGGCTGCTGGTGCGCGGCATTAAGGAAACCGCCGAGGCCAACACCATCATGGTCGCGATCAAACTCGCGGCCATCCTGATTTTCGTGTTTGGCGCGGCCCACGCCGTTCGCGCCGAGAACTGGCATCCCTTTCTGCCCAACGGCTTCCAGGGCGTCCTCACCGGCGCGGCCATCGTCTTCTTCACCTACATCGGATTCGACTCGGTCTCGACCGCCGCCGAGGAGTGCCGCCAGCCGCAGCGCGATCTCCCGATTGGCATCCTCGCGACCCTCGTGCTCTGCGCGGTGCTTTATATGGCGGTGTCCCTGGTACTCACCGGCATTCAACCCTGGCAGACTCTGAACAATGCCGCCCCGGTGGCCAACGCCCTGCGCCTTCTGGGTATGGATAATATCCGGCGCTTCGTCAACGTCGGCGCGCTGGTGGGGATGGTGTCCTCGCTGATGGTCTTCCAGTACGGTCAGGCGCGCGTCTGGTTCGCGATGTCGCGCGACGGCCTGCTGCCCCCGGTTTTCTCCCGCGTCCACCCGCGCTTCCAGACCCCGCACATCAGCACCTGGATCGCCGGCCTCGCCGTCGGCATCCCCGCCGGCATCTGGGACATCGGCACCTTCGCCGATCTCTCGAACATCGGCACCCTGTTCGCCTTCGTGATCGTCTCGGCGGGCGTCCTGGTTCTGCGGCGCACGCAGCCCGCGCGGCCCCGCGGCTTCCGCGTGCCGTGGGTGCCCGTTACACCCTGGATCTCGATCGCGTTCTGCGTGGTTCTGATGGCGAGCTTACCGCTCGAGACCTGGATCCGGTTCTTCGTGTGGCTCGTGATTGGTCTCGTGATTTATTTCCTGTTTGGCAAGAAGCACAGCGAGTTCGCGGAAGGGTAGGGGCAGTTTCAGAGAAGCCGGCCACCGGGCCAAAGGCGCCGGGCGTCACCGCTTTGCCCGGTCTGGGCTATGCTGTTCACATGGCTCAGCCCGGTGGCGAACTTCAGCCACTCTCCTTCTCGATCGTGATAGAGACTGCGAACCTGCGGACGGCCGACCCCAACCGTCTCGTCGCCTCCCTCGACTCGATCGCCTCCCAGGTCCCGTCTCCGGCGCTGGCCCGAGGAGTCGTGTTACTCGACAGTGGCGAGGCGCCTCCCGCGCTATTGGAGACCTTGCGGGCCCGATATCCGTGGATCTCCATTCAACGCCTCCCTGCCGGCACCGACTACGGCGACCAGAAGTCGCTCGCTGTATCGTTTGCTTCGGGCGAAGTCCTCGTGTTCGCCGACTCCGACTGCCTCTACCGGCCGGAGTGGCTCGCGTCGCTCCTCGAGACGTTCGCGAACCGTCCCGATATCGAAGTCCTGGCGGGAGAGACGGCTATTGCCATCACTGGACCGTTCACCCTGGCGATGGCGCTGGTCTTTTTCTTCCCGCGCTTCTCCTATGAGACGGAGGTTGCTCCCGCCCGCGGCTTCTACGGCAACAACGTGGCCTTTCGGCGTGAGGTATTCTTACGCTGCCCGTTTCCGTCCGGCCTCCCCATCTATCGCGGACAGAACGTCGTGTACAGCCGCTTGCTGCGCTCGGCCGGGATCGCGATCTGGCGGCAGCCGCGGGCGCGTTCCGTCCACAGCCCACCCGAGGGAGTGTGGTCCGCCCTGCGTCGCTTTTTCTGGACCGGACGAGACACACCCCGGCTCGCCCGGCTGGTACCACTCCCGCCAGAGGCTCCTTTTCAGGGTGATTTCGAGCCTTACCAACGCGAGGGAGGCCGAGCCCGAAAGGTCATCGAACGCGTACGCGCCATCTCCCACCAGCAGCCCTACCTGCTCCTCCTGCTTCCGCTGGCCCTGCCGATCGCGTTCGCGTGTGTCACGGCCTTCTTTGTAGGCGTCGCCGTGGAACGTGTTAAGCCCAGCAAAGTAAGGATGGAAGATTTAAAATCCGTCCACGGGCTCGCCGCACCAGACCGGCCGCGGTAAGCGGCGGTGCCGATTGCTGAAGCCGCATGAAGAAGGCGCTCCTCGTCACCTATGATTTCCCGCCGTGCTCCGCGCCGGGCGCGGCGATGCGCACGGAGAAGCTCGCGCAATATCTGCCGGAGTTCGGTTGGGACGTGGCGGTGCTGTGCCGGGACGAGGGGAGGGCCCAGAACCGGGGTGAGCCGGCCGCCGCGCGGCCTGAAGTCGTCCGGATCCGGACCCCTATCTCGCCGCGGCTTTCCTATCAACTCGGGGCCTGGGTGTGGGCAAGACGGATGCTGCCGCGCGCGCGCGCCCTCCTCCGCGAGGCGCGCCCCGACCTCGTCTACGCGAGCGGTCCGCCGTTTCCGCACGTCCTGTCGGCGGTTCGCCTCGCGGGTGAGGCCGGGATCCCCGTCGTCGTCGATTTCCGCGATGCCTGGTCGCTCGACCCGCATTCGAGCGGAGGCCGGATCAAGCAAGCCGCCAAGCGCGGCCTCTGCCGCTGGGTCTACCCGCGCTTCGAACAATGGATCTTCGAGTCCGCGGACGCGATCATCCTGAACACTCCGTCCATGCGACGGGCGTACGCCGCCCGGTTCGACAGAGCTGAGCCGCGTCTCCATTTGGTGCCGAACGGGTTCGACGACGGAGACTTCCAGGAGCCGGTGGAGATCCCCCCGCGCGAACGGCCCCTGCTGCTCTACTGCGGCCGGCTCTCCAGTGTCGGAGGCCGCTCGCCGGAGGCCCTGCTGCGTGGGGTGCGCGCGGTAATCGACGCTGGACGTCCGATCGATCTCCTGATCCTGGGTGACGACAGTGCGGCGCTCCGGCGATACGTCCGGCGCTTCGGCCTGCAGGGCTCGGTGCGCACGCGGGCTTCCTTATCCAACCGCGAAGCTATCCGGACGATGCGTGCGGCGGACATTCTGATCGTCTACCAGGCGCCGAGCCGGAGCGAAGTGACTCCGGTCGCTGGTAAGACATTCGAGTACCTCCGGAGCGGCCGGCCCATCCTGGCCGTCGTCCCGCCGGGCGACAATGCTGACCTGGTGCGCCGCTACGCGGCCGTCTACGCGCTCGTGACCACCGAGGACCCCGCGAGCGTGGCTGCCGGGATCCGGGACCTCCTCAACCGGGCGGCACGCGCGGTGAGCACCACGCCGGATCCGGAATTCCTTGAGACGTATGCTCGACGGCACATCGCCGAGCGAGTCGCCGCGATCTTTTACGCGGCGCTGGACAGGCACACGGCGCCTTGATCGTTATCTTACGACTCGGGTCTCCGCCGGTCCCACCAGCTCGTAGACGTTCCCGCGCCACTCGATGCGCCGGGTCCGGGCGGACGCCAGGAAGACGTACAACCAGATCCAGGTGGTCGGGAGCGTCAGCCAGAAGTACGCCGCGCGGTGACGGTCGAGCCACGCGGCGCGGTCGGGAAACAGCCGGCGGGCCACGCGCACCCGCATGGCGCCCCGCCACATGCCGGGCAGCGTGACCAGCGCCAGCAGCACCGCCGCCCAAAGGTGTCCGGCCGCGATCGCCGCCGCAGCCAGCACCATGGCGCCGCAATAGATCACGTGCGCCCCGAGCCCTGTCCGCCACAGGCCGGGACTGTAGGCGCGCGTGATGATCATCTGCCGCACAGCCCAGCTCAGAAACTCGCCCGCCGTGCAGTCACCTCCCGAGGCGACCATGGCCCGTGGCGCAAAGCGGATCTCGAGGCCCGCCGCCCGCATGGCGTGGGTGAGCCGGTAGTCGTCGCTCACCGCTCCCCGCCAAAACTCGGCCACTCGGGTTCGCTCGAACACGTCTCGCCGCACCGCCATCGCGCCTCCCCAGGCGAAGTGCGCTCGTCCCGCGCCGAACGACCCGGCGATAGTCGAGTTCCACACGCTACGCAGCATCGGCCACAGGCCGCCCCGGTCCGGAAAGTACCAACGATACCCAGTCGCCGCCCCAACCGCCGGATCGCGCAACGGCGCCACCAGTCCCCGGAGCCAGCCTTGGCTTACCACCCCGTCGGAGTCGGCGAACGCCAGCACTTCGCTCGCGGGGCGCGCCACGGCCACCGCTGCCAGCAGGCTGTTGATCTTCTCGCCCGTGCCGGTGTGGCCCGGCCCCGCGACCACGAGCCGCGCCTTCCCGCTCGCCAGCTCCACGGCGGGATCGTCGGCGTCGTGAACCGCCACCAGCAGCTCATAGTCGGGATAGTCCTGCTCGGCGAGCGACCGGAGATTCTCCGCGAGGCCCGGCTCCAGGCCCTTCACGGGGACGATCAAGGTCACCGGCGGCGTCCAATCCGCGGGTGGGGAAGCCATCTCGGCCTCGACCGTCCGGACCTGGCGGCGGCCCGCCCGCAAAGAATCGAGCCCGGCCAGCACCGCCGGCAGCGCGAAAATCCACAGCAGGGCCAACAGCACCCGGCGAGAATACCACGCCGGGAGACACACGGCCCGATGCGAGCGCTACCTGCTATCCTGGTGGATCAAAACATTTCCAGGTGACTCGGTGTTCAGCCGGCACATACGCAAAGCCGCTCTGCTATTTGCTCTCGCCGATGTCATCCTGGTTATCCTCACCTTCGAGGCTGCCTATCAGCTTCGCGTCTATCTCCCCTTAGAGCACGTTTTCTTTCTCGAGACCCCGATCAAGGCCCTGGTGCTGGGGGCGGCGCTGGTCATCTGGGTCAGCCTCGGCTTTGCGCGCCGCATCTACGAGCACCTGGAAACCGCCGGACCCCTCACCACGCTGAACGACGCGCTCCAGCAGGTGGCTGCCGGCGGACTGCTCCTGCTCGGCTTCCTCTACCTGCTCAAGCTCGACGTCAGCCGGTCTTTCATCGGCCTGTTCGGTATCTTCAACCTGCTGGCCCTGATCGCCTACCGGGTGAGCGCGCGCTCCCTGCGCGGCTACCTGCGGCGGCAGTTCGGCGCGGAGTCCTATTTCGTGGTGGTGGGCCTCGGCCCGGCGGCTCTGCAGGTGGGACGCGCTCTCGAGGAAGCCCACCAGTACGGCGCCAAGCTCATCGCCTTTGTCGACCCCGACGGCGGCTCGCCGGATCGCAGCATGGAACTGGGCGCCTCCTATCCCGTACGGGCGGTGAGCGACCTGCGGGACATGCTCCGCAACCACGTCATCGACGAGATCCTCTTCGCCGTCGAACGCGATCAGCTCGCCGGTCTCGAAAACATTTTCCTGCAGTGCGATGAGGAGGGGGTGCGGACCCGCGTGGTGGTGAACTTCTTCCCGCACGTCAACAGCGAAGTCTACCTCGAGCAGTTCGGCCCCTTCCCGCTGCTGACCTTCTCCGCCACCCCCCACGACGAGCTCCGCCTGGCCATCAAGCGCCTCCTGGACTTCACCCTGGCCCTGGTAGCCCTGTTCCTCGCCGCGGCGCCGTTCGCCTTCGTCGCGCTGCTGGTGCGGCTCACCTCGCACGGCCCGGTCATTTTCAGCCAGATTCGCTGCGGGCTCAACGGCCGGCGGTTCACCTTTTACAAGCTGCGCTCGATGTGCCACGACGCCGAGCAGCGCCAGGCCGGGCTCGCCGCTCTCAACGAAAAGGACGGCCCGGTCTTCAAGATGTCGAACGACCCCCGCCTGACGCGCCTCGGCCGTTACCTGCGCCGCTATTCCATCGACGAGTGGCCGCAGCTCTGGAACGTCCTGCGGGGAGACATGTCCTTCGTGGGACCCCGGCCGGCAGTCCCCTCCGAGGTCGAGCAGTACCGGGCCTGGCAGCGGCGGCGCCTGCGGATGAAACCCGGTCTCACGTGCCTGTGGGTGCTCCAGGGCCGCGACCACCTCGACTTCGAGAGCTGGATGCGGCTCGATATGGAATACATCGACAACTGGAGCCTGCTGCTCGACTTGAAGATCCTGCTGCGCTCCATTCCGCGCGTCCTCTCCGGACGGGGCGCCTTCTAACCACCTCCCGCCATGATCCCGCTCCGCGACAACGTCCCCTCGCGCGGCACGCCGGTCATGACGATACTGCTGATTGCGACCAACGTGCTCGTGTTCCTCTACGAGCTGAGCCTGGGACGCGCCCTGCCACGGTTGTTTTACGAGCTCGCGGTGATCCCGTCGCGGTATGTCCACGGCGTAAGCGTCACTCCCTCGGGAGGTGTGGAGGAAGCGAACTTCGCGCTGCTCGTGTTTCCACTGTTTGCCTCCATGTTTCTGCATGGCGGCTGGCTGCACTTGCTGGGGAACATGCTCTACCTCTGGATCTTCGGCGACAACGTCGAGGACCGCATGGGCCACTTCCGCTTCCTCATCTTCTACCTGATCTGCGGCCTGGCGGCGACGTTCGGACACATCTGGTCGAGCCCCAACTCGACCATGCCGAGCCTGGGAGCGAGCGGCGCGATTGCCGGCGTGCTGAGCGGCTACCTGATGCTATATCCCCGGGCGCGGGTGCTGATCTTGGTGCCGATGTGGTTCTTCTTTACGTTCGAAGTGCCGGCGATGTTCTTCCTGGGCTTTTGGTTCTTGCAGCAGTTGCTTTTCGGTATAGGCAGCCTCGGGCCTGCCTCCGCCCAAACCGGCGGCGTGGCGTGGTGGGCGCACATCGGCGGCTTCCTGGCCGGCGCTATCCTGGTACACGTGTTCACCCAACGCCGCTACGAATACGTCCGGCGCGAGCCGGGCTGGTGAGGTGGTATCATCGACGGTCTTGTAGGAGGCACACGTGGCAGATATCGATCGAAGGCATTTCATTCAAGGCGCGGCCGGGAGCCTCGCGGCCGCTGCGGCGCTCGCCACCCCGATTCCGGAGACCAACGGCAAGGTGAACGTGGCGGTGCTGGGGACGCGGCACTCGCACATCCTGGGCAAGGTGCCGGTGCTGCAGCAGTCACCGGACTACAACGTGGTCGGCTACTGCGAGCCCGACGGCAAGCCGCAGACCAACGCGGTCTTCAAGGGACTCCGGACGATGAGCGAGAAGGAGCTGCTCAGCGACAAGTCCATCCAACTGGTGGTGGTGGAAGGCTCCGAGCACGAGACGCTGCCGCAGGGACGCAAGGTTGTCGATGCGGGGAAGCACCTCCACCTCGAGCGCCTGATCGCGCCCGTGATGGAGCCGTTCCGCGAGATGATCGAGGAGGCGCGCAGCAAGAAAATCAATGTGCAGATGGGCTATCCGTGGCGCTTCCACCCGGGCTTCATGACCGCCATCGACGCCGGCAAAAAGGGGTACCTGGGCGACGTCTACATGATGCAGGCCGATGTCAGCACGGACATCGACCAGCGCAGCCGGACGCATCTCGCGCAGTATCGCGGCGGCATCTTCTACGACTTGGGCGGATACATGATGGAGCGGATGCTGGACCTCTTCGGCCGTCCGCGCGAAGTGAAGAGTTTTTTGCGCCACGACATGAATAAGCCCGACCGGCTTAACGACAACAACATGGTCGTGATGGAGTTCGAGAAGGGTCTCGGCGTGGTGTATTGCTCTGCCAACATGGGCGGCTCGCGCGAGAACCGCTACCTGCAGGTGACGGGCGTGGACGGCTGGGCGCGCGCGCAGCCGGTCGAGCGGGGCGACAACGTGACGGTCTTCCTGCGCGAGGCGCGGGGGCCGTACAAGGCCGGCGTGCAGCGGGTGCCGGTGACACCGGTGCCGCGTTTCACAGGCGAGTTTGCCGACCTGGCGCGGGCTATTAAGACGGGAACCCCGACCACGCACAACTGGGACTTCGAGCTGCTGGTGCAGGAAACTTTGATGCGAGCGATGGGCTGAAGCGGGCCAGCAGAAAAAGAGTGCAGGAATGCACTCTTTTTCGGTGCAGCAGAATCAAGGACTTGCCGGAGCGGCGCCGAGGGGGGGTCGAGAAACTCTGGCAGATCTGCCATAATTTTTTTGGCGGTAGGAACTTCTATGCCCCTCGCCGAGACGCTCATCGTGGCAGTCGCTCCCGCGATTGCAAGGACCGTCCTGAAGCTTTGGGCTGGAGATGAAAAGCTCGCCTCCGAAGGAGGCTCCGCCGCGGTCGATGTTCTTAGCAAGCTAATACCCGACTTGCGCGCTCGAAACGAAGCGGATCGCCAATTGGCGGCGATTGGGGAGAAAGCTGCAGAGAGCCTTCAATTCATCTTCGAAATCGAAGGCAAGACCCTCTTGGTCGATGATCAGGAGGCGGTTGCTAGGCTAGTCGCCGAAACGCTCGATCGGAGCAAAATTAGTGCCGAGCTTCTTGTCCAGAAGGACCTCGACCCGGTACAACTTGCTGGCCACTTCCTCTCCGAAGTCGATCAGGAACTCGCTCAACTTCCCCAGCCACAGGTCAAGCTTTATCGACGGGTCATCGAGGAAGCAAGCCAGTCCATCATCGACATTGCGCACCAACTGCCCAACTTCAGTGAGCGTACTTTCGCTGAGCTATTGCGCAGAAACCGTGTGTTAATCGACGCGGCTGACCGAACGCTTGAGGCAGTGGAACGTATCCGATCTCAAGCACAGTCTAACCAGGAGGCCGAATCAGCGAGGTTCGAAACCGAATACCGGCGCGCCGTAGCCCGCAACCTTAATAGGATGGAGCTCTTCGGGGTAGATCTCGCTCGCACGAGCCGAGCGCATCCATTGAGTGTCGCCTACGTGAGTCTGGATGTCGGCCGTTCCATAAAAGCGTCAGAGGAAGAAAGGGATGAATCAGCAATCCAGAGCGTGGAAACGGCCTTAGCTCAAGATCGGCGCATTCTCATAAGGGGTCCGGCGGGGGCCGGGAAAACAACTCTGGTGCGTTGGATCGCCGTCAAGGCCGCATCTCGGAGTTTTGAAAATCCTCTCGCAGACTGGAACGATGCGCTTCCGTTTGTGATTCGTCTTCGACAATTCAGCAACTCATCATTTCCAGCGCCCGAAGGGTTCCCAGCGCTGGTGGCGTCCAGCATAGCCGGCGCCGTACCCCCAGGCTGGGTCCACCAGAGGCTGAAGGCCGGCAGAGCTGTTGTAATGGTGGATGGTGTCGATGAGGTCGCGGAGGCGCGGCGCAACGAAGTGCGCAGGTGGCTCGAAGATTTAACCGGCACCTTTCCCGAAGTGCGGCTCATTGTCACCTCTCGACCGCACGCCGTCGAAGACGGTTGGCTCGAAGGCGAGGGCTTCGGCGAGGCTGACCTCCAACCGATGGACATTGCCAGCATTGAAAAGTTCATCGACCACTGGCACCAAGCTGTTTCGGAAGAGGTGCAGCAAGAAGGCGAGATCGCGAGTTTGACAACTCTTGCCAATAACCTTAAAGCGACGCTAAGAGGCAATCGCGCAATTCGGCGGCTGGCCACAAGCCCTTTGTTGTGCGGCGTGATCTGCGCTCTGCATCGCGATACCAACGAGCAGCTTCCCGAGGACCGCGTGGATCTCTACGAGCGCTGTTGTGCGATGCTCCTGGAGAGACGGGATCCGGAAAGCGGACTCGATCTTACTAGTTATCCGAGACTCACGTATCGGCAAAAGAGGGCCCTACTGGACGATCTTGCCTATTGGATGATCAAGAATGAATGGACGGAACTGTCTGTCGCCTCCGCCAGAGATCGCTTGGCGAAGAAGCTAGAGAATCTACGGACCGATGTGAGGGACAGCGTCCCCGCAACGCCGGAGAACGTTCTGGGGTTCTTCCTAGAGAGGAGCGGCATGCTGCGCGAGCCCGTAGAGGGCAAGCTCGACTTCGCTCACCGGACTTTCCAGGAGTTCATGGCGGCTCAGGCCGCCGTTGATGAGGGGGATATTGGCGTCCTGGTCAAGAACGCGACGAATCCCCTGTGGAGAGAAGTAATCGTCCTAGGCACGGGACTGGCCCGGCCGCGCGAAATGCGCGATTTGATAATGTCGTTGCTCACGAACGGCGACACCAGCGAGAAAGATCGATACCAGCTCCACCTTCTGGCTGCGGCTTGTTTGGATACAGCCGTGGATCTCGATTCGGAGGTGAAGGGGCAAGTTGAAACCAGAGTCCAAAAGCTGGTACCGCCGACATCGATGACGCAAGCCGCGCTCCTGGCAGATGCTGCTGGTGAAATCGCCGTCCCATTCTTAAAGCGTAAGGGCCGCTTGCCTGCGCAACAGGCCGCTGCATGCGTCCGCGCCTTGGGATTGATCGGCTCCTTAGAGGCGCTTCAGGCGATTGCGGAATATGCCGGCGACAACAGAATCACGGTGTCACGAGAGGTGGTACGCGCGGCGGACCGTTTTGACATGGCGTCATACGTGCGACTGGTCGCGCCTCGCTTGAACGCGGCGTTGCTTTCTGGCGAATCGATAGGGCGCGCCCTCGTAAGATTTGGCGCGCAGGGTGTGAGGGATCTCAGCTCAGTGACCGAGGTGTCGGTGCGGGCAACCGAGGTGAATGACCTTTCCATACTGCAAGGCCTCACTAAGCTCCAACAACTCGATGTCGAGAATTGCAGAATCAGTGATCTCTCACCACTGCGGGGCTTTACCGAGATTAGGAGGCTCAACCTCGCGTACACGAGAGTCAGCGACCTCTCTCCCCTGCGGGGCTTCACCAACCTTGAATGGCTCAGCCTCACACGTACTGGGATCAGCGACCTCTCCCCACTGCAAGGCCTCACCAAGCTCGAGAGCTCGATCTTGCGAATTGCGGAGTCACCGACCTCTCTCCACTCCAGGGCCTCACCAAACTTATATCGCTCACCCTCGGGGGCGCCAAAGTCAGCGACCTCTCGTCACTCTGCGGCCTCACGAACCTTCAACATCTCCACCTCCACACCAACAGAGTCAGCGATCTATCGCCACTCCGCGGCCTCAGCAACCTTCGAGATCTCTACCTCAGCGGTGTCAAAGTTGCGGATCTCTCCTCGCTGCAGGGCCTTACGAACCTTCAAAGCCTCGGCGTCTCAAATAATGAGATCAGCGACCTTTCGCCACTCCACGGTCTCACCGACCTTCAACATCTCAACCTCTACGGCACTAAAGTCAGCGATCTTTCCCCTCTTAAGGGCCTCACAAAACTCGCGTCGCTCCTCCTCCAAGGCACCGAAGTCAATGACCTCTCTCCACTGAAGGAGCTAACCGGGCTCGGACATCTCGACCTGATGAATACCAAGGTCAGCGATCTTTCCCCCCTGGAGGGCCTCACACGCCTCTATTGGATCGACCTTTCGGGAACGCCGGTCAGCAGCGATCAAGTGGAAGCACTCCGTAAGACGCATCCGCACCTCACATTGCACTTTTCGCGAGAGCGGGAATTGGGCGGCTAGATGGAAGCTCCTTGAGAAGAGCCGGGGTGCGAGTGGAGGCGAAGACAAGTCGAAACGACAGGCTCGGGGGAAGTTGGTGGTGGGGGAGGCCGGGTCCGGTGCGGGCAAGGTAATTCAAACGACTGTTTGAAATTCCGGAGCCGCGAAAGTGCTGTTTAGGGCGCGTTTTGATGCGTTTTTGGCTACAAAATGTGCGTTTTGGAGAGCTGCAACCTTAGCGCCTTCGTTCGAAGACCGCTCCCTCACGGTCGCGGCTCGGCCACCGATTCTACTGAACAGACGGAGCTGTCAGGGAGGGGAGGCGTGCCGGAAATTTCCGGCGGGCATATAATGTGTCCCATGCGACGACTTGTGGTAACTGCTGTTTTTGTGGTGCTGGGCTTTGTGGCGTTCGAGCGCGATGTGGCGAGCCAGGCGCTGACCGTTCGCCAGCTTGCTCCCGGGGTGTTCTTCCGGCAGGGCGACCGCGACAAGCACCAGCAGGCCAACTGCGGCTGGATCATCTTCCGCGATTACGTGGTGGTCGTGGACGCCAACTTCCCGTGGGGTGCGAAGGCGATCCTGCCGGAGATCAAGAAAACGACCAACAAGCCGATCCGTTTCGTCTTCGACACGCACTACCACGGCGACCACGCGCAGGGGAACTCGGTATTCGTCGACCAGGGCTCGACCATCGTCTCCTCGGCGGACGCGGCGGCGGAGTCGCGCGGCAAGGGGCAGGCGGCCTGGGATAAGGACACCACGACCGGCGAGTTCAGCCTGAAGCCCTATCGCGCCGAGCATCCGTCGGTGGTCTTCGCCGACCAGATGGTGTTCGACGACGGCGACAAGCGCATCGAGCTGCGCAAGGTGGGTCCGGGGCACAGCAAGGGCGACTCGGTCGCGTGGCTGCCGAAGGAGCGCATTCTGTTTACGGGCGATCTGGTGACCAACTGGAACTTCGGGAACAACATGCTCGACGCCGACGCGAGCGACACTGGCTGGTTGAAGGCGATAGACACGATGCTGGAGTTGAAGCCACAGACGGTGGCGGTCGGGCACGGGGCGCTCGGGGATGTTGAAACGATGCGCGGCCAGCGGGGCTACCTCGCCGACATGCACCAGCAGGTATTGGCGGGCAAGAAGGCCGGCAAGACCGCCGACCAGCTCGTGAAAGAGATCAATCTCTCGAAGCACGGGCACTTCGCAGCGTTTGCCCAGCGCAACGAGGAGTCGATCCGGGCGATGTACCGGCGCGCGCCGTGAGGGCAGACGCGCGCCTCTAGCTTAGAAGCTCAGCCGCAGCGCGAGCTGGATCTGCCGGGAATCGATCGTCGTCGCCCCGATGACGCCGTAATTCGGATTGCCCACGGTCAGGCCCGGATTGGCGAAGATCGGGTGATTCGGGATATTGAAGAACTCCGAGCGGAACTGTAGTTTCGCGCGCTCGGTGAGTTGGAAGTTCTTCATCGCCGAGAAATCCCAAGCAATGATGCCCGGGCCGGTGACGACGTTGCGGCCGGCGTTGCCGTAGCGGAACTGATCGCCGCCCGGCACGCGGTTCACAAACGCCGCGGTGTTGAAGAAGCGGCTGGGATCCTGCTGGCCGCGCGCCAAGTTCGGGTTCGTGCCCACGCTGTCGGCGTAGCAGCCGCTGTCGTTGTTCTGGATGGCGCTGCCCGAGGTGCAGAAAACGGAGAGCGGGAAGCCGTCCTGCACGGTGAAGATGGAGCCCACCTGCCAGCCGCCGATCACGGCGTCGGCGGCGCGGCCGGCGCTGCCGAAGAACTTTTTATTCTTGCCGAGCGGCAGCTCATAAAGCAGAGACGTCGAAAAGCGGCGCGTAAAGTCATATCCCGAACGGGCGCGCTCGGCCTTCAGGTTGTAGTTGTTGGAGGGCGTGAGCAGCTCGCCGACGCCGCTCGAGGTACGGATGCCGCTGGTGTTGTCCATCGATTTGCTGTAGCTGAAGGAGTTGAGCAGCGTGAAGCCGTGGGTGAAGCGCTGCTGCAACCGCGCGTTCAGACCGTTGTAGCTCGAATGGCCCGGCCCGTTCATCACCTGGAAGTTGCCGTTGAAGATTTGATACGGACGGCGGGAATTGATGTTGCCGGTTCCAGGAGGCGCCGTGTTGTAGGCTTGCAGCCGTTGCAGGTGGCTGCCTTGAGAGCCCAGGTAATTCACTTCGAGCGACATGTTTTTCGTCAATTCCCGCTGCACTCCGAACGACCACTGCACCACGTAAGGGGTCGCCTCCTCGAACTGGTTGATCAGAATGAACGACGGGACGCCGAGCTGGGTGAAGGTCTGGTTCCAGCTCAAATTGGGAACGATCTGGTTGCCGCTCTCGCTGCGGCGGATGGTGAAGGGCGCATTGCGGACGACGTCAAACACCGCGTTGCCGATGTCGCGGACGTAATACATGCCAAAGCCGGTGCGGATCACGGTCTTCGAATTGAGCTGGTAAGCCAGGCCGGCGCGCGGCGCCCAGTTGCGGTGGTCGTCGCGGTAGGCGCGGCGTCCGAAGCGCCCGTCGCGAACGTAGGGGATGGTAGACGGCAGCGGGAACGCCGGGTTGCCTTGAAACGGGTCACCCGTGCCGGCCCGCACGTAGGTTGGGAAGATGGTGTTGTCCCAGCGGAAATCGATGTTCACGATGGCATCGTTCTTGTCGTAGTAAGGGGGCTGGTCTTCCCAGCGCAGGCCCCAGTTCATGGTCAGCCGGGAGGTGATCTTCCAGTCGTCCTGGAAGTAGAGGCCGTAATAATTGGTGCGGTAGTTCGCGATCGGGGCGCCGGTCTGTCCCTCGCTGCCGCTCATGTAGCCCTGCAAGAAGTCGGCCATGGCCACGGTCGAGTTGGTAGCCGTGCTGAGGAGCGGATTGTTCGAGTACTGGCCGTTGAAGGTGAAACGGCCGCGGGTGACCACGCCGCCGAGCTGGTTGAAGCGAACCCGCCAGACCTCGCCGCCCATCTTGAAGTTGTGCTTGCCGTGGGTCCACGAGAAGTTGTCTTTGAACTGAATGGTGGTGTCCCAGTTGATGAAGGGGGTATCGCTGGCCTCGCCGGGGCCCGAAAGGCCGCTGATGGTGATGTTGGGAATGCCCCAATAGAGCGGATTGCCGGTGGGGATGTTGGGGATGCCGAGTGAACCGACCACGTTATCGCTGCCCGCCCGCCGCGCGATGTTGCCCGACTCCAGGCGGCTGATGGAGAAGACGGCCTCATTCACCTTGTTAGGGCCGATGAGCCGGGTATTGCGCATCATACCCTGGTGTCCCTGCACGTCGATGTTGTTGCCCTGGTTGGGCAGGTTGATGGGCAGATACCGCAGTTCGCCGGTGTGGCCGTAGCGGAACATCCAGTTGGAGTTGGACGACTGCACATAGTCGAAGCGCGCGTTTTCCTGGTTGCTGTTGGTCGGGCGTCCCTCGGTATTGAGGAAGTTGTTGGCGACCACATTGGGATTGAGATTGGGCGTCGGCTCGAATCTCGACAGCAGGGCGGTCGAAGTCGGCGCGATTTTGTTGGCCGGGATCCTATTGTTCTGGAACGCCGCCACCGAGACTAACTGGCCGCTGGAATTGACCACCCGCGTGGTGGGGTCGTACACAATCGTGGAGCTGCTCGAAAGATCCCCCGTCTGCCAGGCGGCCGTGGGCACGGTGGCAAGCTGGGTCAGCGCCTTGCGCTCGCGGAGCCCTTCGTAATCGAAGAAGAAGAAGAGCTTATCGCGGCCATTGAGGAGCTTGGGGAGGACGACCGGGCCGCCCAGGGTGGCGCCGAACTGGTTGCGCTTGAAGGGCGGGATCGGCTTGGTGCCACTGTCGAAGAAATTTTTCGCGTCGAGATCGGCGTTGCGCAGGAACTCGAAAGCCGAGCCGTGCACCTGGTTGCTGCCGCTCTTGGTAGTGACGTTGATCTGGCTGATGCCGCGGCCGTATTCGGCCTGGAACTGGCCGCTTTCGGCCTTGAACTCCTGCAGGGCATCGAGCGAAGGCAGCAGCAGGTAGGTGTTGAAATTCGGGTCGGTATTCTCGACGCCGTCGAGGGTGAAGTGGTTATAGGAGATCCGCTGTCCCGCGACGTTCAGGGTGAAATCGTTGCGCGTGCCGCCCATGCGCCCCTGGCCTTGCGCCGAGGGCGGGCCATTGGTCGTGGCGCCCGGGATCGTGGCGGCGAGCTGGAGGTAGTTGCGTCCGTTGAGGGGCAGTTCTTCGATGCGCCGGTTCTCGACGACGGTGCCGATGGAAGTGGTTTCGGTCTCGAGCAGCGGCGCGCCGCCGGTGACTTCGATCGTCTCGGTCACACTGCCCACCTGCAGCGGGAAATCGATGCGCGCCACCTGGCCCACCTGCAACTCGATGTCGTTGCGGGTCTGCGAGGTGAAGCCGCTCATCTCGACTCGCAGATTGTAAAGTCCCGGCATCAACGAGGGCAGATTGTAGACGCCGGCGTTATTGGTCTGGATGGTGCGGCGCGTGTTGGTGCTGGGATTGGTCAGGGTAATCGTGGCGCCCGTGACCACGGCTCCGGTAGCGTCGGTGACCGTTCCGGTGATCGCGCCGGTCGGCGCCTGCGCCCAAACCAAGCTGGACGTCAGAACCACAATGGCGAAACAAAATGCAGCAACACGGTGCATACCTCAACCTCCCTTTTTTCTGTGAGTTATATCGAACGTAGCACAAGCAACGGGACGGAAACAAGGGGTGGTCGCCAGACTGCTATTTCAGACCGCTTATAATGGTCCGAAATCAATTGGAGGTGAGCGATGCGGCGGATCCTGATCGCGGTGTCGTTTATGGCCCTGCTGCTCGCGGCGCTCGAGCGGGAGGTCGAGAGCCAGAGTGGGCCGGTGCGACAGTTGGCGCCGGGCGTCTTCTCCCGCCAGGGGGACCGGGACCGCCGCCAGCCGGCCAACACGAGTTGGGTCGTCTTCCGCGATTACGTGGTGGTCATCGACGCAAACACCCCGTGGGGCCTGCGGGAGATCCTGCCGGAAATTAAGAAGACCAGCAACAAGCCGATCCGGTTCGTCTTCGACACGCACTACCACTGGGACCACACGCAGGGGAACAGCGTCGCGGCGGACGCCGGAGCTACCGTGGTCTGCTCGCAGGATTGCGTGAGCGAGCATCGGACCAAGGGGAAGGGCGAGTGGGACCGGATGAACAACCGCGACGACGAGTACAGCTTGAAGCCCTACCGGCTGGAGCATCCGTCGATCGCGTTCGGGGATTTTCTGACGTTTGACGACGGCGACCGGCGGCTCGAATTGCGGCGCATGGGTCCGGGCCACACGATCGGGGACGCGGTGGCGTTCCTTCCCAAAGAGGGCATTTTGTTTACCGGCGATCTGTGCGTGAACTGGCGGTCGGGGAACAACATCGGCGACCCGGACGCCAACCCGGTGAACTGGGCGCGGGCATTGAACCAGATGGCGACGTGGAATGTGAAGACCGTGGTCCCGGGGCATGGGAGCCTTGGAACCGTGCCGGCGCTGCGAGCGCAGGCGACGTTCCTGGATGACTTGTGGAAGCAGGTGTCCGCGGGCAAAGGGGCAGGGAAGAGCGCCGAGCAGCTCGTGATGGAGATCGACCTTTCGAGGAACGGGGACTTCGCGGCCGACGCGCAGCAGAATGCGGCGGCGATCCGGGCGGTGTACCGAAAGGCGCCGGGGTAGCGGTCAGCAGGGCAGCACGGACAGGTATCCGGCGGAACCGTAAGCCAGGAGCCGCCGGTCGCGAGTGACGAGGCGGAGTCCAAACTCCATCGCAGTGGCCACCAGGATCCGGTCGGCGGGGTCGTTGTGCAGCTCGCCGGGCAGGAAGGAAGCTCGCGTAGCGACCTCGGGAGTGAAGGAGGCCAGGCGCACGCCCGGCCGGGCGAAGAGCGCCGCAACGAAAACCTCCGGGGGGGAGGGCAGGTCCAGCTTCTTGCGGCTGGCCAGCAGACCGATCTCCCAGGCCGATATCGGGGACAAGAAGAGGGACCCGGTGCGGGTCGCATGGGAAATGGCGCGCGTGGCGGTGGGGGCCAGCGGGTCGCCGTTCGCGGTCCAGAGCAGGGCACAGGTGTCCAGCAGGATCACGGCTAGTCCTGGAGAGCTTCCCAGTCCTCGCCCGTCGGCTGGGTGAGGTCGCCGTGAATCTTGATCGCGCCCTTCATACAGCCCAAGAGTCCCTTCGGGTCGTCGACCGGCACCAGCTTCACGAACGGCTTGCCGCGCTTGGTGACGACGACCGTGTTCCGCTTGCGGTCATGCACCTGCTGCATCAACTCCAGGCACTTGGCCTTGAATTCCGTCGCGCCCACGTGAAGTTCCGGTTTCATAAGAGTGGTCCACTTCTTATGACCATTTTAGCAGGAGTCAGTCGTCAACGGCAACGGTTGGTAGCCCGCCCTCCTCGTTCCTATCGAGCTCGGAGGATGCCTTGCTCGGTCATCCATTCCTCCAGGCGCAAGGGCCAACTGGAGGTGGGGAGCCCGCTGTGGAGGATGCCGAAGCCGTGGCCGCCTTTGAGGTAGAGGTGCATCTCGGCCGGTACTTTGGCCTGCCGTAACGCCGAGTAGAACCGGATGCTGTTTTCCGGCGAGACGAGCGGATCGTCGCTGGCCTGCACCAGGAAGGCTGGCGGGGTGTCGGCGGTAACGTGGAGTTCCTTGGGCAGGGCGGGGTAGCCGAGAATCAGAAAATCGGGGCGGCAGCTCACGCGCTCGACTGGATCCGCCGAGCCGCCCTGGCCCTTGTCGAAACTCATGCCCGAGCGCGCGGCGAGATCTCCCCCGGCGGAGAAGCCCATCAGGCCGATGCGGCTGGCATCGAGTCGCCATTCCGCGGCGCGGCTGCGGACGAGACGCAGGGCCCGCTGCGCATCCTGGAGCGGGGTCTCCATGGTATAGTTCGCGCCCTTGGTGCGTGGCAGGCGATACTTGAGCACAAAGCCGGCGACGCCGATCGAGTTCAACCACTTGGCGACGTCATGACCTTCCTTGTCAATGGCCAAGTGCTCGTAGCCGCCACCCGGGGCCAGGATAATCCCCACCCCGGAGTTCTTTTCTTTGAGCGGCAGGTAGACGGTCAGGTCCGGCCGGCTGACGTTGGTGACGCTGCGGTCCACGAGGCCGTTCTTGCCGCGCTCGGTCCAGGTTTCCTTTAGGTCCGTCGCCCCCGAGGTCTTGGCAGCGTCCGGCCAGAGATCGACGATGGCAGGCTGGGCGGCGCCGAGCCGGCACCAGAGGAGGCAGGCAATAGCAAGATGTATAGATCGTGTCGCAGGCATATCAGTTTTCCCTTCGCTACCGCTGGATGCGGCTGGAGCCGCCCTTTGCAAACGCTCGTACCTGGTCTGCGGTCGCCATCGTGGTATCGCCCGGGTAGGTAGTCAGGAGCGCGCCGTGGGCCCAGCCGAGCTTGACCGCCTCGGCGGGGGACTCGCCGGTGAGCAGGCCGTAGAAGAAACCGGACGCAAAGCCGTCGCCGCCGCCGACGCGATCGAGAATATCGAGCTGGCAAGTCGGAGACACGTAGCTCTCACCATTCAGCCAGGCGACCGCGCCCCAACTGTGCCGGTTGGTCGAGTGCACTTCGCGGAGCGTCGTGGCGACTACTTTGATTTGCGGATGGCTCTTCACCACGTGATCGATCATGCCGAGAAAACTGGCGGGGTCCAGCTTGGAGCTGCTCGCGACCTCCGGGCCGGCGATCCCTAGCCCTTTCTGGAGGTCCTCTTCGTTGCCTACCAGGACGTCCACGTTTTCTACGATGCGCCGCATGACGTCCGCGGCGCGCGCCGGGCCGCCCCAGACATTCCAGAGCTTCTCGCGGTAATTTAAGTCGAAAGACACCACGGCGCCGGCCTCGCGGGCGGCTTGCATAGCTTCAATGATGAGCTCGCCGGTGGTGGGCGAAAGGGCCGCGAAGATGCCGCCGCTGTGGAACCAGCGCACGCCGTCCGCGAAGATCGCTTTCCAGTCGAAGTCGCCCGGCTTCAACTGCGCAGCCGCTTCGTTCGAACGGTTGTAGAACACGACCGGGCCGCGCACCCCGTGCCCGCGGTCGCTATAGACGGCGGCCATATTGGGTCCGTTGACCCCGTTGTGCTGGAAGGTCTTGTAATACGGCTTCACGCCCATCGCCCGCACGCGTCCGGCGATCAGCTCGCCGATCGGATAGTTGACCATCGCGGTGGCGATGCCGGTCTGCATGCCAAAACAATCGGCGAGGTTGGCCGCGCAGTTGAATTCGCCGCCGCTAACGTGAATCTCACACTGGAGCGCCTTGCGGAAAGGAATAACGCCGGGGTCCAGCCGGTGTATCAGGGCGCCGAGGGCGAGAAGATCCAGCGCGCCGTCTTTGCGAATATTCAGAACACGATCCATGCTGGTCTCCACCGGGGCGTAGGGCTGGTCAAGCGTTGTACGTCCCGGAGGAGACCCGGCCGCCTTGTCCGGTCCAATTGGTATGGAAGAATTGGCCGCGCGGCTTGTCGAGGCGCTCGTAGGTGTGTGCTCCGAAGTAGTCCCGCTGGGCCTGCAAGAGGTTCGCGGGCAGGCGCTTGGTGCGGTACCCGTCGAAGAACGCCAGCGCCGTCGAGAACGCCGGTGTCGGCACGCCGGCCTCAATCGCCCGGACCAGGCCGCGCCGCCAGGAGGTTTGGTAGTTATTCAAAGTCCGGCTGAAGAAATCGTCCTGCAGCAGATTCAGGAGCTGCGGGTTTTTGTCGAAGGCTTCTTTGATCTTTCCCAGGAACCGGCTGCGGATGATGCAGCCGCCGCGCCACATGAGGGCGATGCCGCCGAAATTCAGAGTCCAGTGGTATTCCTTCGCCGCTTCGCGCATCAGCATGTAGCCTTGCGCGTAGGAAATCATCTTGGAGCAGTAGAGGGCCGAGCGCACGTCCTCGATGAAGGCCTCGCGGTCTCCCGGGGGAACGACCTTCGGCCCCGTCAACACCTGGGAGGCCGCGGCCCGTTCCTCATTCATGGCGGAAAGACAACGGGCATACACGGCTTCGCCGATCAGGGTCACCGGAACGGCCAGGTCCACGGAGTCGATAACGGTCCACTTGCCGGTGCCTTTCTGGCCGGCGGTGTCGAGGATTTTATCTACGAGAGGCGCGCCGTCGTCGTCCTTCTTGGAGAAGATGTCGGCGGTGATCTCGATAAGATAGCTATCGAGCTCGCCCTTATTCCATTTGGCGAAGACCTGGTGCAGTTCGTCTGCGTTGAGACCCAGGCCGTCCTTGAGGAGCTGGTAGGCCTCGCAGATGAGCTGCATGTCGCCGTACTCGATGCCGTTGTGGACCATCTTCACGTAATGGCCGGCGCCGTTCTCCCCGACCCAATCGCAGCAGGGCGAGCCATCCTCGACTTTGGCGGCGATGGACTGGAAGATGGCTTTCACGTGAGGCCAGGCGGCGGGATTCCCGCCCGGCATGATGGACGGGCCGTGCCGCGCGCCTTCCTCGCCACCCGACACGCCCGCGCCCACGAACAGCAAACCCTTTTCCGCCAGGGCAGCGGTCCGGCGGTTGGTATCCGGATAGTGGGAGTTGCCGCCGTCGATGATGATGTCCCCAGGTTCGAGGTGGGGCGCCAGGCTGTCGATCATCTCGTCGACAGACGTGCCGGCCTTCACCATGAGCATCACCCGCCTCGGCTTTTTCAGGACTTGGGCCAGCTCGGGGATCGAATGGACCCCCACGACCTCGGTGCCGCGGGCTTCGTTCGCCAGAAAGTCGTCGACCTTCGACACGGTTCGATTGAACACCGCGACCTTATAACCGTGGTCGTTCATATTGAGGACCAGGTTCTGGCCCATCACCGCCAGCCCGATCAGTCCGATGTCACATGTTGGATTTGGCAAGGGATATCCTCACTCGAAGTCGCCTGGCAGACGGAAGCAGGCGTGGCTCTCTTCGGCAATTCGTGACCATTGTACACTGGAAACCGTTCCTGGCTTTTTGACGAGCGATAGTGGCCGATATCCTGGCGAAGCTCCGTGAGATCTGCCTGTCGCTGCCCGCGGCCGAGGAGACGATCACCTTCGGGCATCCCACCTTCCGGGCCGCCGGCAAGACCTTCGCGGTGCTCGAAGAATACAAGGGAGAGCTTTCGATCGCGTTCCGGGTAGAGCGCTCGCTGCAGGACGTGTTCCTCAAAGACCCGCGGTTTTATCGCACGCCTTACGTGGGGAAGCACGGCTGGGTATCGCTGCGAGTCAGCAGCCGGTTCCGGTGGGCAGAGGTGCGCGAGCTGCTGGCGGAGAGCTACCGGCTTGCTAGGGCACCACGGGTCCCTAAGCGAGCCGTCCAAGGAAAGCGCGTCACGGCTTTCGACAGCCGGTTTTCGGAGCGTCCGGCGAGCTAGCGCCGGAGGTTGACGGAGATCACGAACGAGTCGACAATCTCGGAGGTAGCGGGGTCGTAGAGGATCGCCCGGTCGCCCAGGCAGCCCCGCCGCAGTCCGGCCGGCGGTGGTCCGAGGCGCTGTTCGAGCGAGAGCGGGAAGGGCATGATGCGCTTCTCGAGGCCGGGCGGCAACTCCCCGCGCTCGCGGAGTTGCTTCTGTAGGCCTGGGGGCAACCCGCCTCGTTTGGCAAGGCCGGGCGGGAGGTCTCCGGGGTACGCCTGGAAGTAGCCGTCGATCGCTACGCGCTCGTGAGGAACAAAGGCGGCTCGCTTGTGTTTCGGCTCCGCGGCAGCCGCCGAGACGGCCAGCAACACGCAAGCTGTGAGGATTATCACTCGTCGGGTCATGGCGGTTTTCTTACCTCCGTTCCTGACGAGGTGGAATGGGCACGCGGAGGGCCAGACTCCAAGTCCTTGAACTGGAGCAAATCGGCGGACCGCTGAGTGGATTAAGCTTGGCAACTTTTACACACCGCTGTGTCAGCCGCGTGACTGGTATACTGCACCTCACTTAGGAGGTACTATGCCTCGATCGAACCGCCGCGAGTTTCTGGCCGCAGCCGCCGCCGCGCCGCTGCTGGCGCAGAGCGCCGGCACGCCGGGAGGCCTGTTCCTCTCGATGCACGAAGCCACCTCGGGCGGATTTGACTTCCGCGCCGCTATGGAGGGATACGCGAAGGCCGGGGTTCGGGCGGTCGAAATCACGCTGCCGAAACTGAAGGAATTTGCCGACAAGGAATCGCCGGCTGCCGCGAAGCGCCTCCTGCAGGACCTCGGTCTCAAACCTGTCTCGTGCGGCAGCAGGACTGGCGTGGTCGAGCCCAATCCCAACCGCCCTAAAAACCTGGAAGACTTGAAGTGGCAACTCGAGCTGGCGCAAGCCATCGGCTGCGACCGGATGGTCATGCCCTCCGGCTCCACCGCGAAATTTACTCCGGACGATTACAAGCGCGGCGTCGAGAATGCGCGCGAGTGCGGCGAGATGGCGCGTCCTTTCGGCGTGACGATGATGCTGGAATTTCAGCGCACGTCCACCTTCATCGGCACGCTTCCGACCGCCCTGCGGGTGGTGCGCGAGACGGCCCATCCGAACGTGCGTGTCATGCTGGATACCTATCACTTCTGGGGCGGTGTCAGTAAGTTCGAGGACCTCGAGCTGCTGCGCGACGGCGAGGTGCACCACCTGCACTTCGAAGACACGCCGGACGATCCGCCGCGCGAATTGCTCGAGCAGCGCCACCGGGTTTGGCCGGGACAGGGCATTGCTCCGCTGCGCCGCATCGTGGAGGTCTTGAAACGGAAGAAATATTCCGGGCCGGCTTCCGTGGAGCTTTTCGACCCCGTCATTCAGAAGATGGACCCCTATCAGGCCGCGATGAAAGCCCGCGCCGCGGTCGAGCCGCTGCTAGGATAATAGGCGGGCGGTCTCGCCCCCTTATGGCGCTGGTCCTTCTGCTGGTCCTGCTCGGGTTGCCGCTCGCGGCCGAGCCGTTCAACTTCGACGCGATGATGCGGCTGGCCCGCATCTCCGATCCGCAGTTGAGCCCCGACGGACGCACCGTGGCTTTCGTCGTGGAGCGCCCGGACCTGGCGGCCAACACGCGCCCGCACCAGATCTACGTGGTCCCGGCGGCGGGCGGTGACGCCAAGGCTCTTCCGGGCGAAGGCTCGCGCCAGGAGCGTCCGCGGTGGTCGCCGGACTCGCGCCGTCTGGCGTTCGTGTCGAACCGGTCCGGAAACTTGCAGATCTGGATCATGGACGCGGACGGGAAGAGTCCCCGGCAGGTCACGAATCTTTCGACCGAGGCTAACGGCGTACTGTTCTCGCCCGACGGCAGGAACCTGGTATTCACCAGCGCTGTTTTTCCCGATTGCAAGGACGACGGCTGCAACCAGAAGCGCCTGGAGGCACAGAAGAAAAGCCCTGTTAAAGCTAGGACTTACACGGCACTTCTCTACCGTCACTGGAATGAGTGGGACGAGGGACGCCGCAGCCACATTTTCGCCGTGCCGGCCGAAGGAGGCACGCCGCGCGACCTGACGCCGGGCGAGCGCGACGCTCCACCCTTCAGCCTCGGGGGAGGCGATAACTACGCACTGTCGCCCGACGGCAAGGAGCTGGCGTTCGTCCGGAACCCCGACGAGAACCTCGCCCTCAGCACCAACAACGAGCTTTACGTTGTCCCGCTCGAAGGCGGGACGGCACGGAAAATCTCGAACAACCCGGCGGCGGACGACGGACCGGCCTATTCGCCCGACGGCAAATACCTCGCCTACAAGGCGCAGGTGCGGCCGGGCTACGAGAGCGACCGTTATCGCCTGATGCTGCATGAGCGCGCCACGGGGATGGTCAGCAATCTCACCGAGTCCTTCGACCGGTGGGTGGATTCGATCGTCTGGGCGCCCGACTCGAGCCGACTCTTCTTCACCGCCGAGGATCGCGGCCGCGAGCCGATCTATACGATTCCGGTAACGGGGGGCGCGGTCCGCGTGGCTGTCGGCGGCGATGCCCACCTGAGCGACGTGCAGCTGGTCCGCGACGGCAAGACGATGATCTATGCGGGGCAGAGCGGGTCGAATCCCCTCGAGATCTTCCGCGGTTCTTCGTCGGGAGGCACGCCCGTCAAGCTCACCCACCTGAACGACCAGGTGCTGGCGTCGAACCCGACCACGCCCTTGGAAGAAATTCAATACGAGGGGGCCGAGGGGGCGCGGGTGCAAGGCTGGATCGTGAAGCCTCCGGACTTCAATCCCCGGCGCAAGTATCCGCTGCTGGTGGCGATTCATGGAGGCCCGCAGGGGTCGTGGGGCGAATCCTGGAGCTACCGCTGGAATGCACAGGTCTTCGCCGCGGGCGGCTATGTCGTGTTCCTGCCCAACCCGCGCGGCTCGACCGGCTTCGGACAGGCCTTCATCGACGGCATCAACGGCGACTGGGGCGGCAAGGTTTACACCGACGTCCTCCACGGCGTGGACGAGATGCTGAAGCGGCCCTACGTGGACCCGGAGCGTACCGCCGCGGCCGGCGGCTCCTATGGCGGCTACCTGGTGGACTGGATCCTCGGACACACCGACCGCTTCAAGGCCCTCATCAGCCATGCGGGCGTCTTCGACCTGGTGAGCGAGACCGGCGCGACCGAGGAGCTGTGGTTTCCGCAGTGGGAGTTCAAGGGCATGTGGTGGGAAAACCGCGAGATGTACAACCGCTGGTCCCCGTCGCAGTTTGTGGAGCAGTTCAAGACGCCGACGCTGGTCATCCACGGCGAGCAGGATTTCCGGGTTCCTTACGGACAGGGCCTGCAGCTATTCACGGCCCTGCAGATGAAGAAGGTGCCCTCGAAGCTGCTGGTGTATCCCGACGAGGGACACTGGATCAGCAAACCCCAGAACAGCGCCCTGTGGTATCAGACCTTCCTCGGCTGGCTCGACCAGTGGTTGAAGTAACGGTATGAAGCGTCCTTCGAGCCCGACGCTGGCGGCGCTGGTTTTTGTCGCGGTGGTGCTGGCGCTGATCGTCTACTCGACGCTGGGCCTGGGAGGCAATTCCTGCGAGGTGTGCGTGGAGTATCACGGGAGCAGCCGTTGCCGAAGCGCCCGCGGCACGACTCGAGCCGAAGCCACTAAGACGGCCCACGAGAACGCCTGCGCGTTTCTCTCGTCGGGCGTGACGGACAGCATCGCGTGCAACAATACGCCGGCGAAAAGCACGCGCTGCGGCGGCGAGTAGCGGCGGCGGGATTCAGGCGGGCGTCAGCACCTTTTCGATGACGGTCGCGGTCTGCTGCACGGGGTCGTGCGGGTCGGCGGTAGTCAGCAGCCGGTCCTGCTGGGGCGGCCGGAAGAGCCCGGAAGCTTCCGCCTCTTCGAAGCCTTGGGCGGTGATCGAGTGGCGGCCGTTGTCGGCTCGCCGGAGAAGGCCCTTTTCACGCAGGTACCAGAGACTGCATTCCAGATGCTCGCGGGGACAGCCCAACAGCTCCTCCATCTCCAGCAGGGTGACTTCGGGCTGGTGGGGCTGGTTTACCCGCTTGGTGTAGAGCAGCGAGAGGATGCCCTGGCGCTTGTGCCGTTCGCCCTCCACCCCTTCGGCGGCGTTCGGCTGGTCGAAAATTTTCCACTGCAGGCGGCGGGTGGCGCGATGCTGCAGATCGTAGGCGGCCCGTTGCTCCGGGTCGCTCAGCATACGGTAGGCCACCGTTAGCTGCTTGAACATCTCTTCGTTTCCGGTCTCGTGGTTATCGGGGTGGTACCGTTGGGCCAGGATGCGGTAGACGCGATGAATCGTATCCGGATGGGCGTTGGGGCTAACCTGCAGCAGCTCGTAGTTATCGGAGAAGTTGCTCTCCGGCTGCGGCGCTGGCGGTCGCCCGCGCTCGGTCTCCGTGTGGGACGCGGTCTTGGAACCAGACTGTTCCAGCCTTAAGCCGACGCGGTACGTCCCATCGGGCTGCGGGGTGCAGTAGGCCACCCGCGTGTGCCCCTCGATCTGGACGCGCGAGCCGCGGGATATCATCTCCCCCGCGATGGTGACCAGACAGCCGGTTGTCAACGGCTGCTCGGTCTCCACTCCGAACCCCCCAGCGCTGACGTCAATCAGTAGAGCGGTTAGCGTGCGGGGCTCGCCCTCGCGCTCGAGACACGAGAGCTGCACGGGCTGGGAATGCGGTTGCCTGACGCGCGGCTGCCGGCGGCGTTCGTCCGCGGTGTGCGGCGGCATGAGCTTCTATTGTGGGGCAGCCTGGGGCGAAAGCCAATGACGCGGCAGTACCGTTCTTCGAGTAGTCTTAGTGCCGTAGTTCCAATGCCACAACCGGTGGGCTTACGGGTTGGGAGCCGGCAGGGGGGTCCGGGGACGACTTGCCCCACCGGTGTGTCCGAGGGGGTCACGCGGACCCCACCAGCACAATCTATGTGCTTTGTTTTCAGCGGGTTATTTTGGCCGCAGGGTTGCTGATTACCGAACCGGATGTTACGTCTATTCGGTACCCTGTGTCTATGCCTCACCGCTATGGCCGCCACCTTAGAGCGGCTGTCGCTGGACGAGATGACGGCCCGCTCGACCGCCATTGTACGCGCCCGGGTGGTTTCCAGTTCGGGTTCTTTGACCGGCTCGACCATTTACACCCGCACGCGGTTGCAGGTGCTGGAGCGCTGGAAGGGGCCGGAGGGCGCCGAGGTGGAAGTGACCGAGCCGGGTGGAACGGTGGGTGGCCTCACGCAGAGCTATTCCGGGGTGCCGCGGTTCACGGCCGGCCAGGAGATGGTGCTGTTCCTGTGGACGGGACCGAGCGGCCGCACCCAGGTGATCGGCCTCTCGCAGGGCGTCTTCCAGGTCACCTCGAATGCCGTGACCGGCGAGCCGGAGGTGCGGCGGGAAGCGAGTGGGGAGATTATGCTGGCGCCCGGTACGGGCCAGCAGGTGCGCGACGAGCGGACCGTGATGCCGCTGGGGTCGCTGGCCGCCCGCGTGCGCAGCACGCTGCGGACCGGAGGCGGGAAGTAACCGATGCGGCGCGTCGTCCGGATTCTGGTCCCGATCGCGCAGGTTCTGGTCCTGCTCGCGATGGCTACGGGCAGCGGGTTCGGCTACTACCATTTTGTTCACTATCCATCGCGCAGCGGACCCTTTACCCCGGTCTATGAGAAGTTCGACCTGAACGCGCTACCCGGCAAGACGCTTTACTTCTACGTTTCCGAGGACCGGCCGGCGCTGGCGGCCTTGGACAGCTACGAGGCGCTGATCGGCCAGGTGCGGCAGGCGGCGGCGGTTTGGAACGGGGTAGCGGCCTCCGACTTGCGGGTCGCCTATGGCGGGGTCGCCAATCTCGGCGCGCTGCAGCTCGATACGCCAGTAGGAGAGATTGTTTTTGACGAGCTGGCCCCGGGTGTGCTGGGCCTGGGCGGTCCCACGACCCGGCTGCCGCAGACGAACGGCTTCGTTCCGATCGTGCGCTCGCGGCTGATCCTGCCACGCGATCTGAGCAATCCGAACCGCACCACGGCCAGCGAGTCGTTCTTCAACAGCCTGGTGCATGAAATGGGCCACACGCTGGGCTTGCAGCACAGCCTGACCGGCGCGGTGATGTCGATGGAGGTCGTGCGGAGCACCTCGCGCGCCCAGCCTCTCACGGCCGACGATGTGGCCGGACTCGCACTGCTGTATCCGACGGCGGCCTTCCGCGCCGCGACGGGCGCGGTAACCGGGCGCGTTACCGGGTCGAATGGCCAGGGGCTGAACCTCATCTCGGTCGTCGCGGCGAGCACCTCGGGCGCGGTGGTGAGCGCGCTCACGGCGCCGGACGGTTCTTATCGCATCGAAGGTCTGCCCCCGGCGAGCTACACCGTCTATGCTCACCCGCTACCGCCTTCGACCTCGGCTGGTCTGGGGCCTGCCAACATCGTGATGCCGGTCGACAACAACGGCGCCTCCTTCGACGCCTCGGGGCCGGTCGAGACGCTGTTCTACGGCGGCGTGAAAGACCCCAATCTCTCCATTCCTTTGCAGGTCGGGGCGGGAGCGGAGAACTCCGGCGTCGACTTTCGCCTGGGTGATCGCCCCTCGCTGGCGCTCTATGACGTGACGACCTACAGCTTCCCGGGCAATAGCGCCCCGGCGATCTTTCCGGCCTTCCTCAACGCCGGACAGGGTTCGGCGAGCGTGCTGGCCTTCGGGACGGGCCTGGCGAGCAACATCCCCCGCGTGACCGTCAGCGCCCTCGGCGGCGGCGTACAGGTGCACCCGCCGGCTCCCTACGGTCCGGACCCGCGCTTTGCCGATATTCGCCTCGACTTCAGCCCCTTCTCAGGGACGGGCGCCCGTCACCTGGTCTTCAACCTCGGTAGCGACGTCTATGTGCGGCCCGGTGGCGTGCAACTGGTCTTGCGAGCGGCCCCGCTGGTGCGCGCCGTGCAGGTGGAAAGCGCCTCAGACGGCAGTCCGGTGCTGGCCCTGAGCGGCGACAATCTCCTGGCCGATTCCAGGGTGTATCTGGACGGCCTGCCGGCGCGAGCGGTCTCCTTTGACGACGGGAGCGGCGTGCTGCGCGTGGCGCCGCCGGCGGGAAGCGGCGGGCGCCAGGCCGTGATTACGGTCTACAACTCCGACGGCCAGTCGTCGGCGTTTGTGCAGCCCTCCGCGCCGGCGACCTTTACGTATCCTCCGTCGCCCGGTCCGGCGTCGCTGACGTTAACGCCGGCGAGCGCCCCGGCCGGACGCGACACGACCATCCAGATCGACGGCGTCAACACCACCTTCGCCGATGGCCAGACCGTGGTGGGCTTCGGCACGTCGGACGCCGTTACCCGGCAGGTGTGGGTGCTAGGCCCGACCCGCTTGCTGGCGGTGGTCTCGGTTTCACCGCGGGCCGCGGTGGGCGCCACGAGCACGGTCAGCGTCACCGCGGGACTCCAGGTGACCACGCTCGCTTCCGGATTCCGGATCGATGCGGCGCCGGGGCCGTCGAACGTCCCAGTGGTCGGATTCCAGGGCCTCGTGAACGCGGCCTCTGGATTGCCGCGCGTGGCGCCGGGCTCGCTCGCCACGCTGTTTGGCACGAACTTGACGCTCGGGGCGCCCGCTTCGGCGGGTCTGCCGCTGCCGAACATACTGGCCGGAACGACGGTCACGCTAAACGACCAGCCGGTCCCGCTGCTGCTCGTGAGTCCGGGACAGATCAACGTGCAATTGCCCTTCACACTGACACCGGGTCCGGCGATCCTGCGCGTCAGTAACGGCGCCGGGACGAGCGCGCCCATCGTGGTGCAGATTGACGCGGCGGCGCCGGGCCTGTTCCGCATCTCGAATGCGGCGGGCGGGGCGGCGGATGCCAACAACCCGGTGCGGGCGGGCGACGTGATCGTGCTGTATGGCACCGGCCTGGGCGCCGTGACGCCGCCGGCGACCGCGGGAGCGGCGGCGCCGCTCGCCAATGCCACGGCGACCGTGCGGGTAAATGTCAGCGGCACCGACGTGACGCCCTTCTTCGCCGGCCTCGCCCCGGGCACCGCGGGGGTCTACCAAATTAACGTGCAGCTTCCCGCGGGCCTCACGCCGGGAGCGACCGCGCCGGTTTACGTCACGGTGAACGGACAGCCGAGCAACGTCCTGACGATCGGCGTGCGGTAGCCGGCTGCTCGCTTCAGGGAATTTTCTCTTCCGACAACATCTTCTCGAGGGCCGGCTCGCGCCGCAGCAGAGCGAGCGCCGCGAGGGCCGAGGCCCGGTAATAGCGGGCCAGCGTGGGGTCGGCGCGACGGAGGGCGTCCAGATGCTTGCGGACCGTGGCGGCATCGCCCCGCACGAAAGGTCCCGTCCAACTTTGCTTGCCGGCGTGCGCGTAGTTTTCGAGGGTGGTCAGCAGCAAGGGGCGCAAGGCCCGGAGGGCGGTCTTGGGACCGATACCGGCGCGCCCCAACAGCACCACCGCGGCCTGTAGCAGCGGGGTGAAGAGAGGCGAAGCGAAGGTGGCGGCGGCGTGATAGAGCGCCTTGTTCCCCGGGCGCAGGCGGATTACCTTGCCTTGCCAGTGGGTCACGAGCGTTTGCGCCACGCGCAGAGCGCGCTCGTCTCCCTCCACGCCAAAATGCACGCCCGCGAGGGTCAGCACCCGCTGACCGAAGGTCTGCAAGGGGTGCAGCGAGGCGACCGCTGCGCCGCGGGCCCGCACCGGCGCCAGCATGGCGCTCTCGACGGCGCCACTCAGGTGCAGCACGACTTTGCGGCGGAACGAGAACGACGCGGCCGCCAGCCGGTCGGCCACGCCGGCGATGGCGTCATCCGGCGCCGCGACGAGAATCACGTCGCAAGCGGCAAAGGATTCGTAGTTGTCGGTCGCGATACCCAGACGGATTTGACGGGTGACGCGCCGGGCTGACGTAAGAGTCCGGGACAACACCGGTCCCAGCTCGTACTTCGACGGCGGTAACAGCCGCACCAGCGCTTGACCTGCCCGTCCGGGCCCGATCAAGCCTATACGCTGCATAATAGATCAGGCGGGTGCTGGCATTGTACCTGCAATTTCCTGGGTCTTCAAGGCCTTGATGCGGTCGCGGAGCCGCGCCGCGCGCTCAAACTCGAATTTGCGGGCCGCCTCGCGCATTTGCTCTTCGAGCTCTCCGAGGAAACGGACGCGGTCCTCGGCCGGCAGCGACTCGAAGTCGGTCTCCTCTTCGACCGGAATCGTCACGTAGTCGCCTTCCGCCACCGCGACCAGGCTCATGTCGATCGGCTTGAGGATGGATTGCGGGGTGATGTGGTTGGCCTCGTTGTACTGCATTTGGGTGGCGCGGCGACGGTTGGTCTCGCCAATGGCCTGGTTCATGCTGGCGGTCATGCGGTCGGCATAGAGGATCGCCTTACCGTGGAGGTGGCGCGCCGCCCGCCCGATGGTCTGGATGAGCGCGCTCGCCGAGCGGAGATACCCTTCCTTGTCGGCGTCGAGAATGGCGACGAGCGAGACTTCCGGCAGGTCGAGGCCCTCGCGCAGCAGGTTGATGCCGACCAGGACGTCGAACTCCCCCTTGCGCAGATCGCGCAGGATCCGGACGCGCTCCAGGGTCTCGATCTCGGAGTGTAGATAGCGGCAGCGGACGCCCAGCTCTGAGAAATACTCGGTCAGGTCTTCGGCCATGCGCTTGGTGAGTGTGGTGACGAGCACGCGTTCGCCGTTCTCGACCCGCTCTCGGATCTCGTGCAGCAGGTTGTCCACCTGGCCCTTGATGGGCCGCACTTCGATTTCGGGATCGATCAGCCCGGTCGGCCGGATCAACTGCTCCACCACGACGCCCGCGGTCTTGGTCAGCTCGTGAGGGCCCGGCGTGGCCGAGACGTAGATCACCTGGTGCACGCGGTGCTCGAACTCCTCGAAGGTGAGCGGGCGATTGTCGAGCGCACTCGGCAGGCGGAAGCCGTGATCGACCAGGGTCTGCTTCCGCGAGCGGTCGCCGTGGTACATACCGTGAAGCTGCGGCACCGTCTGATGGCTTTCGTCGAGGGCTACCAGGGCATCTTGCGGCAGGTAATCGAGCAGGGTGGGGGGCGCTTCGCCCGGCAGGCGTCCCGAGAAGTGGCGGGAGTAGTTCTCGATGCCGTGACAATAGCCGATCTCGCGCATCATTTCGATATCGAAGCGGGTGCGCTGGTAGAGGCGCTGGGCCTCGACGTGCTTGCCTTGCGCATCGAGCTGGGGCTTCCACCAGTCGAGCTCCGCAAGAATTCCCTGAATCGCCTTTTCGCGCGTCTCAGCCGACATCACGTAGTGCGTCTTGGGATAGATCGGCAGGCGCACGTAGCTTTGGCGCACGTGGCCCGTGAGGGGATCGATCTGGTACAGGCTCTCCACCTGGTCGCCCCACAGCTCGATGCGGTAGGCGTAGTCGTCGTAGGTCGGGTAGACCTCTATGACGTCGCCACGGACACGGAAAACGCCCCGCTTGAACTCGGTCTCGCTACGCTCGTAGAGGATGTCGACCAGGCGGGTGAGGATCTGGTTTCGCGAGATCTGCTGGCCCTTTTCGAGCATGAGCAGCATGCCGTAGTAGGCCTCGGGCGAGCCGAGTCCATAGATGCAGCTCACGCTTGCGACGATGAGGCAGTCGCGGCGCTCAAAAAGCGACCGCGTGGCCGAGAGGCGCAGCTTGTCGAGCTCGTCGTTGATGGTGGCTTCCTTCTCGATGTAGGTATCACTCGAGGGCAAGTAGGCTTCCGGCTGGTAGTAGTCGTAGTAGCTGACGAAGTATTCGACCGCGTTGTGGGGAAAAAACGACTTGAACTCGTTATAAAGCTGGGCGGCGAGCGTCTTGTTGTGGGCCATCACCAGGGTGGGACGGTTGATCCGCTCGATCACCTTGGCCAGGGTGTAGGTCTTCCCCGACCCGGTGACCCCGAGCAGAACCTGGTGCGGGTCGCCGTCGTCGAGGCCCCGCAGGAGTTGCTGGATCGCGGTGACCTGGTCGCCCCGGGGTGTGTAGGGACAGATGAGGCGGAAATCCATGGCGAAGCAGCCGCGTCAGAATCCGGGGTCCCAGATGTCGCGGAGGTTGAGGGTAAAGCCGGGCAACTCCGGGTCGCCCGAGAGCTTCTTGGCGTTGTCCAGGCGCTCGGGCTGGGCAGAAGGCCGATAAATGTGGACCTCACGCCGTGCCGGGTCGATGAGCCAACCGAGCCGGGCGCCGTTGTCGATATACTCCTGCATCTTGGCCATCGTGGCCGAGAGCCGGTCCGTGGGCGAGAGTAGCTCTACGACGAAGTCCGGGCAGAGGGGAAGGAACTTCTTCTTTTGTTCGGGCTTGAGCTTCCGGAGACGAGTCTTCCGCACCCAGGCAGCGTCGGGACTGAGAATGGCGCCGTTTGGCAACACGAACCCGGTGGAGGAATCGAATGAAACCCCGGACCCGTCGCGTTTGGCCCACGCCCTTAGCTCGTGAGTCAGCTCCGAGCTTTGCGATCCGGTTTCACCACCTGCTGGAGCCATAAATAGAATGTCTCCTCCGGCTGTACGCTCCAGCCGCATTTCCTGGTTGGCCTGGCAGAGCTCGAAAAACTGGTCGTCCGTCAGCGTCAGCGAGGTTGGCAGGTGCAGGACGAGAGGCTCGATCTCGAGATCTTGCAGTGCGACCGTCATGGCGTGGCCTTCCCCCACGATTTTAGCCGAGCGGCGAGGAACTCGTCACCGGGCTGCCAACTCGGAAGCTGCGGCACGTCGGACACGGCGCGGCCCAGCTCGTAGCCGAAGCGGGTCAGCTCGGCAAGGCCCGAGAAGTCCCAGGAGAGGTCGAATTCGTCGGAGGGCTGGTGGTAGCGCTGGCTGTTGTACTCTTCGAAGGCTTTCTCGCCCCAGCCGGCGGGCTTGCCGAGGTAGTCGCGGCCGAGGCCGATGCTGAATGACGGCACGCCGACGCGCGCGAGGCTGAAGTGGTCGGAGCGGTAGTAGTGGCCCTGCTCGGGGTTCGGATCGGGCCGGATCTTCACGTTGAACTGGCGGGCCGTCTGCTCGACGAGGTCTTTCAGCGTGGTCCGCTCGTAGCCGATCATGGTGAAGTCAGCGGTGCGTCCAAAGGCGAACTCGCCGTCGAAGTTGAGGTTCGCGGCGAGCTTCGCGGCTGGAACCGGGGAATGCAGCCCGAGGTATTCCGAGCCGCGCAGGCCGCCCTCTTCGGCCGTCACGGACGCGAATAGAATCGTGCGCTTCGGCCGGGGCCGCGCCAGCGAGTAGGCACGGGCGAGCTCTAGAAGTATCCCGCAGCCGCTGGCGTTGTCGACGGCGCCGTTGTAGATCGGGTCGCCTTTGACGGGCGAGCCGATGCCGAGATGGTCCCAGTGGGCGGTGTAGAGGACCGCCTGGTCGCGTAACTGGGGATCGCTGCCGGGCAGCCGCGCGATGATGTTGCGAGTGTTGATCTCGGAGACCTCGCTCACGAAGCGCCCGCGAATGCGGATCGGCAGCGGGACTGGCCGGAAGTCGCGCTTATCAGCGTCCGCGAGGGCTTGAGCGACGGTGGTCTTGATCGTGGCGAAGATCTGGTCGCCAACTGCCTCGGTCACCCAACCGGCGAAGGCGAGGGCGGGTTCTCCAGGATTTAGTTTGACGCGGGGGTCCTGGCCGCTCCAGGAGGCGCGGACCACACTCCAGCCGTAACCGGCGGTCTTGTCGGTGTGGACAATGAGGCAGCCGAGCGCTCCCCGGCGGGTGGCCTCTTCGTACTTGAAAGTCCAGCGGCCGTAATAGGTCAGAGAGCGGCCACCGAAGAACTTGGGGTCCTCGGAATTGGGTTCGTTCGTGAAGAGGACCACCCATTTGCCCTTGACATCGACGCCCTTGTAGTCGTCCCACTGGTACTCGGGGGCGGTGATGCCGTGGCCGACGAAAATAGCTTCGGCCTCGGCGGCCGTTTCCTTCTGCTGGCGCTGGTTGACGCCGACGTACTCGTCTTGCCACTTGAGCGGTCGGTTATTCACGGCGAAGGTCGAGGCGGGCAGGATTCGCACACCCACCAAAGGCACTTTTTGGAAATACGTGCCGTTGTCACCGGCCGGCTCGAGGCCGTACTGCGAGAACTGGGACGCGATGTAAGTGGTGGCCAGCGACTCGCCGCGCGTCGCGACGCCGCGGCCTTCGAGCAGGTCGTCGGAGAGGAACTTGACGTGGGCGGAGATGCGGTGGGGCGCAATATCCACCGTGGCAGGCGGAGGCGGGGGCGGGCTGCAGGAGGCCAGAATGAGCAGGGCGAGAGCGGCGGCGAGCGGTCGCATATTTTCCAGGGTATCACGCACCCTATAATGGGCTTACGCCATGTGCGGCATCGCGGGCTATTGCGGCCCTTCCCAACGGTTCAGCAACGACCGACTTCTCCGGATGCTGCGGGCGATCGAGCATCGGGGTCCGGACGATGAGGGGACGTTTTGCGCGGCGGGACGCAATGGAAACGGCGTCTGGCTGGGCAGCCGGCGGTTAGCAATTCAGGATCTCTCGCTGGCCGGACATCAGCCGATGGCCGAGCCTGCCGGCCGCCATGTCGTAGCGTTTAACGGGGAGATCTACAACTTCCTCGACCTGCGGGCGGAGCTCGAGCGCGCCGGACAGCAGTTTGCGTCGCGCTGTGACACCGAGGTCGCGCTGCACTTGTGGGCGCGGGAAGGTCCGGCGGCTGTGCAACGCTGGCGCGGCATGTTTGGAGCGGCCGTCTGGGACGCAGAACGCCAGGAGCTATGGCTGATGCGCGATCCGTGGGGCATCAAGCCGCTCTACTACCACTGGGATGGCGAAGGAGTGGCGTTCTGCTCCGAGGTGCGGGGCCTGCTCGCGGCGGAGGTCGCGCCGCGGCGGCTGAGCCGGCGGGGGGTGCAGGATTACCTGCGGTACGGCGCCGTGCAGGACCCGGTGACGATGATCGACGGCGTTTACGCGCTGCTGCCGGGGCACGTGCTGCGGTGGTCGGAGGGGAAGATCGAGACGCGGCGATATCCGGCGGCGGAGGCCAGCCCGGGAATGGTCGCCGGCTACGTGGAGCCGATGCTGCTGGAGATCGTCCGGCAGCAGCTCATCAGCGACGTACCGGTGGTGGTGTTCCTCAGCGGCGGCGTGGATTCGAGCGTGCTGTCGCTGGTGGCGCGGCAGGAGGCGGGAGCGGGCGTCCACACCATGGCGGTGGTGTTCGAGGAAGGAAAATATTCCGAGCAGCCGTTCGCCCGGCGGGTGGCGCGGCACATCGGGACGGAGCACCACGAGGTGCTGCTGCGCGGGGCGGAGGCGCGCGAGAAGGCGGTCGAAGCCATCTCGCGCATGGACCAGCCGACTGTAGACGGTGTCAATACCTACGTGGTGAGCGCCGCGGCGCGACGGGCGGGGTTCACGGTGGCGCTAAGCGGGCTGGGAGGCGATGAGTTTTTCGGAGGCTATCCGAGCTTCCGGCGGGCGGCGCGGCTGGAGCAGATCCGGCAATGGGCGCAGCGGGCGCCGGGACTGGCGGGCGTCGCGGGGCGCGTGCTCGATCGCCACGGACGCGAAGCCACGCGCAAGCTGGGACAGTACCTCGATCATGGCGACTACTTCGAGCACCCGTATTTCCTGCAGCGGACGCTGTTCTTTCCCAAGCAAGCCGAAGCCCTCTCGGACGCGGGAGAGGTCTCGCCGGAGGCCGAGCGCGTGGCCGAGGCGCGCCGGCAATGGCTCGTCGAGCAGGCGGCTCCACTCGACCTGTGGAACCAGATCTCTCTCCTCGAGGCGCGCACCTACATGACGAACATGCTGCTGCGGGATAGCGACCAGATGAGCATGGCGTGTTCGCTCGAATTGCGGGTCCCGCTGGTGGACCACGTATTGGCTGGGCGGCTGCTGGCTACGCCGGGTCCCGAGAAGGGCTTCGATCGGACACCCAAGTTGTGGCTGAAGGAGGTCTTCGGGCCGCAATTGCCGGCGGAGGTCTTCGGCCGGAAGAAGATGGGGTTCACGCTGCCGCTGGCCGTGTGGATGAAGGGGCCGCTACGCGCGGAGATCGAGGGGACGCTGCGCCGGAATCCTGGGGGGGTATGGAACGCCGCGGGAGTCGCTGGAGTCTGGGACGACTTTTGGGAAGGGCGCGTGAGCTGGTCGCGGCCCTGGGCGCTCTACGTGCTCAGCCGCTGGGTGGAGCAAAACCTCGGTGCGGCTTCAGCCTAGATCCAGAATCTGCCGCAGCGCGGAGCCAATAGCCTCCATTTCTTCTTCGTTCAGCGCGTCGATTCTGATTTGCAACCGTTCTTTGGCAATGGCTCGGATCTGGTCCACGACCGCCACGGCTGGTTCACCGCCACAACTGACCGCGACCCGGATCGGCGGGGAGGCCGAGGGAGAAATCGAGAGCGGCACCACCACGACGGTGCGCCGGGTTGGTTCACCACGTCTCGCGTGAGGACCACGCAAGGACGAGTCTTGGCGATCTCGGAGCCCAGAGTCGGATCGAGCGCTACCCCCCAGACTTCACCGCGGCGGGGCGTCACGCCACGGCTCCTTCACGCCGTCTTGAATGCGGTCCCACTCCTCTTCGATCCGCGATCCGCCTGGCGTCAGGGTCCTGGTTGGCGAGCAGACACGACCTTTTTAGGATCTCATCCTCGTTGCTGAGGCTCTTTTCGAGGACGGACGCCAGGAAGCGGGACCGCTCCCGGGCAGGCACCCGCCGCACCAGTCGCCGAGCAAGATCCTCGCGAAGAGAGAAAGTCATCTTTCTGGTTGCCATACAACCATGTTGACATCACATGCCCTTAACTGTCAGAACTCGCTGGAAAGGAGTGAATCCTGTGATGTAGACACAGTAGCCGCTGGGTCTCGGCGTCGCCCCGTGGGCGGCGTAGGAAGGTCCGGCGAGATTCAGGTGTTCGTGCGCGGCTTCGCCCGGTCCGAACTCGATGAGATCCTCTCCGACGCGGTATCGGCCGGTCCCGGCTTTGAGCAGATAGATGCGGTCTTTCGTCAGTTCCTGGAGGGCGCCTTCCAGCTTGCCGCCGGGACGAAATGCCAGCTCTATGGCCACGGGCACGCCGTCGTGTCCGGAGACGTCGACGCGCAACTCAAAGACGCCGCGATTCTCGGTGACGGTGACCTTCTGGTCGAGGGTTTGAACGTTGCTGACAGCACGGCGAGGGAAATTGAGCTTGCTCCAGAAGCGCTCGTCCGCGGCGGGAGTTAGCGGGTAGTCGCCCTGGGGGTTTCGCTCACTCGGGGGCAGCGGCTGATAGTAGGGGACCTCGAAGCGCTGGTGCAGGGAATAGCGGTTGCCCTCCACTTGCAATCCGGCGCCGTGGAACGCGCCTTCGCTGAAGAACGTGGCCCCCAGGCGGACGGATTCGAGAACTGCCTTTCCCTTGCGAAAGGTGAAGAGCGTGGGATTGCTGGCGATGCCCGAGCCGGCGCCCATCGGCCAGTCGGAACCCCCGTAGATGGTGGCGCTGACCGGGCCCCTTCGAATGCGCGCGAGACTGCTGTGAGGGAACACTCTCGCGTAGTCCGGCGGAATCGCTCCGCCGGCGGGAAGCTTGCCTTTGAGAAGAGGCTCTTCAAGGAAGTTAATCAACGGATTGGCGCTCAAAGAAGTGCCGCTCGCGATCTTGTCCCCCAGACTTTGCTCGATCAGGTTTACAACGGCAGCGTACAAGCGGTTGTTGTCCTTGATGGCCAGGTAGCGATACTCGAGATAGTAGTAAGAGATCGAACCGCCGATGGATTGGTCCTGCCGGCGGGAACCTACCGTCTCGACGTCTCCGTCGGGATGCAGGTAGTAGACCGTCATGTCGAGGTTCTTGCGGACGGTGTCGAGGAGGCTGGGGCGATTCAGCAGCCGCGCCATGGTGAGGAGGGCGTTATCCGTGACGCGGGAATAAATGCCGGTGCTCCGCTCCTCGTACTGGCCATCGGCATCGATGTAAATGCCTTCTCCCAGCCAGTCGTCGATGCGGTTCACATACTTTGCCGCCGGGAAGAGGGAGTTTATGCGAGCCAAGGCCGAACAGACGACCCAGCGATGGTTGGGTGTGTGGACGCCGCCTGTAACCAGAGCCTCACCCGCAGCGAGGATGAACTTGTCCAGGTGGTTTCGAGTCGTGGCCAGGCGCCGGTCGTTCCTGGGCCGCAATACCGCAAGCGCCGTGCCGACCGTTTCGATCACAAAACCGGTGTCCGGGGGCGAATTGAGATTGCCGGAGTCGACGGTGCCGTCGGGGTGCTGGGCCTCTAGAAGAATCAGGGTGGCCTTCTCGAGCGGGGCGATCAAATTTTCCTGCTGGAAGTAGGACGATTCCGGCGCGCAGAACGCCGCTGCCAAGGCTTCCACGTGCGCACCTACGCGCCGGATATTAGATCGGGTGCGCTGCGGAGACTGCAAGTCCCGGAGGACGGCTGGAATTGACTGGTCGTTGGCTTTGACGAGTTGGAGGTAAAAGTCAGCGCTGGTGGACTGGGCGGGTAATGGGACGGCGGAAGCGCCCAGCGCCGCGGTGGTGACGTTTCTGAAGAATTCCCGTCGACTGCTGCTCATTCCAGGACTCCTGGGGGTGACTCTAGCACGGATGCGTTCACCCTAGGTGTGCCGCGGGCTAGTGGGATACGGGATGCCCCGGGGCCCAGTCGGCGTGCCCGAGCCTGGGAGCGGTCACGGCAAAATTGGAAATATTTTCGTCGTGAAATCAACGGCGTAGGCCTCCGCCGGGGGTCAGAGGCGGGGGGGTGGCGGTTAAGCTGGGGTGAGGGAAGTTTTTACGCAGCCCGGGTCGGAAGCGGCCCGGGCTTTTCTTTTGGGAGGCCGGAGCATGACAAGGGCGGTGCGGCTGGGATGGGTCTTGGTGGTAGGACTGCTGTGCTGGCAATCAACCGTGCGGGCGATAAACCGCACGCGGATTCAGGACACGATGTACAACGCCAACGGGACGCTGGCCAATGGGTGGCTCACCATCCGCTGGGACGGGTTCACGGCCGCCGATGGCAGCACGGTGGCCGGAAACTCGTTCAACGTGAAGCTGGTGAATGGAGTGCTGCTCCTGGACCTGGCGCCGAATACGGGTTCGAACCCCACGGGCTCGAGCTACACGGTGACGTATCTGCTCGACGGCAAGCGCACCTACACGGAGACCTGGGTAGTGCCGCAGAGCGGCGCGGCGCTGCGCGTGGGGCAGGTGCGGGTGGCGGCGCCGCCGCTGCCGTCGGGCGGCGGCGGGGGAAGCAGTCCCGTGGCGAATATCTATACGTCGGGAGGCAACACCGGAATCGGGCCGGTGACGTTCGTGCCGTCGACTACCCTGGAAGTGTATGACGCCGGGCTGGCGGGAGCGACGCAACAGATTCTGCGGGGTGGCGCGGGGCAGGGGACGACACCGTTGCTCGCCTTCCATCCCGATGCCGGGTCGAACTTCGTGGGCTTTCGCGCGCCGCCGCTCAGCGGCAGCACGACCTACACGCTGCCGCCCCAGGACGGGCTGCCGGGCGGTCTGCTGCGGACCGACGGAACGGGGAACCTGACCTGGTCGGATCCGAGCACGGCGACCCTGGGCGAGTTCTACCAGACGTTCCAGAACGCGGGGACGGCGGTTCCGCAGCGGCACGCGGCCAATTTCAGCAGCGGGCTGATCGCGACCGACAACGCGGGGCTCGACAGAACGGACATTACCCTCGGTCCGCACTCGGCAACGCATGCTGCCGGAGGGACCGACGCGGTGACGCCCGCCAGCATTGGGGCCCTTAAGAACACGAGCGACACCCTGAACACGGGAGCGGCGAGCAACATCGGGCTGATCATCAAGGGCGCGGCGGGGCAGGCGGCGAGCTTGCAGGAGTGGCGGGATTCGAGTAACAACCTGCTGGCGTCGGTGACCGGGACCGGACGGGTGTTCTTCCAGGAGGCCTTCTTCTCACCCAGGATCGGCGACACGGCGACCAGCCTGTTCTTCCAGATCGGCGGGCTGAACCGGTTTTCGATGACGGGCTTCGCGGGCGCCCTGAACCTCAACCGCTACGACGACAGCGGAAATTTCAAGGACACGCCGATGCAGTTTGTACGCAACGGGGATACCTCGATCAATACGTCGCTAGCCGTCAACGACCCAACCGCGACGACCGGGGTAACCAAGCTGACGGTCAAGAGTGGAGCCGGGCAGGGGAGCACCAACCTGCAGGAGTGGCAGTCGGCGGCGGGTGCCGTGCTGTCGCGGATCGACTCGAGCGGCTTCTTCCAGTTCCCGGCGGGGCAGAAGCACGGCACCGGGAGCCAGGTGCAGTTGTTCACTGGCACGACGACGGTGGACGACTGCGCGAAGTTTGACGCCAACGGCAACATCGTCTCGGCAGCGGGGAGTTGCGGGAGTGTGCATGTGCCGGTGTTCCTGGATACCGTCGTGCCGACCGGGACGGTCAACGGCGGCAACACGGTGTTTACGTTGTCGCCGGCGCCAAGTCCGCCGGAGAGCTTGAAGTTGACGCGGAATGGGCTGGTGCAAAAGCCGGGGACCGATTTCACGCTGTCGGGCGGCACGATCACTTTCACGGCCAACGCGACGCCGCAGACGGGGGATACCCTGCTCGCCTGGTACCGGGCGGGAGTGTCGCCGCCCTCGAGTACGGCCGGCGGAGACCTGACGGGGACGTATCCGAATCCGACCCTGGTCACGACGGCGGTGACGGCCGGATCGTACGGGAGCGCGACGCAGTCCCCCACGTTTACGGTGGATGCGAAAGGGCGGCTGACGGCCGCCGGGAACGTGACCATTACCGGGGTCACGCCGGCGGCGCACGCGAGCACGCACCTCTCGAGCGGGTCCGATCCAATCGCGGCAGCGACGACGACGGTGCGGGGGACAGTGACCACCACCACCAGCTCCTCGCAGGCGGTGTCGACGGACGACAGCCGGATGACGAACGCTCGCACGCCCACGGGGAGCGCGAGCGGAGACCTGAGCGGCACCTATCCGAGCCCTACGGTCGCCGCGCTGCGGGGGCGAACCGTGGCGGCGACGGCGCCGTCGGACGCGCAAGTGCTGGCGTACAACGCCGGGGCAGCGCAGTGGGAGCCACAAAGCAAAGCGCCAATGGTAGTGAATACCGCCGACCAGGGCTACTTCTTTGGTGTGACAGTCCACCCGCCCGAGACGAGCGGGGCCACCACCGTGTTTTCGGCCAACATCCAACGGGTATGGCAGTTCGTGCTGCCCTATGCCGTAACGGTGAACCAGTTGTCGTTTGAGGTTGTCGCGGCCAGCGGAACCAGCACGTCGCTGGGGCTTGGGCTGTGGGACGCGTCGTGCTCGAATATTGTGCTGAATTCCGGCGTGATGAGCGCCGGCGGAGCGCCAGACATCAACACGACGGGTATTAAGACCAAGACCATCAGCGGCGGGCCGGTGACGCTGCAGCCCGGTGTTTACTGGCTGGCGATGACGACCAGCAGCACGGTGCTGACCCTGCGGTCTCCGGCGCTGCCGAGCCAGGCGATCAACCTGGTGAACGCGCAAACCAACAAGAAGTACGCGCAGGCGGGGAACAACGGGAGTGCCGGAGCCTTCCCGGCGAGTTGCGGGACCGTCACCACGGCGGTGAGCAACCAGCCGCCTATGGTGTTGTTCGAAAGGTAGCGGTGGGAGGTTTCTTAGGTTAGGGGCTGTCTAGAAACAACGTGATCAGACTACCGGTTTGCGAGGGCGGATTTCGTAGTTCCAATCGCCGTGGAACTTGTCAGGCTTGAGATCAATCTGGGCGACTTCCTTGTCCGA
>JBGPDC010000015.1:0-47221 GCA_041482115.1 Terriglobia bacterium | reverse complement strand
GTTGCTGTAATTCGGCGGCACGGTCAGGAAGCTGCCGACCGGGTTGTTGGAAACCGTCGCGAAATTGAACGCCACGGCGGGCGGAAGGCCGTCCTGAACTTTGCTGTAGTTGGGCGCGAACTGGTTTACGGTCACCGCGTTGTTGACCGCAAAGGGCGGATAGCGATGCATGCGGAATAGTCCGCCGCCAGTGCCCGACGCGTTGTAGAACAGGCCGAAGCCGCCGCGCAGCACGGTACTTTGGAACAGTTGATAGGCGAAGCCGAAACGCGGCGCAAACAACTTATACTGGGTCTGGATTCCTATGTGCCTGTCGGTGTTGAAGCCCGCGATCAACACCTTGCCCGTCAGGTTATTCAGATTCATGAAGCGATTGGCCACCTCCACCGGCGGCGGCAGGAACTCGTAGCGCAGGCCGATATTGAGGGTCAGCCGGCTGGTCACCTTCCAGTCGTCGGCCACATAGCTGCCCACCTCGAGCACGCGGATGCCGGCCCAAACCAACTGGAGGTCCTGGCTCAACGAACCGTAAGAGCCCAACAGGAAGTTCGCCATGCCGTCCCCCGTGCCGGCGGGACTGTTCGAATTCGCAGTGAAATTGGCGTCGAAGCTGAAAAGCCCGTTGCCCTGGTTCATCTGAAAGTCGATGATCTGGCGGCGGACCAGGCTCGTGCCGAACTTCAGCGTGTGACTGCCGCGGACATAGGTGAAATTGGCCACCGGATTGAACGTGTTTTCCAGGCGGATGGTGGGAATCGACGCCGGGCCGCCAATGCCGCTGTAGCCGCTGATGTTGAAGATCGGCATGCCGTTCGCCTCCGGCAACTGGTTGGAGTAGGGCACGCCGAGTTGCGTGCCCAGACCCGGGCCGCTCGAAGGCGCCTGGGCGTCCAGATTGTGCATGTTGAAGCGCGAAAATCCCATGCGGAAATCACCCAGCAAGGTTGGGCTGAAGGCGTGGGTAAGGGAGGCCACGGCATTGTAGGCGGTCTGCTTGTTGGTCCCCGCGTAGTTGCCGCTATTGCCGAGATTGAGGGGGATGGACACGCCCGGGACGTCGCGGAAGCCGAAGGTGGACGGAGCCTGGGTCCGCGTGTCTTGGCGGGAGAAACGTCCGAAAACCGTGTCTTTGGAGCTCAGCGCATAATCGACGCGCGCGTCACCCTGGTCATATTGCTGTCCCAGCACGGGATTGGTGAACTGGTTGCCGACCAGCCCGGACGCCGTCGGCTGCGGGTACGCCTGCACCAGACGCGAAGTGACCGAATCCATCCGGTTAGCCGGTATTTTGTCGTTCAGGAACTCGGTGCGGGTGTAGCCGCTGGCCGTGCCCGGCGTGGCGACCACGCTGGCCGGATCGTAGATCGGCCGCACGGCGCTGAAATCGCCTTGCCGCTCGGCGGCGGTAGGAACCGTGTTCACGCTGGTCGTCGTGCCTTGCTGCTTGCGGAAGCCTTCATAGTCGCTGAAAAAGAAAACCTTGTTGTGAACCACGGGTCCGCCCAGGCTCGCGCCAAACTGATTCTGATGAAACGGCGGCTGTAACGCCGTGCCCTTCGTGTTGAAGAAGTTGCGCGCGTCCAGATCGTTATTCCGGAGGAACTCGAAAGCGCTGCCGTGGAATTCGTTCGTGCCGCTCTTGGTGACGACGTTGACAGTGGCGCCCGAGTTGCGCCCCTGTTCGGCGCCGAACAAATTGGTCTGCATCTTGAATTCCAGGATGTCCTCCACGCTGGGCCGCACCGTGATCAACGCGTTCCGGCGGAAGTTGTCATCCACGCCGTCGAGCATGAAGTTGTTCGACATCTCGCGATTGCCGTTCACCATCAACTCGGCGCCGGGCCGCGTGTCGTCGGGGCGCGAGCCGCTGCCGATGGTGCCCGCGGGCCCGTAGCCGACGCCGATCGCCCCCGGGCTAAGAATGGCAAGCTGGGCGAAGTTGCGGCCGTTCAAGGGCAGGTCGCTGACGGCTCTAGTCTCGATTACCTGGCCGACCGAGGAGTTGGACGATTCGAGCATCGGGGCGGCACCCCTCACCTCGACCGTTTCGGTGACCGCGCCGAGCGGCAGGACGAAGTCGAGGCGCGCCACCTGGTTCACCTCCAGGCGCATGTCTTCGCGGGTGAGCTGGCGGAAGCCTTCCTTCTGCACCATGATGCTGTAGTTGCCGGGCTGGAGCAGCCGGACGTCGTACAAGCCGGCGGAATCGGAGGCGGCCTCGCGCTGCACACCCGTGCCAGCGTTGGTGACCACGACTTTGGCATTGGGGATCACGGCGCCCGTGGTGTCCGTAATGGACCCATTCAGGCCGGCGGTGGTTTGAGCGGACGAGATGGCGGAACAGGCGGTCAGCAGAACAACCGCCGCAACAAAACGGCAGGATCGAAGCGCGAACATACTCACCTCCGGAAGAGTCGCAATGTTTTCGGCCGCCGGCGGATGTGGCGCGGACGGCGGATATGCTCTTAGCTGGAATTTCCTTATCAGACTCCCAACGGTTGGCAGTATACACCCGACCGCCTCTGGGTGGACAATGGAAGCCCCGGTTTCTCCCCGGGTGCTTGCTGTGCACCCAGAAACCACGAGGTTCGACCGTCTAGGTAAGTCAGCAATGTTGAACCGGCTGATCCGACTGTGGCGCAGACTGGAGGCCTGGAGGCATGGGCGCCCGGTCCCGCAAGAGCACCATCACGCCAACCTGCCTTCCAACCTCCACGGCCGTCGTCATCGCTAACCGGCCAGTCCGTTGACGATTGGGAATCGTGGGGTCCCCGGGCCCCTAGTTAGAGTCCGCTGCAAATCTGCGGCGCTAAGTTATTGATTTTGATAGCAGATATTTTTACTTATCATGTATACTGATAGAGGTATACTGATGATGTAGGGGCCTTCCTTTTTCAGGCGTAAACCCCCGGCCTCGGCATTGCTAAGACGACTTCTCGCCGCGGCGCGCAAGAATCTGCGGAAGGTGGCGGCTACGGGCAAATGGTGGCGGCCGACGCTGCTGTGGAAGATAACAGGTGTGGGTTTTTTTTCCGCGGAAGGTGTGACTCTCTCCGGCACGTGCAAAGCGAACCTGCCTCCGCAATCTCCAAAGGATGGTGCACGGTTTCGAAGCATGGAACTGCTACAATGACCACCGCGCGGCTGGCAAGCGTTAACCGCTGATGCTTCGTTCTAGGGCGGACCAGCACTTGCGGCCACAGCTTAGCTCTGATCGGGAAGGAGACTCGGATCCATGAAGAACATCGCGTTGGTTCTGGCTTTGGCGGGTTGTATTGGGATGCTACTGCTGGCCCAAGAACCCAAATCGAAGGCGCCCGACCAGGGTTACGTGCCGGAAGGCTGGTACCCGCACGAGGGAGGCCTGCTGAAGTACTCCGTCGCCATCCGGTTCGGCCTGGAGCCGGAAACTATGCCGGACGGCTACCAGTTTGGCCGCGTTTCGGCGGTTACCACCGACTCCAAGGGTGAGGTGTACGCCTTTCACCGCGGCAGACATGCGCCGGCGGTCGTAGTATTCAGCGCCGACGGCAAGTATCTGCGCTCTTGGGGTGAGGGCGTCTTCGGCAACCCCCACGGCATCCGGGCCGATAAGGAAGACAACATCTGGTGTATCGACAACGGCAATCAGCAGGTGTATAAGTTCACCCGCGACGGCAAGCTGTTGCAAACCTGGGGCATCAAGGGCCAGGCCGGCACCGACGAGAAGACCTTTAACCGTCCGACCGACATCGCCTGGGACCGCCAGACCGGCGACTACTACATCTCCGACGGCTATGGCAATTCCCGAGTGGTGAAGTTCAACAAGGATGGCAAATATCTCATGACCTGGGGCAAGCCGGGCTCGGCGCCAGGCGAATTCCACACGGTCCACGACGTTGCGACCGACTCCAAGGGGCGGGTGTACGTGGCCGATCGTGAGAACAACCGCATTCAGATCTTCACGCCGAACGGCGAGTTTCTGAAACAGTGGACGCACCTGGGAGCGACCCAGGGCGTGTACATCACGGCCAAGGATGAAATGTGGGTCATGACCCACCGCAACAACGTCGAGAACATTACGTACGACACGTTAGCGGGCCGGCTGATGAAGCTGGATCTGGAAAGCGGCCGCATTCTGGGCGCCATGGAGAGCCCCGGGCACCAATTCGCGGTGAAGGAGTCCAGCGGCGAGATCTTCGTAGGCAGCCTGACTGGAAATGTGCTGCGCTGGTCCCCGTTCCCGGAATGGTCGCGGTCCCACGGTAGCGGCGCGGCCAAAAAGGGCGGCAAGAAGCAGTAAGGAAACGGCGAACGAAAGGACCATGCAACGAGATCACGAACCTACGCCTCGCTGCTAATCGCTGGTGTGCTGTTTCCCGCACAGCGCGTCGCCGCCCAGGAACGGAACCCTCCAAACCCCCGGGCTGGTATGGGTCGCCAAGCCCGTGCCGGCGACCGCGTACGTCCCGCCGAATCGCCTGATCTGGCGTCTTCCCGAGGTTCTCGCCGCGCACAAGGGGCAGGCGAGCTGGCGGCAAGCGGTCGTCAAGACACGCGACTTCGAGGCCGACTGGATCTCGATGGCCCCGGGCGAGAAAACCAAGACCATGTTCTACGCCGACGATCGCGTCTTTTGGGTTGTTGAAGCGGGCCAGATGCGCGTGAACATCGAAGGCCAGAAGCCGTTTGTGGCGACGAAAGGTTTTCTAGTGCAGGCCGCTCCCCGGCTGGCCTATAGCATGGAGACCGTTGGCAACGAACCGGTACTGCGCTTCGAGGTGCGGCCCGCGGGTGAAATGCCGAGCTATCCGATCACGGAGACGCCGACGCCGGTGGATGGCTGGACCCTCATCAAGACGCGGATCACCGACACCGGCAGCTACGATCAATACAACAAGCCGTATCTCGATTTCGAAAAGGACGTCGTGCAGGCCAATGCCCCCAGCAGCAACTTCGTGTGGGATGGTCACACCGCGGCGCACATCATTCGAGGGAAGGCGATCCCGACACCACCCGACACCAACCTCGGGCACTTCCACGAAAACATGGTGGAGTTGTGGATCGTGCTCGAGGGGCAACTGGATTTTCTGGTCGAGGGCGAACCACTCGTCATTGGCACCGTGGGCGATGTCGTGCAGGCGCCGCACGAGCGGTGGCATCGCGCGACATTTCACGGCACTGGCATGGCGACGCGGCTCGCGATAACGCCGCGCAACAAGGCAGGGCAGGTGCATTATTGGCAGCCGGAGGCGCAATGAGACGGCCGCGGAAGTGGCCGTCGGAAGTGAACTAGCCGTTGCTCAGATCAGGTCGATGCGGAAAACATAGCAGCCCGACGGACTGTTGAGCGGCGGGAAGCCGGGATGCTGATAGGCGGGATTGTCGATCGACCATCCCGGATGCTCGCCGGCATCCACACCGTAAAGCTGGCCGTTATACACCGCCACGTCGTGTATGTCACAGGAGCCCGGCACGAACTCCACCACCTGGACGACTTGACCGGTCTTGATGTCGTATTTGATAAGGCCCGGAGTGTAACCCTCATAGTCGCTAGTGCCTGGCTTCTGATGTCCGTTCACCTGCCAGATGAAGCCGTTGTCATAGGTGATGCCGTGCAGCCGTTCGGCGAGGCCTGGCTCCCGGGTCGTCGGGAACATGTAATCGACCTCCCAAGTCTTGGGATCGATGCGGAGCAGCGCTTGAAGGCGATTCGCATCTATCCAGATTTTGCCGGCGTCGGCCTGCCACGTCATGCCGTGCGTGGCGCCGCCATCGTCTTTGGGCCCGAATGGAATTTGCCGATGGCTGATCTGCTTGCCGTTCATGTCGGTCTGGAATATCCCATTGATCGGCGGGGTGGGGTGCTCTATCTCCGAGGCGCCATTGGCGCCGCTCCAGACATAACCGTTGCCGAAGCACATACCGCTGGTGTCTTTGGAGTTGGTCATCACCGTGTGGAGGAGCTTGCCGTTCCAGTCGAGGAGCCAGGCCGCCTCCGGTTTGTTGTCATGGCGCTGTTCCTGAACCCAGAAACCTCTCTTCTGATCGCGGTCGATGTCGATCGCATTGGGCCATCCGGGCGGCGTAAGAAACAGTTTGGTGGTCTTCGCCTTCCGTTTCGGGATTTGCTTGCCGCGCACAGGAGTCCCCAGGCGACGGCCGAGCGCGTCGGTCCCCGGCTCGCGCGGCGCCGTCTGGGACGATTGCGCGAGCGCCGAGCTGGCGGCGAGGCCAATACCGGCGCCAAGCAACTCTCTTCTTCCTATGAGATTCCTCATTAGCGTTCTCCGCTTTCCTTCATGTCCATTTGACTTGGGGCGAGCGCCACAATACACCCGATGACGTGGAATTGCAGCCGTGGCGGGCCAAAGGATCTGACGTGGCGGACGGCTCCCGAGACAGTCCAAACCTCACCACAGCCTTACCGTAGACGGATTAGCGCCGGTTGTCAACATCCGGGGAAATCGCTCACCATCGTGAATCAGCGACGATGCGGCCATGGCCGCGGGCACCGCGAGTTGGCGATTGCGGCTGACGATCGGATGAACGCCAGAGCTCAGCCAGTCGGGCCGTCGATTAGTTCCGTGATGAGATCGCCGCGTTACGCAGCAACAAGCGGGCTGGTAGATTCTGAGGATCGCGCCGGGCCGGCCCCGGTGACAAATTCGTTGTATCGAGGGCAGAAGAGGCGTACGATGTACCAGAAACTGGGCCAAATCGGGAATTTCGACTAAGCATCAAGAGGAGCACGAAATGAATCGTCGTAGATGGTTGCAGATGGCGGGCGGCTCTGTGGCAGCGGGAGCCATCGGCATGCTTGATGAGAGGAGTGAAGCGCTCGCTCAAACCTATTCGAAAGCGACGCGGGGGTTGCCGGCGCTCAAGATTACGAATGTGAGAGCCATCCCGACTTGTCCCCAGGGGGGCAACTACGTGGTAGTCAAAGTGGAAACTAGCGAGCCCGGCCTTTACGGCGTAGGGTCCGCCACGCTTACCACGAGGGGGGCGGCGGTTGTAACCGCGGCGAATGAATTCCTGGCGCCCTTTGCTTTGGGACGTGACCCGGCGCTGATCGAAGACATGTGGCAGACCGCCTACGTAAGTTCCTACTGGCGGAACGGCCCGGTGCTGAACGGCGCCCTGTGCGGCCTGGACGAGGCCTTGTGGGACATCAAGGCGAAGCGGGCCAATATGCCCCTTTATGAGCTTTTGGGCGGCAAGAGCCGTTTTGCGATCGCTACCTATTGTCACGCTGACGGCAAAACCGTCGAAGAGACTTCAAATAATGTCAGTAAATTCGTGGAAGCGGGCTGGAAGCATGTGCGTATTCAGCTCGGAGGGTACGGCTCGCCGTCCCTGGGGAAGACGCCTGATTTCAAAGGCGCGGGATTCGGCCTGCCGGCAGACGAATACCAGGAAAACGAGCCGTATGTAAAGGGCACTCTCAAGCTTTTCGAGTACATAAGAAAAGTGCACGGCGAGGATATTGAACTTATCCACGATATGCACGAGCGTATCGAGCCCATCGAGGCTGTCAATCTAGTGAAAGCACTACAGCAGTACCGCTTGTTTTTCGCAGAAGATCCGTTGTCGCCGGAGCAGATGGGTTATTTCAAGATGATGCGGGAGCAGTGCAGCACTCCCATCGCCATGGGCGAACTGTTTAGCCATCCGCTCGAATGGACCGGCCTGATATCGGACCGGCAGATCGATTTTATCAGAGTCGGGTTTAACCACGTCGGCGGCATAACTCCAGGCCTGAAGATCGCCCGTTTGGCGGAAGCATTCGGGGTGCGAACCGCCTGGCACGGCCCCGGAAACATCGACCCCATCAACCATGCAGCCCAAGGCCATGTGGATCTTACGATACCGAATTTCGGCATTCAAGAAGAGGTGGATCTTGGTTGGGGGAAAGTAATTCAGGAGGTCTTTCCCGGCTGCCCGCAGATGAAGAAAGGATATATGTACCTCAACGACGCGCCTGGGATTGGCGTTGACATCGACGAGAAACTAGCAGCGAAGTATCCCTTCCAGCCCTTCCCCGCCGGGACAGGTTTCAGGTTCCCAATCCGGAAGGCGGACGGCACCCAGATAAGACCCTAGGCGCCAGACCCGTATTCCGGATTACCGCAGAAGCTGGAGCGCCTACCGGACGGGTTTCAGCTTGGCCCCGACCCCGTAAACGCCGATCCAGTGGTTCGTGAACTGCAGATAGGCCTGTGGCGAGACGCGCGGCATGTGGCAATCGAGGCAGCCGCCGCTGCCTGCCCGCCGGCACTCGACCGCCGGTGGCTGGGTCTTCTCATTGTGGCACCGCGCGCATTTTTCCTCGTAGTAAGCCGCGTCGTTGCGCCGCAGCGGATCGTGCGGATCGTGGCAGGTCAGGCACGAGAGCTTTCCACGGCTCTTCCGGAAACAAGCGCTCTCGCTCAGGTAAACCGGCTGATGACGGACGTTCCACGCGTAGTTCCAGTCCACCTTGGAGGTATCACCGCCGGGCGGCCGGTGGCACCGCCCGCAAAACTGGTTCAGCGCCGCCGCGGACCTCCGTTTCGGGTTGTCAATATCCTTCGCCAGGGTGGTCTGGGCATGTCGCCGCCCGGGGCCGTGGCAGGATTCGCAATGGACCCCCGCCTCACCCGGGCGCAGCTCGCGAGCCGCGCTCCACGTCACCGGGCCCGTCGAGTGGCACTCAAAGCACCCACGGATTCCCGAGGCCGGGTCCAAGGTCTTGTAGATCTGACCCATGGCCCGCGGCAGGTCCTCGGCCTTAAGATCCTGCTGGCCGGGTGTTGGTCCCCAGGAATGCGGAGCGGCGTAGTAGCTCCAGTAATGCTCGAGATACCAGTCTTCGTTGACACGCGTTACGAAGGTGACCGCCTGCTGGCCGGACCCAAAGGCCCACTCGACGGGGAGGTCCATCCGGTCCTGGCCGTCGGTCGCCCGGACGCGAAAGTCCGGCCGCATCTGAAACTGAAACTGAATGTTGGGCGGACGCAGCCACTCGCCAGTGGCCGGGAAGGAACCCGCCAGAGGGTGTTCGGCGGCTCGGTAGAGCGCCCCAGCGTGATCGCTTTTCGACTGCCGCTCGTACGGTGCCGGATGGCAGGCCTTACAAGTCTGCGACCCTACGTACGCGGCGCTGTCCTGCTGGGCATAACCCACGGCCGCCAGCCCCAGGGCGGCGAGAAAGCGAATCGGTTTGGAGGCCAGCATGAAAAGAACGCTCGGGATTCGAAAGATACCCTACCACATACTCCTAGAGGTTCTAGGCACGCAGCGCGGGGCGTTCCTGGGCCATGCCTGTCAGACTTGGGACCTGCGTTGCGAAGATGGATGGCGGCTGAGAAGAAATCTCAATCCGAGCGGAGAGCGACCACGGCGAGGGCGTCGTTCATTCCCAAGAGGTGCCAGTAGGTGTAGCGCAACGCGCCCTTGGCGCCGGGGAGAGCGTAGAGCCAGCGGCGGGAGTCGAAGAGCCATCGCTTGAGCCGGTCTTGCGGGGACTGGAGAGGCACAGCAGAACCGCCGGCGGAAGGCGGGGGCGAGGCGGCTGCCAGCGCGCCGAGGCCTCCGACGCGACGCCAGCGCGCGACGCGAAAACCGGTGCGCGCCAGCAATCTCGTCAGGCTCCGGATGGTGAAGTGATAGTGATGGACGTCCGGATACAAAGAGGTCCACGCCGGACCGTGGCGGTGCGCGGCGCGCGAGCCGAAGTCGGGCACTTCGATCAGCAAGGCGCCTTGGGGCTTCAGCAGGCGGTGGCAGCACTCCAGGAAACGAATCGGATCGAGACTATGCTCGAGGGAATGGATCGTGGTGATGACATCGAAGGTGGCAGGTTCGAGCGGAGCCTCTTCGAGCGTACCCTGGTGTACGCCGCCCTGCAGGACAGTGGAGGCGGAAGCGGCAAGGTCTCGGGAGGGCTCGACGCCCGCGCATTCCCAGCCCGCTCTTTGGAAGGTCGCCAGGAGGGCGCCCGCGCCGCACCCCACGTCGAGCACTCGGCCCCGCGCGATCCGGGCATACCGGCGGGCGGTCCGCAACCGCTCCCGGTTCTCGGCAATGTCCGTGGTGACGGCGCTTTTCTGGTCCGCCGCGTAATCCGAGGCCTGGGTATAGTAGCGGTCGGCGTAGAACGCCGGGTCCGCCGCGGGAGTTACTTGTCCCGTGAAAGCCAGCTCGCAGCGCGGACACTCCAGGATCGGGTATCCGGCCGCTTCAAACAGCAGGGTCGTGGCCGGCTCTCCGCATAACCGGCACGGCCAGGTCGTCGCGTTCCCCATGGCTAAACCGGTGCGCCTCCGATTGCGATTTTACTACGGGAGGCTCTCCGCGCCGGCCGCGCCGCCGGTCCGCCAGGTTGGGCGCCTATAATAGTGGATGAGACTCTGGGCGGGCCTCGGGCTGCTGGCTGCGGCGGTCCTTGTGGCGCAGACCCCGCACCCCACCGATCTCGACGGTCATCCGGTTGATCCCCTCCAGAGCTCGGAAGCGCGGGCGGTGGTGCTGCTGTTTGTGCGCAGCGATTGCCCGATCTCGAACCGGTACGCCCCCGAAATCCGGCGGCTTCACGACCGGTTTGCCGGCCGCGGCGTCGTCTTTTGGCTGGTGTATCCCGATCCTCAGGCGACGGTCGCGGAAATCCGGCGGCACCTCGCCGAGTATCGCTATCCGGGCCGCGTGCTGCAGGACCCCGGACACGTGCTCGTGAAACTGGCCCACGCGGAAGTAACGCCCGAAGTGGCGGTGTTCGCGCCCGGGCAACGCCTGGTCTACCACGGACGCATCGATGATCTGTATGTAGACTGGGGTCGGACGCGTCCGGCGCCGACGACGCATGATCTCGCGTCCGCCCTCGAAGCCACCCTCGCGGGCCGGCCCGTTCCCGTCGCTGCCACTCGCGCGGTAGGCTGCTTCCTCGCGGATCTGCGCTAATCGACGCGCGGCGCGGCGCGCTCACCGCGCGTCGTGGAAGATGATGCCCAGGGTGAGCCGGTGGCCGCTCGTCACGCGGCTTACCCCGTGCCGCACGGCGACGCGATAGAACCCCCGTGTCCCGTGCATCGGCCGGTGGCGCGTCGGAAAGATCAGCAGTTCTCCCTGCTGGGCCGTGATGGCGTGGCCGATCGACTGCGCCCGCGGCCGCTGCTCGACGAGCAGGAACTCGCCGCCCTCGTAGTCCTGTCCGGGCCGGCTCAGGAAACAGGTCATCTGCAGTGGAAAGGCGACGTCGCCGTAGAGGTCCTGGTGCAGGCAGTTGTAGCCTCCGGCCTCGTAGCGCAGCAGCAGCGGCGTCGGCCGGGTCTGACCTTTGCGGCGGCACTCTTCCAGGAAGTGCGCCAGGTCTTCCGGATACCGCACCTCCAGGCCAAGGTGCTCCATCCAGCGGTTGGCGGTCGCCGCGAGCCACGGGTAGGCGTGCTCGCGCAATTGCGCCACCACGGGCGGCAGCGGATTCGCGAAATATTTGTACTCGCCGAGGCCGAACCGGAACCGCGCCATGTCGATGCGGGAGCGGAAACGGGCCTCTTGATCGTAGAGCCAGGCCAAGGCGCGGCACTCCGCCGGCGTCAGCAGCGGGGGCGTCTGGGCATACCCCAGATCCCAAAAAGACTGCTCGACGCGGTCCCAATCGAGCCGCAGCAGCCGGTCGCGAATCGTAGCCATAGTAGTATGTTAGCCACGGCGGAGGACAATTTCGATGCGCAGGCACAGAATGACCGGGGCTTTCTTACTATGGCTGGCGGCCGGTCCGGCGCCCGGGCAGATCGCCGAAGACGCCGCCTGGACGGTGCTCGACCGCGGGGCGGCGAACACGCACGTGGTGCAGAGATCGCAGGCGCTGGCGGCGCTCTCCACGCTCGGCACCAACCCGCGAGCGGTGCGCCGGGTCGAAGCTGCCCTGGCCGACAAGGACTGGAGCGTGCGGCAGTCCGCGGTGGGCGCTCTGGGTCAGATGCAGGCGAAGTCCGCCGTCCCCAAGCTGCAACCGCTCCTGAAGGATGAGGCTCCGGAGGTCAGCTTCGCGGCGGCCAAGGTGCTGTGGGACCTCGGAGATCGCAGCGGCCACGACCTCCTGCTCGAAATCCTGGCGGGCGAGCGGCGCGATTCTTCGGGCCTGGTGCGCACCCAGCTCCGGGACGCGCGCTCCAAGCTCCGCAACCCCGCGGGCTTGTTGTTGATGGGGGCCAAGGAGGGCGTGGGTATGGTGTTCGGACCGGCCTCCACCGGCATCACCGTTGTCGAGGAGCTCATGAAGGACAATGCCGCCTCGGCGCGGGTCGTGGCCACCACGCTGCTCGCTACCGACACCGATCCGAGCGCCAGCGAGGAACTGGCGGGGGCCCTCGAGGACCACAACTGGATCGTGCGCGCGGCGGCAGCCAAGGCGCTGGGCCTGCACGGCGACCGCGCCCTGATCCCCAAGCTTCAAGGGCGCCTGACCGACGACCGCGAAGCGGTCCGCTACATGGCGGCGGCGTCGATCGTGAGGCTGAGCGCCCCACCCTCGAAGCCGCCTGCCACTCCTAAGCGGCGGCCGGCTCCGGCTAAAGCTCCGGCTAAGGCGCCGGGAAAGTAAGGACCCGCTCGAGGACGACCAGGCGGTCGGGAGAGCGGCCCTCGGCAATCGCCCCAGCCGCGCCCACGCGGCTAATGATGGCCCAGGAATCCTGATACTGCAAAGCGTCGGTGGTCTGGCTGTGCAACACCTCGCGGAGCGCCGCCCGCGCCCGGGGCGTCAGGTGCAACGAGCCTTCGTCGGCAATGGCCCCCAGCACGACGGCGCCCAGGGGAAGTCCGTAGAGATAGTCCGCCAGTGCTTCCGCCGCCTTTTCGCTCAGCCAGGTATCGAACGTTCGCGGCGGTCCGAGGACCCCCGTGTCGCCGTTCAGCGCCACAAAACTGAACCCGCGCCCCGCTCCGCCTCCGTGGACCTGAAAGATGGTGCGCCCCGCCATTTCGAACTGCGCGATTAGCCCCGCCCGGCCGCCTCCGGAGGTAATGCGGAAGGCCAGGTCGCCGCGGCTCGGCAGCACGGAGATCCGCAATTGCACCGCCGGGTTCGGGCCGGCCCGCGACTCCGCCACCAGCGCCGCTTCCAGGCCGTCGAGCGCGCGGGTTAGCGGGGCGGCCTCGATCGTCACCGGCACGCGTTCGCCCGGAAAGCCGATGGGCACTGCGATCCGAACGCCTTCCGGCAGGCCGTTCACGCTGAAGCGGACCACCTCGCAGAACCCGTTCCGCCCCTCGATCGACAAATAGCGGGTCTGCGGGGGGCCTCCGGCCTGTACGTCGAAGCTAAGCGTCGCCGCTCCCAAGCTCAAGCCGGGCTGGTCCGCCTCTCCTAACACGGCGAGCGGGTAAGAGTTGCTCTCGAGACCCCCCGCCGTCAGACGCAGCCCGGTTGGAGCCGCCGGCGCGAAATCCGCCGGAACACCGACATTGGTTTGATAGAGGCCGATTACGCCCGGTACCAAACCGCTGTAGAGTACGCGCAATTCGCGCGAACCCAGGTAGGCGCGCGGCGCGAGATCGGTCGGGCTCGCCGCGGCCGCCACGAGCCCGGTGGTCCCGGCTGCGCCCGCCCGGCCCAGCCCGGTGCCGTACACCTCCAGATAGTCTCCCGGACGCACCCCATTCGCGACGCTTGCGGGACAGGGCTTGCCCGCCTCCAGCACGCCACGGTCAAGAATGCCCGGAGCCACGTCGCGCACCTCCACGCGCGCCACGTTGCTCGCTACGCCGGCGCGATAGACCAGCGCGTCGACCGAGCCGATGGGCGCCTCCCACGGTACCTGCCCGTTGAGCTGACTGGTATCGGCATAGACCAGCGGCACCGGAAGGGATCCGAGACAGGCGGAAGTGAGGTCCGCCTCTCCGGTCAGGTCCGTCCCGAAGAACGTCGCGAGACCGCCCCGCGCCACGGGCAGGCTGCCGCCGTTTACGGCCGCCAAAAGCTGCACGCGGGGCGTCTGCACCAGCGGCCAGGGATCCGGCAGCGTGCCGCCCCACGCCGCGGCCAGGGCGGCTAAGGCTGGCCGCGGACGCAGGGTGTCGAGGCCGGGCAGGCCAGTGGTGGTCACGCCCCACAGCCCGAACCATCCCGGATTTCGCACGCCGTCCGGAAAACCCGAGGCTGCCGTGCCGTCCGCCCCGTGACGCGCCGGGTCCGCGCCCCCCTTCCACCACTCGTCGGTCCACGATGACCACACACCGCCTAGCACGGTCGAGTCGAACCGGCTTGTCTCCCGCGCCAGTTCCGTGGTCAGGCTGCGCAGGGCGCCGGCCTGAGCGTCCGCCGCCTCCGATTGGCTGGCCGCGTCCCAAGCGTCCACGCCAAACTCCGCAACCAGTACGGGCTTGGCGGTCTTCTGACGCAACTCTTCAAACGCTCCCGCGAAACTCGTGCCCCGGAGGAGGTTGACCGACCAGAACGCCAGATCCGGCAGATCGGCGTCGCCGGGAACAGCGGTGTCGGCTACCGCCGTCGTTACCAGCGTGCCGCGGACCGCCAGGGCCGCCTCCTGGGCCAAAGTATAGAAGTCCCGGGCCGGCCCTGAGAATTTCTGGCCGTAATTTACCGCCACTTCATTGCCGAATACCAGGGCAATCAAGCGCTGCTGTCCTTGGAATTGCGCCGCATAATTGTTGAAATCCAGCACGATCCGCGCCCGTAGCGCCCGGCCGGCTTCCGTCGCGGGTGAGAGCGTGGCGGCCGGATCGTAGTAGGGGTCGAGCGGAAAACCGGCCAGCACGTAGAGTTTGCTCGCCTGGAGCGCCGGCCAGAAAGCGGCGTCGTCCGCGCGGAGCCGCGCGTAGAGGCGCAGAGTATTCGCGCCGGCCCGCGCTACCAGCGGAAAATCGCGGTTGTAGAGGCAGGCGGAGACATCGAGCAACGCGCCCGCCGTCTGGCCGATCGGCGTCGGGCTATAGGCGACGCCTCGAATCAGGAACGGACTTCCGTCCAGGTAGAGCCGGGAACCTCGTATCTCGAACTGGGCATTGCCTGAAGTGGCAAACAGGACAGCCAGGAGGCCCCCCGCGAGAACGCGGTAGAGCATTTTAGTGGTATGGACTCTAATTTACCTCAGAAATCCGCCGGATTCAAGAGAGAAATTGCGGCCCTTGAAACTTGGACGTCGCCCAGGACGCCACGCCCCGCCGAGGCGCCCCCGGCATCCTGTGGCTCTGCTACGATAGGGACAATACTATGGTGTTCCACGTTCTTCTAGAAAAGGCCGAAGATGGTTGGGTCGTGGCGGAAGTTCCCGCCCTTCCAGGCTGCGTCTCGCAGGGCAAGGACGATCAGGAAGCGCTGGAGAACGTCAAAGAAGCCATCACCGCCTGGCTGTGGGCGGAAGACCAGAAGGCCGTTGCCAACCTCTCCTCGAAGCCCGGCCGCCAGCCGATCGTAGTCGCCGTTTGAGCCGGTGGGGCGACTCGCCAACATCTCGGGAAAAGAGGCTGTTAAGGCCTTCGAAAGGGCTGGCTGGCAGGTGATTGGCCAAGTCGGAAGCCACGTTGTTCTGTCACGTCCGGGCGTACGGGTGAACCTTTCCCCCAGCACAAGGAGCTTTCTGTAGGTACGCTGCGTGCTCTTATCCGCAGCGCTGCACTCACCGTGGAAGCGTTCTTGAAGTTGCTGTGAACCGTCACGCTCCACGAACGATTTCATTCGTCGTGGGCATTTCGTCCTTGACCCTCCTCGGTTCGCTTACTCGCTCTGCCTACAATTCGGCAGTGTCTGAATAGTTGAAGCCCGGTTTTTCCCGACTATCTGGCCGCCCCGAAAGCACCATCTCTGGCGCGGGGTAGGGCTGCCACCACTCTCTCGGCCTTCGAAAGGAAGGCTGTCACCAGCCCTTCGCGTTTTTATCTCCCACCGGGTCAGCAACTTCGCTGTCCGATGACACATTTTCGCTTGACCTCGACGCTATAATGGTATTAGAGGATAAGGCTGAATATCACGCCAAAAAATGCAACAAAATACGACACTTTCAACACATTTTGTCGCCTACTGCTCCGGATTCCTCGGGAACTTCCAGTAAGGCAGCCGTACGCCACGGATGAACACCTGGTCCGCCCGGATCTCGGGCGGCGCCTCGAACCCCTGAGCGCCACCGGCGGTGACGTAGTCGTCCTGCTCCACGCCGTCCCCCGAGACTCCCAGCCCGCCCACCAGCTTCCCGTTGCGGTAGAGTGGCGCGGCGCCCGGGAAGAACACGATCCCCGACTGGTTGGCATTGGCCGGCTGGCGCCCTTGCGTGCAGGGATGTGCCAGGTCGTACAAATAGAGTTCCCGGAACGGCCCCGCCTGCGGCGCCTGGAACTCGTCGATCCCTGATGGGAAGAACGACTGGGAGCCGAAGCCGATCGTCCGGTTCGTCACGGCGGTGCCGGGTGGGACGCCGGGCAGATCGCGCGGGTCCATGTTAGGGCCGGAGAAATAGATCATGTTGCGCGCCTTCGCCGCGGCCACGTCGATCGAGAAGATCGTCGCATCGGGCATACGGTAGAGCCCCAGGAGATTGCCGTCGAGATCGCTCACGGCGATCGCCATGCGGACGCGGCTTCCGAGCGGCAGCCGGATCACAGCGCGGGTCTGGTTGGACTTCGCCACGGCGCGCTGGATGATGGCATCCACGTCGGCGGCGGAGAGCGTGGCGCTCCCGCGCGGCGCCACTAGATATCCGTCCGAGGCAGCAGCGCCGTCGCGCGGCGCGATCTGGTAGGAACCGCCGGGCGAAGAGGCTGGACGCGTGCCGGCGGGCGGCGTGACCTGGTTGACGTAGGGCAATCGGATGCCGTCGATGTAGACCGCCGCGGGGGGCGGCAGCGGGAGGGGTACGAAGAAAGGCGTGCCCGCGACGGCCGCGACCGCCGCGAACTCCGCCGCATCGGGGTCGAGTCCGGCCACTCCCAGGCCGCCCACCTCCGCCGCGTTCTTGTAGAGCGGAATCCCGCCCGGGACCGTGGTGATCCCGCGTCCGAAACCGGTTCCGGCGGCGTTCTTCGCGGGCGGCACGGTCTTGCCCGCCGCGAACGGTGCATTTAAGTCGCAGCCCCGGTTTGTATTCTCAATACCGAATAGCGCCGCCGCCGGCTGATTCGGGATGCCGTTCGGAAAGTGCTCCTGACTAATGGTGCTGACCGTCCGTGACGAAAGCGGAGCTTGGTTATGGCTGAAGAAGGCCCCCGTGCGCGCGAGCGACAGTGCCGTCTCGACGTCGTCGTCGGTCGCCTGCGTCTTACGATAAATCGCGAGCGGACGGCCGGCGCGATCCACCACTACGATCGCCATCCGCGGATTGTCGATGGCGAGCGCCGCGCGGGTGATGATGCCATCGACATCCGCGGCGCTGAGCTGGGAAGGATCGCTCTGCGCCACAGGCAGGGTCGCCGCGTTGCTGCGGCCTTCGTCGTTGACGATGGCAAGCTCGACGAAGCCAGTGGCGGCGTCCGGCGGCAGCACGAACGAAACCTGGTCCCCGGCGAGGCGCGCCGCGGCGACCTCCTGCTCGCCGACCATTACGGCCAGTTCCTCGACGGTGCGGCTCCGTGCCGGCCGCCGCACCTCCGGTGCAAGCTCCGTCATCGCCACCAGCGCTTCCCCGGGCTGCGCGGGGCTCTCGTCGGTCACCGGGTCGCCACCGGCGTGCCGCACATCGGCGCGGACCACGCCATTCCGCAGCTCGGTGCGCAGCACCGGCTCGCTGGCCCAGGCCAGGGTCGCCGCCAGCAGCGCTAAGGCCACGGCCTTCATTGGTTCCTCACGAAGTAAAGCTTCCCATCCCGCATGATGAAGCGGTCCATCTCTTCTTTGTTGAACGGCCGCGCCCCCCGCCGCCCGAACACGGCGAGCTGGTTGCCGCTCTCATCCACGGCGCGGTCGCGATCGAGGCCCTTCGAGAGCGCCAGCGCCGGACCCCGCGTCTTGTAGGTCGCGATCAGCTCCGGCTGCGGCTCGGGGCTGAAACCATAATTGCCCGGTGTCTTCGCCGGAGACGTGAGCTGCAACACCCGCAGACCGTTCTTCCCATCGGCGACGTAAGCGAACGCGCTCGCGGCGGTCATCCCGACCTTCACCGCCCGGGTGTCGTTCAGGCCGCCCTCGTTGAAGAAGCGTGGCGCGCCGGGCTTTTCCGGGTGTTCGACATCCACGATCGCGAGGCCCTGCGAGCCCGCCGCGACGTAGGCGTATGTGCGGGCCACATAGACGTCGTTCGCCTGCGCGATCGGCACGCTGGCCTTCACGGCTGGACGCGTGGGGTCGGTGATGTCCGCGATCTTGAGTCCCTCGGCATCGCAGATGAACGCATACCGGAACTGGATCGCGACGTGTCCCGCCCCCTTGAGCGGAAGCACCGCGACGACCTTCAGCGCCGCCGGATTGCCGATATCCACCACTACCACGCCGCGGTCGCAAGACACATAAGCGTAGTTCCCGGCCGTCACGACGTGGACCGCCCCTTTGAGAATCCCGTCGGGATTGAACGCCGTCTCGCGTTTCAGGAAGTTGTTGCGAGGGTCGCCGTCGAGCAGGGTCGCGGCATTGATCCGGACCAGGCCCTCTTCGTAATCGGCCACGTAGAGGAAAGCATACAGCAGGTTTATCGGCTGCTCCTCGTTGACCGGGTCGCGCCGCCGCGCCGGGTCGACGCCGAGCGTGGTCGGCGAGGCGATCCAGCGGGCGTCGCGGGTCCGCACATAGAACCGCTGGCCGAGCGGCGACACCGGCGCGCTGATGATGCGCTGCGAGAAACCCTTGTTGTCGATGCGCTCGACGTCGTAGACCTCAACGCCACCGCGTCCCTTAGCGGCGTAGAGGTACTCCCCGCGCATCTGCAGGCTCAGGATCTCGCCCTCGTGGTGCTTCGCCTCCGTGAGCTGCTTGCCGTTCTTCTGGTGCGAGGCGTAGTCTTCCGGATAGGCGAGCTTGTGCAGGTAGCTGCCGATCACGGCTTGCGGCTCGTCGCGCTCGGTCGCGACCACGGCCTCCAGGCCCGACTTGCCCTCGCCCACGTAGATGAACCGGCCCATGAAGCTGACGTAGTTCGTCCCCTGCAAGAGCAGTTGGGCCATCCAGGCGTTGTTGTCGCCGTTCTCGGAAAGGTGGCAGTCCTCGCAATTGCGCGTCTCGCGTTTGCGCACGGTGTGCGGGAAGTGCGGGTTGAAGGCCTGTCCGCTGTAGCCCTCGGCCGAGATGGTCTGCTGCTGGGAGTAGATCCACTCGCGCAGCGGATTCTGCGAGCCTACAAGCACGGCGCTCGAGGACCGCACCGGGGCGATGCGATGCTTCTTCACCGTGCTGTCGAGTCCCAGCATGAAGACGTCGTCGCGCAGCACCTGGAAGTTGTAGCTCGTGAAGTTGCGCGTCGCAGGATCGCCCTCGAAGTGCAGCGGCGCACGGTTGGCATTGGCCTTCATCACCAGATGGCAGCCGAAGCAGCTCGTCATCCAGGAGGTGTGGCAGGCGTAGCACGACATCTTGTCGTCGGAGTGGCCGGCGATGATCTTCGCCGCGCGCGCCTTGGGATTGAACTTCGGGTGGCCGGGCGTGATGGTGTCGAGCACCTGGGTCACGTTCCACTGCTTATCCACGTCCACCATCGAGCGCTGAATGAGCTTGTCGCCGAGCCATTCGAACCGCCGGGCGCCGAATGGGGTACGCAGCAAGGTGAGATCGTGCGGCGGGCTGGGCGCTGCCGGCCCCGACATCTTGAGCGCCGCCCGCGCGCGCGCGTTGCCGTGGCAATCGGCGCACTCGATCTCGACCGCCGCCCGCGCCTCGCCGTAGAGCTTGCCGTTGCCGTGGGCGTCCTGCTCGAAGTGGCAGTCTACGCAGTGCATGCCCATCTCGAGGTGAATATCCCGCAGGTGGACGGCCTTCTTGAACTTGTCCGGATCGTTGTAGTCCACCGGCCGGTCCTCGGCGTCGAGCAGCGTGCCTTTGCGGTCGTGCTTGAAAATGGCGCGATAGACCCAGCCGTGGCCGTTGAAGTCGGCAAACTGCGTCTGCTTCAGCTTGGGGTTGAGCGACGTGAGGTTCTCGAGGAACTTCGGGTCCGACCAATAGCCCTTGAGCGAGGCCGCCTCCGGATTGCGCGCGAGCGACCGCGCGGCCTCCTCGGGCGACAGCTTCTTGCTCTGCGGCGGATACATCGGGTCGCCGTCGGTCTCGTTGTCCCACCACATGTAGCCGAGATACTGGAAGGCGTACGACGTGCCCGGGTGGATGTGACAGACCACGCACTGGCTGGTCGGGATGGCCCGCGTCAGCCGGTGCTGGATCGGATGGCCGGGCTGGTTCTTGGGAATCGTCGGGTCGTTCGTGTAGCTCAGGCCCGTGTGTCCCCTGGACGCATAGGGACCCGAGTGGAGCGGGTCGCGGTCATTGGCGTAGACGACGTGACAGCCCGTGCAGCCCGAGGAACGGTAGTCGCCGGCCTGTTCGTTCGTGCCCATAAAAGACAGCAGCGGGTCGAAGAGGCGCGTCTTCTGCATGCCCTGGAAGACCGGGTCGGTGCGGGTGAGCGTTCCGAAGCCGCGCGGGCTGAGGCGCTCCTCGCCGCGCTCGAAGACGCGCAGCGTATTGCCCGGCTGCGTATTCTCGAAGTCGGGCAGCGGGCGGAGGCTCGGGATCACGCCCTTGAGCCGCGTCTCGTCCGCGCTCGGCGGCGGGACCGTGTAAAGCCGCGAGGCGACGCCCTTCGCATCGTACCCCTCGCCGAAAACCGCGTCCTTCAACGGAAACGACCCGTTGTTGTAAAGCACGGCCCCCCACAGGAACGCTCCGTGGTTCATCAGGCTGTGCTGGACCTTGTAGACCACGTCGCCGTGACAGCCGCTCGTGCCGCAGCTCTCGGGGGCCGCGCGCAGATCGCCCGGATTCACGAAGCGGATGAACTCGGGCGTTTCCTTGTTCAGCTCGGCGTAGTTGCGGACGGGGTTCGCGGTCGAGGGCCACAGGCGCGCGTTGCGCGGCTGGACGTGGGCCGTCTTCTTGTCGGTCGCCTTGGCGCTGCCGCCGTGGCAATCCGTGCAGCCGAGACGCACGGCGGGTGAGGCGTGCATCGGCTCGATGTTGACGTGACAGCCGCTCGAGATGCACCCCTGGCTCTTGCGTTGCGCCTCCTCGGCCGATTGCTGCAGCAGCTTCGGCTGGCCTTCCGGCACGGCGGCGAGCGCCATGAACAGCACCGCCGGCAGTAAGGCGACACAGAGTTTCTTCAGCATTAGAACAGCAGCCTCATCTGCACAAACCCGGAATAGAGGAGGTCCTTCGTGTAAATGTTCTTGAAGCCCGTGCCCGGCTTCAGGAGGCTGAACCCGCCGGTCCACACGATGTTCTCGCTCAGCAGTGGCCGGTACTGCAGGGCGACGCCCGCGTCGTAGCCGATCTCGTGCCGGATGTGGCTCTGGAACAGCAGCGCCTCCAGCACCTCGGTCCGGACAAAGCGCAGGTAGTTTACGTTGAACTGCGAGCGCAGCTTCGGCGTGATCTTGGCGTCGAAACCCACGTTGAATATCATCACGCCGGGATTGATGAAGTTCGCCTGGCCTTCTTCCTTGCTGCTGCGCAAGGTGGGCATGAGGCTGTTGAAGCTCAGCAGCGTCACGCCCGCGCCGGTGAGCGGGATGGTCTGGCGGTTGAAAAGGTTCACGCCGCCGCCTTCAAACACCGGGTTGGTCTGGCCGCGATCGGCGAAGATGCCGTTGTTGAGAAATCCGCCGCCGGCGAAATTCTGGTTATCGACGATCGAGTCGAAGCCCCGCGCCTGGCCGTCGTTGGGGTCCTTGTCGCCCGAGGTGTAAAAGAACGACGCCCGGTAGCGCAGCCAGTCGCGGTCGTAGCTCACTTCCGCCGCTACAAGCTGAGCGTTGATGTGCTGCGGATTCTTCTGCGCCGGGATGGGGTTGAAATCGTCGCGCCCGAACGCCTGGTAGAAGGCATTCGAGATATTCAGCCGTCCGATGTGGCCGTCGCCCGCGAACCCGGCGTAGGCGGCGCGGATCTTGTGCGGCCGCGGGATGCCCACGCGCGCCGGCCGCACCAGAAAACCATTTTCGTCGAGATGGAAGGTCGGCTGGTCGTTGTTGTAGTGCAGGCTGAAGTTGGCGGTGTAGCCGTGGGTGATGAAATCCTGCCAGTAAAGGTTCGCGATGTAAACCGACTGGTGACGCTGTGTGAAGGTGTTAAGGCCCGAGTTGGTGTCCTTTTCGAGCAGGTTGAAATACGCCAGGTTGTATTGGAACCGGTTGTTCTTGAAATTGCCGAAGAGGCGCGCCCCCGGCTGCTCGTCGGAAAAAATGAACCCGCGGAAGTCGCTCGTGAAGCGCTGGATACCGACGCGCAACGAGGTGAAGTCGAAATAAGCGCTGCCGTTGTCGTCGGTGTCCTGGCGGGGACGTAAGGCCGAGGTGCTATTCGTAAACAGGCGCTTCTCGACGAATGCTTCCTGCAACCCCAGGTGGTTGTCGGTGCGCCGAAAGCCCTCGCGTACGTCGATGCGCGTTACGCCGTTCTCGCGTGCCAGCAGGTAGTTGATGTTGAACTCCGGCGTCACCCGCACCTCGTAGTCCACCGGGCGAAAGCCCGCCGCGCCGCGGAACAAATCGAGCGACGGGCGGAAATTCTGCTTGACGAAAAGCTGATCGCCGCGCCCGAAGAAGTCGAAGCTGCCTGGACTGGCCGCGCTCACGCCGCTGGGCGTCGGGACCTTCCGCGACTCGACCAGCGTGTCGCTGATCCCCGTGAAGTTCAGAAAGTTCTTGCGGCCGAAGATCGGATAGTCGCCCTTGAGCACGTTGCGGTTGAAGGGGTCCCACCAGCGCTCTTTGGCGTAGACGGTGTCGAGCTTGGTGTTGTCGTAGCGCTGCCAGCCGGGGAAGCCGACGCGCCAGCGGTTGGGTACCGCCGTCGGCCCGGGCGGCGGTCCCGTGGGCGTCACGAACTCCGGCAGGATCCCGGCGAGCGACGCGGGATCGGGGCTCTTGCGCGGCCTGGGATAAAGCACCGCCATCATCGTCACGCCGGGCAGCGGCGACGGGGGCTCCGCAGTTGGCGTGCGCCGGACAAGCGTGTGTAGCCGGTCCTCGGGCAGCGGCCGGGGCGGCGGCAGGGTGGCGCGCAAGCGCTCACGCTCCTGCTCCTGCTGGTTCGGCGGCAGCGTGATCTCAGCGCCGGACGGTCCGCGGCGCGGCAGGACGTGCTCGGGGCTGCGCGCGGGCGCTGGTCGGCCGCCCTCTCGAATACGGCCCTTCACGCCGATCTGCGCACGCTGGGCCGCAAGCGGCGCCAAGAGCGCCGCGCCGAGAAGACCGAGGGTGGCGAGCCTTCGCATGCGCGCCCCGCTAGTTCAACTGCGCTGCGATCTTCCGGAACTGGGCTGCGAACTCCCCGGGATTGTAAGCCGAGGGGTGCTCGAGATAATCGTAGAGCTTGGCGATGGAAGCCTGGAACGCCTGCGCGCTCGCGCCACTAGTAGCTGAGCCCAGGGCGTCGAGCGACATCGTGACCTGTTCGGCCGAATGTGGTCCCGAGTTTGCTATCCGCGCCACGTCCGCCGTCAGCGCCTTGGCGATCCCGCGCGCGGTCGCGGCGTCGAAATCCTGTTTGCCGAACCGCGCCGCGATGCCGTCGGCTTGTTGCGCGACACTCCGCGCCGCCTGCGCAATCGCCGCTCCGTCGCTCAGGCGGCTTGCCATGGCGGTCGTGAGCTGGGCGAGGGCGCTATCGAGCGCGCCCGACTGCTCCTTGGCCGCTTGCGCCACCAGCACCCGGACCACATCCTGCCGCGCCAGGTTCGGCTGCAGGCTCCCCGGCCGCCGCCCGCCGTACCCGCGCTGGATGCGCCAGCTCTCCGCCCGCAGATCGTGGTGGCACTGGTAGCATTCCAGCTCCGCGAATTCCGGCCAGGTGTTAGCCGTCGCCCGCGCCGCGAGCTGCCGCATCCCATCCGCCAGCGCCGTCGCCTGTCCCACTGCCCATTCGCGGACCCGCGGCAAGCTGTTGCCTGGCCCCGGCTTCGGCTCCCGCCAGTGCATGGGCAGCGCGGCTGAGAAAGTATCCAGCTCGAAGACCAGGTCGGGATGGCCGGCGGCGATCAGGTCGTGGTCCACGTTCTTGTTGCCGGCGCCGAGGTGGCACTCGAGACACATGTTGACCCGTATTGCCAGATCTTTCGTGTCGCGCATCCCAAGCGACACGTTGTTCGCGTGCGGCACGTTGGCCTGGGTGTGGGGACCGAGCCACTTCTCGGCCGGACCATGACAGCCCTCGCAGGCGACACCATCGGTGACCAGCTTCACGGGCGAGCCCACGGCGTGACATACCGTGCACCGCTCGGCGGTCTGCGGGTTGCCCACCCGCAGGATCTCGCCCATGCGTTTCGAGCGGTCGTTGGCTAGGACGCTGTAGGCCTTGCCGTGCTTGTCGCGGACCGACCAGATGGAGTACTCGTTGCCCAAGATGCGGCTCTGGGCCTCGGGCAAGGGCGAGGTTCCGCCGTGGCAATTGGACGAGGCACAGCCGCCGGCGCCGATATATTGCCCCGTCTGTCCGAGGGCGTATGTCGCAAACAGGATGAGGAGGGCAAGCGCTTTTCGCATGGCGATTCTTTAGTGCATTATACGGGTTAACCAACGCGTTTCAATGCGAAAAAGCTAAGGAGTCGCCAGGGCCGCGATCAACCGCTCAAAAAAAGTGGCCCACGCCTCGGTGGCGCGCTCGTAGCCCTTCAACTTCAACACGCAAGGCTCGAAGCAGGCCTGCACCGCGGCATGCCCACTCAAGGACGTGTAACTGCGGCCGCCCAGCACCACGTCCTGGTGCACTTCCTTGGTGGCCGACTCGAGCCGAAACGCGGCGTTCACCGTATCGCCGAGAGCCGTGTACTCGGGGTTGCGGGCGCTGCCCGTGTTTCCCACTACGGCAAATCCCGTATTGATCCCCGCGCCGAAGCGCAGCGGCGCTTTCAGCTTGAACTCCGTTTCGAGGCCGGTAGTGATGCTCCGGATGTCGAGCAAGGCCGCGAGGACGGGCCGCAGGTCGGCTTCGCAGGGCTGGTCCTCGTCGCCATGGACCCACACCGCCATCACCGCGTCGCCGATGTACTTGCAGATGCGGCTGCCGTGCCGCTCGACCGCGCGTCCCGAGCGGCGGAACCAGGTGCCGATCACCCGGGAGAGCACGGGGGTCTCCACACTTTGCGCCAGTCCTGTGAAGTCGCGGATGTCGACCACCAGCACCGTGACCAGGCACCGAACGTGCATCGCCGAGGTCGCGAGCGCGGTAGCAGCCGTTTGGAGCGGGTCGAGGGGCAGATCGGTCAGCATCAGGCTGTCCTTCTGATGGAAGACCAGGCGCGTCTCGCCAAAGCGGATCTCATCGCCCTCGTGAAGAATCGCTGGAACCGTCACCCTTCTCCCGTTGACAAACGAGCCGTTCCGGCTGCCCAGGTCGACCAGGTGCCAGGCGCCGGTCTCGAGGCGCTCGATGTAGGCATGCTCCCGGGAAATCCAGCGCCCCGGAATTTGAATGGTGCTCTGTTCCTCACGGCCTATAGTCCAGCGATTGCGGTCGTCGAGAGGAAACGTCTGTTCGCCGCTCGCGCCGGCGAGAATCAGGTAGACTTCAGCCGGCTCTTGACCCACTATTTCGGCTCCGAGCGCCGGGTGGGCCTGCACCCCAACCCATACTGTGGCAATATCATTTCGTCGACGTGAGAGGGATCTGAACAGCTTCCGCCCGTTCGCACGTCTACGCTACCACAGGTTAGAATGAAACAAGGGAGGCCATCATGGGCGAGTGGGAGCCGGCCCGGCTCAAAGGGTATCAGTGGATCGTAGCTGATCCAGACTTGCTTGGCGGCAAGCTGGCGGTACGCGGGACACGGTTTTCCGTTTCGTTCTTCCTCTCCTGCCTGGCGGAGGGCATGAGCCTCGATCAGATCGAAGAGACCTACGGTCCTTTCCCTCGCGAAGCCTTGCCCGAAGTTCTTCGAGTCGCGTCGGAACTGCTCGACGTGCCGAATGTGGCTGCTTGACTCCAACATTCCGAAGAAGCTGACTCTGGTTCTCAGTGGGCTGGGGGTGCAGTCCGCCACCGCTCAGTCACGCGGCTGGGGCGACCTCAGTAATGGCAACCTGGTGAAGGCGGCGGCAAGAGCCGGTTTCTCATGCCTGGTTACACGCGATCGCCTATTCGCCGAAAGTGCTTCGGGTGCGTTGCGGTCCTTCCCGACGTTTGGTGTTGTGGTCGTGACTCTGCCCCAGCTTCGGGAACCGCTGTTCCTGGAGGCTTTTCGTTTGGCGTGGCAACGGGCTCCCATCCGCCCCGTCAGTGGGGAGATTTCTAGCTGGCCGGTCCTATCCCTGTGACTCGGTTCCACCACCCGTAGTCCGCCGGGCGGCCAGGCTCGAGAGGCCGGCGCTGAACTCTGGGAAGTGCGCCAACAGCTTGGCGAAGTCTCCCTTGGCAATGGCGAGAAGATCGGTGGACTGGGTGGCGCGAACCGTCGCGTTGCGCGGGTGGTTCGCGAGCAGGGCCATCTCGCCGAAGTACTCGCCGGGACCGAGCACGGCCAGGCGCGCGCCGTCGCGCAGCACCTCGACCTCGCCCCGGCGCACCACGTACATGCGGTCGCCGACGTCGCCCACCCCGAAAATGGTCTCGCCGGCCTCGAAGTGTTCGCTCGCGATATTGTCGGAGGCTTGCACGCGGAGCTGCACCAGCTCGCTAGGGAAGATCAGGGCCGTGAACCAGTCGATCGCCACCCGCACCTGGCGCTCGAGCCCCGGGAGCTTCGAGAGATAGATCGACCGCCAGAGGAACCAGGCCGGGAATCCGGAGATCTTCAGGCCGAAGACCTCGGCGACCGCAGAATGGTGGCCGAGCGAGCCGAGCTTCCCGAGACCGGCAAATGAGAACGCCTTCTGGGCGCCGCCGCGCATGACGGCGGCGATGTTTTCCGCCACTGTGCGGGCTTCGCGGGTGGCGTGCTGGGCCGTCGGCGGGGCCGGCGATCCGTCGGCCATCTTGATCGTGGCGCAGTCACCGAGCGTCCAGACGCGGCCTTCCTGTCCCTGGAGCTGCAAGGATGTATCGGCCAGCAAGCGGCCTTTTTCTTTCTTGCAGTCGAGGGTCTGGACAATCGGAACCGGCCCGGCCGGGACGGTCGAGACCAGCGTGCGGGTGGAGATCGTCTCACCCGTGTTGAGGACGGCGGAATCGGCGGTCGCGGCCGCGACGCGCGCCTTGAGCTTCAAGGTCACGCCGCGTTTCGCGAGCAGCTTCTGAGCGTACTCGGCGAGGCCCGGGGTGATCTCCGGCAGGATTCGCTCGCCCGAGTGGACCAGCACGCAACGCATCTCCTCGGGCCGCAAGCTGCGGAAGTGCCGGGCGGCGCCGCGCACGAAATCGTTCAGCTCGGCCATGACCTCGACGCCCGAGAAGCCGCCGCCTGCCACCACGAAGGTCAGCAGGTGCTGGCGGAACTCGGCGTCCGTCTCGTTGTCGGCCTCCTCGAGCGCGTGGAGCACCTGGTTGCGCAGGCGCAGGGCGTCGCCGAGGGTGCGGAACGGCAGGGCGTGCTCGGTGACGCCGGGCATGCTCGAGAAGTCGTTCATGGTGCCGGTGGCGAGCACCAGATAGTCGTAAGGAAGGTCCAGGCTGCGCGGCCGGAAGCCGGGGGCGAGCGTGACGGTCTGGCCTTCCAGATCGATGCGCTCAGCATCGCGCATGTAGAGGCGGGTGCGCGGGCAGAGGCGGCGGATCGGCGAGACCATGTCCACGAGACCAATGGATCCCGAGATGACCTCCGGAAGCAGGGGCTGGAAGACGAAGTAGTTCTCGCGGTTGATGAGGCTGATTTCGGCTTCATCCGGGCGGAGCAACTTTTCGAGATACCTGGCCGCGTAAACGCCGCCGAAACCGCCGCCCAGGATGACGATGCGTTTCATCGCAGCAGCAAGATTAGCAGCAGCACCGCCACGGCGGCGGCCAAAGCGATTACCAGCCAGCGGAGATAAGCGGGGGCGGAGTCCGGCTCCGGCGCGGCCGGCGGCGCGGAGGCCGTTAGCGGCAGGCCGCAGCGCTCGCAGGTCAGGGCGCCCTTGGGATTGCCGTGCGTGCAAGCGGGGCAGAAGGTGAGGTCCAGCTTCGGCATCGCTGGGCGCGGCGGCGGAAGTGGCGCCACCGGCGGCTTCGGCGCAGGGGTCTCAGCCGGCGCGGCTGCGGAGCGCTTTACCACGACCGTCTTCGCGGCGTCGTAAGGCTCTTCCGCCGCGGCCCCGGCAGCGGCGGGCGCCGGCGCGTGCGGACGGAGCTTCAGAGTGATGCGGCAGAGTGCCAGCGCTTGCCGCAGATCGTCCGCATTCTGGACTCGCTTCTCCCTTTCTTTTTCGAGCGCCTTGCTCAGCACCAGGTCGAGACCTTCGGGGGCGTCCGGAGCGAGATCCTTGAGTGGCGGCGGGGGCTGGAACATCGCCGCCGTTAGTATTCGTGCGACATCCCCGCTGCCTCCCAGGAACGGATGCTTGCGGGTGGCCAGCTCGTAGAAAACGATGCCGGCGGCAAAGACGTCCGTGGCGGCCGTACACTTCTCGCCCCGGATCTGCTCGGGGGCCATATAGGTCAGGGTGCCGAGGGCAGAGCCGGCCTGCGTAAGATTGGAAGCTTCGACCCGCGCCATGCCGAAATCGAGGATGCGTACGCGTCCCGAAGTCTCGAGGAACAGATTGGCGGGCTTGATATCGCGGTGCACCAGGCCGCGGGCGTGGGCGTAGCCGAGGCCGTCGCAGACCTGCTCCATGATGCCGATCTTCTCCTCCCACGAGAGCGGGCGGCGCTCGGCCAGGACCTTGCCGAGGTCGGCGCCATGGAGCAGTTCCATCGCCTGGTAAAGCACGCCATCCGCCTCGCCGCAGTCATAGACCTGGACCAGGTTCGGGTGGCTCAGCTCCCGGCAGATGGCCGCCTCGCGGTTGAAGCGCTCGCGCATCTCGGCGGTGAGGCCGGCGGCGGGCGCCGTTTTGAGGGCCAGCAGGCGGCCGTCGGAAGCGCGCACCTTGTAAAGCGGGCGCGGCCCCCGGTGGATGGTCTCCAGAACCTCGTAGGGTCCGATAGTCGGCATCTTCTGCCTACTCCGAATACCGCAAGACCACGGCGGTGATGTTGTCCTGGCTGTGGGCGGCCTTGGCCGCCGCGATCAGGTTCTCGGCGACGACGCGCGGCGGCTCGGCCCGGGATAGGATCTGGGCGAGATCCGCGTCGCTGACCACGCCGCACAAGCCATCGGAGCACAGCAGGATCTGGTCCCCGGGCTCGAGGGTTTCCTGCCGGGTCTGGATCAGGACATCGTTCCCGGACCCGATGGCCATGGTCAGGACGTTGCGGTGCGCATAGCTGCTGATTTGCTCCTCCGTCAGGTTCAGGGTGCGGCGCAGTTCGTTGACCAGCGTCTGGTCGTAAGTGAGTTGCCGCAGCTCACCGCCCCGCCACAGGTAGGCCCGGCTGTCGCCGACATTAGCGATGACGAGCTGGGGCAGGTTCCAGAGGACGGCGACGATGGTGGAGCCCATGCCGTTGCAGTCGGGTTCGTGGTCGGCGCGCTCGACCACCCGGCGGTTAGCCTCGCGGATCGCTTCCTTGAGCCGCATCTCCGGCTCCAGCTCCTCGGCGGGGGCGTGCAGGAAACCGGTGACGGCTTCAATCGTGAGGGCGGAGGCGACCTCCCCGCAGGCGGCGCCGCCCATGCCGTCGGCAACGATGGCGAGCGAGAGGGATTCGTCCACGAGAAAAGCATCCTCGTTGTTTTGGCGGACGAGGCCGACGTCGGTGGTTCCGGAGACTTCGATGGAGGGCATAGTTAGAAGTGGAGCCACCCGATCAATTGCTCGACCGGACGGCGGTCCTTATCGAGCTCGCGGCTCTTGTCGTGATAGAGGTGACACTCGGCGCAGCGGTCCTGCGGGGTGCCGGTCGAGCCGTGGCAGGGCTGGCAATTCTGCAGCTTGGGAATGAGGATGTCGGAAGTTTCCTTGCTCGCGCGGGTGGCGCGGTGGCAGGAGGCGCAGTCGGCCGCGCGGTGGGCCCGGTGGCTGAACTGCGCGTGCTGGAACCACGGCTCGCCCTCCGGCCTGGCCTCCACGTAGCGGCCGCGGATCTGGTTCACCTTCTTCACCACCGGGAACTCCCCGCGCGCCGCCTCATACTCGTGGCAGTAACGGCACTTGCGCTCAAAGAGAAACGTTTCCGATTGCGTGACCACCACGTTCAGCCAGGTGGCGGCGTTGGGCGGCGGCAGCAGGTCGCGGCCCAGCGGCTGGCGGACGACGTCCGGATTCGCGGCGAGCACTTTCTGGTAGGCCTCGAGCACAAACTCGTGGATCGTCTGCGGGTCCTTGGTATGGGGAGCGGGGGGCGCGTCGGCCCCGAGGACCTGGAAGACGTCGAACTCCAGCTCGCGCTTATGGCAGGAGCGGCAGTGCTGCTCGAAAGTCACCGGCAGCAGGTCGCCGCGCGGCGAGTTGCGGTCCGTCAGGTGGCAGTCGCTGCACGCCATGGGCAGCTTCATGCCCCGGATATTCTTCGGCTGCAGCGGCATGTGAACCGCGTGATTAAGCCGCAGCGGCCGCTGGTCGGGCCGGCCGGCGGCTGAAAATTCGGGGTGCCGGCTCACCCGGAAAGCCGTGATATCAGTGGCTTTAAGCCGGATGTTCTTGCCGTGGGCCGATAAGTCGGCGTGGCAGCCGGTGCAGTGGCGGTCGTCCACGTCGGCCAGCAAAGTCTTGCCCCGGTGCTCCACGTGGCAATCGGCGCAGCGGATGCTCCCGGTGGCGTTCGCCTGGTGCACCGGTCCATCGTGGCACTTCTTGCACGAAGCGTCGGCCACGGTCGAGAAAGCCTTACTGTGGCACTGGCTGCAGTTGTCCTCGAAGATCGAGTGGGCGCGGGAGATGGAGCCGTTCACGAACGCCTTCTCGCCGCCTCCGATGCCCAGCAGAAAGGGCAGCGAAGCGACGGCGGCGAGAGCCGGCGCGGCCAGGGTGAAGCGGCGCCGCCACGTCCGCATGGGGTTCGGACGCTGCTGGTAGGCGAGGTCGATGCGCTGCGCCAGGCCCTTGGTGTCCTGGATGCGGCGTTCGTACTCGAGCGGCTTCTCTTCCTTCGCCATTTCAGTACCGTAACGACATTACCGCATGAATCGCGGTGAGGACAAGAAACGCCATGGAGAAAGGCACGTGCACGTAGAGCCAGCCGTGCAGCCAGCGATGCAGATTGGCCTGCACCGCGAGTTGGCGGCGCTCCTCGCAGACCGACTCCAGGTCGTGCAGGACGTCATGCGCGGCCACCGGCATGACCGTGCGCAGATACTGAAAGTAGGCGGCGACGGAAGCCGCGCTGTGGAACAGCCGGCGATGATATTTGGAAGGGCGCACGGTCAGGTACGGCCGGATTTCCTGAAGGTAATGAGCGCGCAGTGCCGCGGCCGCTTCGGCGTCCACCGCGATTTGCGGAGTCGACTTGCGGCGCTCGATCTCGGCGTTGATCTTCTCAGCCGCGCTCTTGCGCTGCGCCTCGTCGAAGTAGAACTTCTTGCCGCCGGCGCGGATGAACTCCGGCTCCGGCTCTTCGTCGATTCCAAGATCGGCGGTGATGAATTCGGTCCGCTCATCGGCCTCCAGGCGCAGCAGCCGGATCACCTCCGGAATCTGCTCGAACAGGGTCTCGCGCGTGACCAACTCCGTCATGCGCCGGGGAATATAGCCCTGCAGTACCAGTCCCCAAACACCGCTCAGGGTGATGATGACGAACAACCACATCAGCAGGCTCGCCAAGCCCTGCCCCCAATGGAACCCGGCGTGAAACAGGATCAGCAGGAACGCCAGCAGTCCGAGCCACACGTGCGCCCGCAGCCACGTCTGGACCCGGCCGAGCGGCGAAGCGGGATACTTCTTCCGCAGGCTGAGCAGGCACTCGAAGACAATCAGCCCGGTGCCCGCAAAGCCGAAGATCAATCCCACCACCGAGCCGCCCGTCGGCCCGTTAGGCGCGCGCAGGGCATAGACGATATAGACCAGCGCCGCAGCCATGCCGAGCCCCGAGCAGGCGATGATGGAGCGTCGATGGGTGCGGTCTAAAAGCATAATTGAGAAATTGAGAAACGGAGGAATTGAGGAACTCGCCGACCGATAAGGACGAATTGGGACGGCGCGTCTGCGACTCTACGCACGGTATCTATTTTCTCCTTTGCCGCCCGCGTGCGGTCTTCGGCGACGTGCCGAAGATGGCCCGCAGCTCCAGCGCTTCGGCTACGATGCCGGTCATGCGGGCTGGTTTCACGAGGCCCACGTCCCGAATCAAGCTGAGCCATAAAACGGACTCTCTGCACTCCTTCTAAGCTACGCTCATCTTGGCGACAAAATCCGGGTGACTGATCGCCCCTCGTGCCTCCTCGTAATTGGCTGCAATCGACGTAGCCGATCGAAGCAACTGCGTTCCCAACACCCTTGAAGCGGTGCCCCCGGTCGGAAGGCCATCTGCGAGGCGAACGACCCGCAGTGCAAAGTCGTAGACGCGCCTTCCCAGCTCCTCCTTACCGGCCGCCAAGTTCCTCAATTCCTCCATTTCTCAATTCCTCAATTCCCTTGTAGGAACTCCAGTTCCACCTGCCCGAGCTGGATCACGTCGCCGGGGCGCAGCTCGACTTCGGTGGCGGGGTTGCCGTTGACCATGGTGCCGTTGGTGGAGTTGAGGTCGTGCAGCACAAAGCGGTTGTTCTCGCAGACGATCTGACAGTGAACCCGCGACATCTGGTCGTCGTCGGCGAAGCGGTAGTCGGTTTCCGCGCCGCGGCCGAACGTCGTGCCCGGGTAGCGGAGCTGCAGGATCGAGCCGGCGCGCGGGCCGGAACGGATCAGCAGCCGCGGCAGCAAGGGCAGCAACTCGGCGATGTTCGAGAGCAGGCGAGTCTCGCCCGCCACCAGCGGCGAACCCGCGGGAGTTTCGGTCACCGGCGTTGCCACCGGAGCCAGAGCTGGCCCGGGCGCCGGCGTCACCAGTTGCGCGCCGGCCAGCTCGCGGGCGAAGAACGTCTTGGGCTCCACGCGGATCGCCGCCCCGTGCGGGCAGGCGCGCACGCAGTTCGGCTCGGGGTATTCCACGCACAGGTCGCAGACCACCGCCTTGGGGCGCGGCTCGGCCTTCCGGCCCACCACCAGGTCCACAATATTGATATTGCCGTAAGGACAATCGACCCCGCAGTTGCCGCACCCGATGCACCAGTCCTCGATGACGATGTCCAGCGTCTCTTTGCGGCGGATCGATCCGACCGGGCAGCGCGTCATGCACAGCGGGTCCATGCAGGCGCGGCAACTGGTCGGCACCAGGTACTTGTCGAAGCGCAGCCCCTCGCGAATGAGCCGGGTGACGTTGTCCTCGTGCGTGGCGGCGCAGGCCTTGCTGCACTCGTCGCACCGCGTACACTTGTCGAGGTCCAGCAGCAGCAGGTTCTGGCCCTGCATCAGCTCCTGCTTCAGGAAGTCGTTCATCGAGACGGTCTGGACGCGGCTCAAGAACTGCGCGTCCATCTGGCGCCGGGCCCGCGCGACCTCCGTGATCGCGGCGTCCACTTCGGGGAACTCGTCCAGCATCTTCGCGAAGTCCTCGGCCTTCATGCGCACGAGCTGGACGAAGTCCATCGCGGTGCAGGTGGCGGTGCGGCGGCCGGCCTGGAAGGGGTCTTCCAGCACTTCGAAGGTCGTGTGGCCCACGACAAAGCTCTCGCCCGGCGAGAGCAGGCAGGTCTCGACCGGCTGCATGCGGAACGTGATCGGGTTCTTGCCCGCCGGCAGCCGGGACGCTCGCACCTGGTTACCCTCGACGCGCAGCTCAAAATGCTCGCGGGAGATGTATTCGTCCCAGGGGGCGGCCAACGTGCGGTCGCCCGAGGGGGCGCGTCCACAGATGAGCGGCTCCCGCGAGAGCACTCCCTCGGCCAGCTCGCCCGCGTTGCCGCCGCGCGCGCGCAGCCGGAAGGCCGGGGGCAGCAGTCCCATCTCGCCGAAGTACGACCCGCGCGAAAGGTACGTGAGCACCATCTCGCCGCCGGGGAACTCCTGCGACACCTTCACGAAGCCGAGCCGGATCAGGTAAAACGCGTCGGCCACGTCGCCCTGCTTGCAAATGAGCTGCCCCGGCTGGAAGTCGACCAGCTCGACGCGCTCGCGCAGGTAGTCCAGGAAGGTCTGGCTCAGGTTGGCGAAGACCGGCACCGCGCGCAGATGGTTGTCGAGCGCGCGATTGCGGTAGTTCTGATTCAGCTTGTCTTTGAACGCCGGCGCATTATAGAGGACGTTGTTCAGGATGTTGGGCAACATCTCCAGAACTTCGACCCGGGTCCGGGCGCGCACCGTCGCCGAGCGCGGATAAAACTTGGGCCGCTTCAGCTTCTCCTGCTTAAAGGCCGCGAGAGCCGCCATCTCGCCGAACAGTTCCCCCGCCTTCAGGATGGCGATGGGGTTATCGAGCGGCAGGTCGACGGAAGCGTCCACCGGGATGTGCGTGCGGACGGGGCGGCCATCGGTACGGTCCGGCGTCCCGGTGACGTAGCTGGTGACTTTCTTGAAGCGGCGAAACAGCCCGAGCGCCTTCGAGCGACGATGACTCTCCAGGCGCGCGACCGGGTTGTTGATGAAGATCTCCATCTCGCCCGAGAGGATGTAAAACGCCGTCGTGCCGTTTTCTCCCTCGCGCACCAGGATTTCGCCCGGCTCGCAGACCTTCTTGGCGATAGCGCCGGGGAACTTGCCCCAGATCTCCTTGCGGATAGCTGCGAAATCGGGAATGGCCGCCAGTTCTTCAGGCGCGAGGGGGGTACCGCCCAGGTCGGCGGCGAGAATGACGTCCTTGGCCATCCTAAGCCTTGTTAGTATCCCACGTGCGGCGGGTTACCGGAAACTGCGCAGCGCCGGGTCCGCAAGGTGCGGGATGGAATTGAATTGCACGAGCATCAGGTCGGCAGGGCTGGTTTTGAGCACCGTCAGGGACGTGTTGTAGCAGGCCCCGGCCAGCTTCAGGATGGTGTGGTCGTCGCTCACGCCCAAGGCCAGCGACGTGGCGATGGCCATCGGAGTGGCCGACGTGAAGATCGCTACCGGCTCCTCGTGGCCGGAATTGCGCAGGGCCTCCACGCCTCCCGCGATCCGCTTCTTGAAATCCGGCCAGCTCTCGCCCGCGAAGTGGTAGCGGCCCTCAAGCCACGCCCGGACGATGGCCATGTCGGTCGGGAACCAGCGGCGGTGGACGCCGTCCTCGTTGGCCTCGATGGCTTCTTGCATCTCTTCGTACGCACGGCGAAACTCCGGGTCGTCGGCGGCGAGCCGCGGGGCCATCGCGTCGTAGACCGCGGCGAGGTCGAACTCGTTCCACACCGGGTCGGTTGTGATCTCGGTAAGCTCTCCCCCGGCTCCGAGACACGCCGTCCGGGCCAGCTCGGCGGTCTGCAACTGGCGGCGCAGCAGGCCCGCGTAGACGGCGCGGAAGCGGAGACCCTGGGATGCCAGGTGCTCCCCCGCGAGCGTGGCCTGGGTGGAGCCCAGCTCGGAAAGCGCGTCGTACTCCTGGCGGGTGCCCGCCTGGCCATGGCGGATGAAGTAGAGCAGGCTCAAACGCCCGGCTCCGGGAGCGCGGTAGGAAAAGGCATCTATACGATAATACTCGCTTGCCCTCGCCTCTCAATCTCGCCCAGACTCGGACCCTGATCGCACGCATGCCATTCAACACGCATTTGGGGATCCGGGTGGCGCGTCTGCATCCCGACGGTGTGACGCTCGAGTGTACCCTTCGGGAGGAGCTGCGCAACGCCGTCGGAGTGCTGCACGGTGGCGTGACCGCCACTCTGGCGGACGCTGCGGTAGGCATTGCGGTGCTGCGTCACTTCGGAGGCCGCAACTGCACCACGGTCGAGCTGAAGGTCAACTATTTCCGTCCGGTGACGAAAGGCAAAGTGCGGGCGCGCGCCTACCTGATCCGGACCGGCTCGACCATCTGCGTCGGCCGCGTCGACCTCTGGGATGCCGAGAAGCGCCTCGTAGGCGCGGCGCTGGTGACCTACATGCTGCTGCCGGCGGCCGTTGGGAAGCCTTAAGGGGGACGACCCAGTAGTGCTCATGCTATCTTGTCCCCGGAGCGGCCACCCAATTCTGAAGTCCCTAAGGGCAAGGAGGCGCGTATGGTTAAGCTGGCGAGACATCCCCGGCTGTTGGTTCTAGGGCTCCTTCTGTGCCGTTTGGCCGCGGCCGGCGTGGTCCGCGTGGAGGCCACCGAGCAAAGCGATGTCTTGGGCGGACGCGCCTTCGGCTCGGCGGGACCGTACGTCCTCATCGCCGGTAAGGTCCACTTCGCCGTCGATCCCAAGCTCGCCGCCAACCGCCTCATCTCCGACATCGACTACGCCCCCCGCAACGCCCAAGGTCTGGTCGAGTTCTCCGCCGACCTCTATATGCTCCAGCCGAAGAATTCCGCGCGCGGCAACGGCACGGCGCTCTTCGAGGTGGCGAACCGCGGGCGCAAGGGTCTTCTCGCGACGTTTGATCTGGGCGCGGGCTCGAACGATCCCCGCGCCCCCAAGGAATTCGGCGACGGTTTCCTGCTCGAGCGCGGCTTCACGCTCGTGTGGCTCGGCTGGCAGTATGACGTCCCGCCCGAGCCCCACCTGCTGCGGTTCTACGCCCCCGTGGCGCGCGACGGCGGGAAGCCCATCACGGGCCTCGTGCGCGCCGACTTCGTGCCCGACGAGCGCCTGACCGAGATCTACGTCTCCGACCGGACCCACACCGCGTACCCCATCGCGAAGCCGGACGATCCGAATCTCCAGCTCACAGTGCGCGACCGCCGCGACGGCCCGCGCCGTGTGATCCCGCGCAGCCAGTGGCGTCTCGATGACAAGCGCACGCACATTTCTATGCCGGCTGGGTTCGAGCCGGGGAAGATCTACGAGATCGTCTACCAGGCCCAGGACCCGGCGCTCGTCGGCCTCGGACCCGCCGCGATCCGCGACCTGATCTCGTACCTCAAGCAGCACCGCGAGCAGCACGGCGTCCAGCGGGCGATCGCCTTCGGGTCCTCCCAGAGCGGCCGCTTCCTGCGGACCTTCCTCTACTTCGGCTTCAACCAGGATGAGCAGGGCGCGCGTGTCTTCGATGGCGTGTGGGCGCACATCGGCGGCGCCGGGCGCGGCAGCTTCAACCACCGCTTCGCGCAGCCCTCCCGCGACGCCCGCCCCTATTTCAATTTCTTCTATCCCACGGACATGTTTCCGTTCAGCAACGCGCCCCAGACCGATCCGATCACCGGCCTCACCGAGGGACTCCTAGCGCGCACCGAAAAGTCCGACGTCGTGCCGCGCATCTTTTACACCAACGGCGCGTATGAGTATTACGGGCGCGCGGCATCGCTCATCCACACCACGGTCGATGGCCAGCGGGATTTCGCGCCCGACGCCGGCACGCGCATCTACTTCGTCGCCGGCTCGCAGCACGGTCCGGCGGCGGCCTTTCCGCCCCGGCGCGAGGGCACCCAGAACCTCGCCAGCTCGAACGATTACCGCTGGGCCATGCGCGCGCTGCTCGTCGCGATGAACCGCTGGATCGCCGACGGCGCCGAGCCCCCGGCCTCCCAGTACCCGCAAATCGCCCGCGACCAGTTGGTCCGCCTCGCGGCCGTGCAGTTCCCCAAAGTTCCGGGCGTGAAATTCCCGGCGCGCATCCATGACGCCTTCGCGTTCGACTACGGCCCCGAGTTCCGCAGCAAGGGGATCGTGTCGATCGAGCCGCCCAAAGCCGGCCGCCAGTATCCCGCGTTGCTGCCGCAAGTGGACCGCGACGGCAACGAGACCTCCGGCGTGCGCATGCCGTGGATTCAGGCGCCGCTCGCCACCTACACCGGCTGGAACCTGCGCGACGCGAAGATCGGCGCGCCCGAAGAGATGTACAGCTTCGCGGGCTCGACCATTCCCTTCGCCCGCACGCGGGCTGAACGCGAGAAGAGTGGCGATCCGCGCGCGTCGATCGAGGAACGGTACAAGGGCCGCGACGACTATCTGGATAAAGTCCGCGCCGCGGTGCGCTCTCTCGTAGCCGGCCAATACCTGCTCCAGAGCGACGCGGAGGGCGTCGTCAAGCAGGCCGCCGAGAAGTGGGACCACTGGACCAAGTGACAGACCTCGTCCGCATCCCCGCGGGCGAATTCTGGATGGGTCAGGACGACGGCCGCGACGAGGAGCGTCCCGCCCGCCGCGTCTGGGTCGGCGAGTTCTGGCTCGCCCGCTACCAGGTCACCAACGCCGAGTACGACGCCTTCTGCCACGCCAGCCGGCGGCCCGTGCCAAAGCACCGCCAGGATGCGCCCTTCTGCCGTCCCGATCAGCCGGTGGTGGCGGTGAGCTGGTTTGACGCGGTGGCCTACTGCGAGTGGCTTTCACAGCTATCCGGCCGGCGCTTCCGCCTGCCTTCCGAGGCCGAGTGGGAGCGTGCCGCGCGCGGTGGCCTCGAACGGCGCCTCTATCCCTGGGGCGACGAGCCCGTCTGCGACCGTGCGGACTACCACCGCCGCTGGCTCGAAGGCCCGGAACCGGTCGGCACGTCCCTGCCCAACGGCTACGGCCTCTTCGACATGTGTGAGAACGTTCACGAGTGGTGCTCCGACTGGTACGACCCGCGCTACTACGAAGTCGCACCCGCACGCGATCCCCACGGTCCGGAGTCAGGCACGCGCCGCGCTTCTAAAGGCGGCTCGTGGCGGCACCACATCAAGATCGCGAGATGCGCCGCCCGCTCCAGTATCCCGCCCGAGTTCTGCTACGCCGATTACGGATTCCGGGTCGCCGCCGGCGCTCACCCGGCGTGATCAAGCAGGATCTGATCGCGGTATAATTAACGTTGATCAACATTGATTGATAGCCATGGTCCATCGTCTCCCCATTACTCAAGCCCGCATCAACTTGGGGCAGCTTGCCCGGCGAGCCCACGTCGACAAGGAGTATTTCATTCTGGAGAAGGACGGCATCCCGGTGATTGGCATCATGGATGCCGAGGAATTGGAGGATTACCTGGAGCTTCGCGATCCTCAAGTGCGCCGCTTCATTCGGAAGAGCCGTGGGGAGTATAGGGCGGGGCAAAGCCGGCCGGCGCGGGAGCTTCTCGCCGAACTCCAGGCCGGAAAGAGGGCAAAGGCGAAAACGAAGGCGAAGACGGGGCGGCGCAGTGGCGGATGACGCCGCGGTTTCAGGTCCGCACGGTCCCGCATTTTGACCGCCTTCTGAGGAAGGGCTCCAAGTCTCATCCCGACCTGGGGGAGCATTTTGCCCGAGCGGTCAGCAATTCTGGAATCCGACCCGTACAACCACAGCCGTTCCCACCCGATCAAGAAACTGCGGGGCGTCCGGCCTGGTGAGGGACAATATCGGCTGCGGCTGGGCCGTTGGCGTTTCCGAAACGACGTCGGGAGCCGCGAAGTGGAGTTGAGTTATTGCGGGCTGCGGCGAGAAGATACGTACCGCTAGCGCCTGGCTAACGCTTCGCCGCCAGCACGGCGTCGATCCGCGCGATGTATTTCTTGGCCTGGTCGGCCTGGGCGATGTTCGCGTTGAGGGTCAGCATGGTCTGGAAGTGTTCGCGGGCGGTGGGGAGAGTGGCGGGGTTGCCGGTCAGCTCGGCCTTGCGGGTGAAGGCGAGTCCGAGGCCCCAGTGGACGAGAGGGTCTTCCTGATCGTAGGTCAGCGCCCGCTGGTAGTTCTCGATGGCGGGATCGGGATGCGAGAGCAGGCGGTCGCAGTCGCCCAGGCCGAAATAGGCGAGCGCGCGGAGGTCCTTCCAGACGTCCTGCTGGGCGGCGCGCTTCTTCTTGCCGATGCCGGCCAGATAGCCCAGCACGTAATAGTTCAGCTTGCCGCCGATCTTGCTCTGGAAATCGCTCAGCCTTAGATATTCCTGATACTCTTTCTTGGCTTCGTCGTATTTCCCGCTCAGCCGCAGGCTGTCGGCCAGGAAGAAGTGCGCTTCGGAGTTGCTGGGGGTCAGCTTGATGGCCTTCTGCGCCGACTCGATCGACTGCGGATACAGGTCCTTCATCCGGAAGGCCTCGGCCAGCAGCGAGTGGGCGAGCGCGTGCTTCGGATCCCGCTGCACCACGGCATTGAGCTGCCGGATCGACTCGTCGAAGTTGCCGACGTCGAGCAGCATCCCGCCGAAGGTGGCGCGGGCCTCGAGATAGTCGGGATCGATATCGAGTGCCTGCCGGAAGTACTTCTCGGCCTGGTCGAACTCGTAGAGCGAGTTATATGTGCGGCCGAGGTAGAGCGCCGCCGTGCTGTACTTGGGGTCGAGCGCCAGAGCCTGCTCGAACTTGGCGGCGGCCTTCTTGTAGTTATCGGCGTAGCCGCGGTTGTAAAGCTCGAGACCCTGGTCGAGCAGCTCCGCGGCCTTCTTGTTCCGCCGCTGCGGATAGAGGATCTTGATCGTAACGGTCGACTCCTGCCCCGGATAGACCATCTCCTCGCGCGGGCCGTCGGGCTCGTAGCCCATCTTCACGCCCTTGACCGTATGGTTCCCGGGCCGCAACCCTTGCAGGCGCAGCGGCGTGCCCTTGTTCACCACGCCCGCCGAGCGCCCGTCGACGAATACCTCGGTACCGTCCAGATTCGCCTCGAACACCAGCGTTCCGAAATCGGACGACGGCATCGAGGGCGCGCGCTTCGCCAGCACCCGTGGGATATACGACAGCGGCATGTTGGGGTCGAAGCTGCCGCGCTCGGAGGTCGGGTTCTGGCGCCCGTTGGTGGCCTCGCGTACGTTGCGGTGCGTATATTCGGCGAGCTCGTCGGCCGTAACGATGCCGTCGGCGTTGGCGTCGGCCTCGCCCTCCAGGCCCTTCACGGCATAGTAGGTGAAGATGCCGTGCCCGCCGCCCCAGTCGGCGCTCTCGAAGGACGACTCCCGGTCGCGGCTCGCGGTCAGCGAGAAGACGGACCGGTTGACATCGAGCAGTGAGCGGTTCAGGGCTGCCGTCGCGTCGGGCGTGATCGCGCCGCTGTGGCAGGAATCGGTGAGCAGCACTTTGTTCCGCGCCTGGATCTTGCCGCCGAAGACCTTGCCGAGCGTGTCCATCGAGTAGCCGGTGGCCGCGATGTTGCCCGGCGCGAGGTCGTAGGGCGCGAGGTACGCCTGGCCGTTGAAGACGAAGCCATGCCCAGCGAAGTAGATCAGCACGCGGTCCTCGTCCTTTGCCACCGACGGCAGCCACTCCTCGAGCTCCCGGCGCACCGTGGCGAGCGTGGCCTGCGCTCCGATCAGCTTGTGAACGTTCTCGGCGCGGAAGTTGCCGCCCTCGGGGCTGATAAGGATCGCGTAGACGGCCTCGGCGTCGCGCTCGGCGAACTCCAGGCCCCGCTCGGGCATGTTGCGGTATTGCGAGATGCCCACCACGAGCGCGTAGCTGCGTGGCACGGCGACACCGCCGGGCAGCGCGGCCCCCGCGGGCGCCGTGTCATCGCGCTCCACGCGCAGATCGCGCGGGCGGTTCTGCTGCCCGAATGCCGCCAACGCGATCAGAAACAGCAGTAGCAGTCTGGTTCGCATGAAGTCACCTATGGGCCAGACGAAACTCGAACACGACTGGTCCGGCCAGCGCGGCGGGCGCGGCCACCACGGAGGCATTCTGCCGCCGCATGAAGGTCAGGTCGCGCGACCGCAGATCGCGCCCGGGCTTCGGACCGGCCGAGGTATCCACGCAATCGCCTCGCGCCCGCAGGATCGTGTCGTCGCAGCGCGGCGTGAGGTTCGCAGGCGCCTCGCCCGATTTGGGCGGGGGCGGCAGCGGGACATAAGGAGGCGGCCCGCCTCCTTCGCCTTTCAATTCGACCGGACTGATCAACCAGTAAATAATCTCGTGACCCGCGGGACCTGTTATGCGGAACAATCCTTCCGTCGCCGGAAGCAGGTACTCGCGGCCGGTTTCCATCCGGTTCTGCCGGCCGGCGTCCTCGCTCGGAAACAGCAGCCGCGAGACGCCGGATGTGGTCTGGTTGGTCACGTAGAGGAAGCCGTTAAAGTTGCCGCGCACGCGGAACCTGACGCGGTCGTCCTGTTCAAACACCAGCCCCGGATCGACCGTCTTCCAGTCGCCGCCTTGTTCGCGCTCGAGCGTGATCTCGAGACGATGCGGGCCCTGCGCGAGCGACTTGGTCTGGCCGAAGCCGGGCGCCGCGAGCGCGAGCATCAGAGCGAAGGATCGTATACTCATTCGTGCTTCAACGTCACGTCGGCCACCACGCGCGCCTGCGCGCCGCCCGCGGCGTTCACGACGTAGACGGCCTGCTCGGGCCGGCCGCCGGCCGTCTTCTCATCGACCTTCTCGAAGATCAGATCGCGCGAGGCGACCTGACTCCGCACCCGCTCGACCACCGCGTCGGCGATGGGGGCACGGCTCGCGGCCGCCAGGGTCTTCGGTTCTTCACGCCCCTGGCGCAGGGCGTAGATCATCTTCTCGAGATCCTGCTCGGGCCCCCGGCACAGCACCACGAAGAGGCGCTCCTGGCCGGCCTGCTCATCGAAGGCGAACCAGTGCCCGGAGGGGATTTCGTAGCGGCGTCCCTTCTCGATGCGATTGTCGCCGCCCGCGATCTCGGGCGAAGGAAACAGCAGGCTCCAGGTGCCGCTCGAGCCCTGCGTGACGACATAGAGGTAGGCGCTGTCATTGGACTCCACCGCCACCCGGATGCGGTCGCCGGAATGAAACACGGCGTCTGTGTCAACTTCGTGGACACCACCCTGTCCACCTTCTTTAACGATGCTGTACCGCAATCCGAGCGGTCCGCCCGGCGCAGGGGCAGGAGCCGGAGCCAATGGCGCGGTGGCGGGCGCAGGTTTCGGCTTGGCGGCGGCCTTAGGTTTGGGGCTGTTCGGTTTCGCCGGCGGGGTCGTGGCGGGCACGACCAGTCCCGAGGCCGAATGGAACATGTCGCGAGCCGTCTGGGCCGCGCCCGTCCCCGCCATCAGGAGCAACAAGATCCACGCTTCAATTCGCATCTTTCACGCACCGAAAGCCGATAAACGGCGACTTGCCTGCGGCCGGCAGCCCCCTACGCATATAGACGCGCAGCCACAGTTCAGTGGTTTCCGGAGCGAAGCTGCCACCTTTGATCACGTACCAATCTCCCGCTGCCTCGGGCAGCAGAGACTTCATCTCTGCAATCTCCTGCCCACTTGCCGGATAGCGGCTCGCGGTCCACTCCCACACATTCCCCGCCATGTTCAGCATGCCATAAGGGCTCGCCCCCTCGGGGAACGCCGTGACCGGCGCGGCCTGCTCGAAACCGTCGGCGGCGCCGGGGAGATTGGCTAGGCGATCGGGAGGTGTATTACCCCAGGGATAGCTCCGGCCGTCGCTGCCGCGCGCCGCCTTCTCCCACTCCTCTTCGGTGGGCAGCCGCTTGCCCGCCCAGCCGGCAAAGGCCTGCGCGTCGGCGAGTGTGACGTTCACGATCGGATAATCGGGCTGGCTGCCGGAGGGCGCTTCCGGATATGCGCGGCCCGTCGCGTCGCAGAACTGCTTGTACGCCGCTTGCGAGACCTCGGTCTCGTCCATGTAGAACGCGGGCAGGAAGGCGGTGCGGAGAGGATTGGGTGATTCCTTCGAGGCATCCCCGAAGGTAAAGCTACCCGCCGGCACGAGGCGCATCGCGCCGCCTCGAGGGGCGATGCGTTCCGCCGGCGCTGGCACCACTACCGCCGCAGTCTGCATGGGGCGGCGGACGTAGATGGCGACCGCTACTCCGGCGATCAACACTGCCGCGGCCGCGAGGGCCGGCCACCGGCGCCGGGACTGGGCCGGCAGCGGCCGCGCCGTGGCAGCAGCCTTCCCCAGCGCTTCCAGGTGATCGAGCAGTTCCTCGGCCGATTGGTAGCGGCGCGCCGGGTCCTTCTCGAGCAGCCGCAGCACGACCTGACAGTAGCCCGAGGGAATCGTCGGATCGATCGTATCCGGCGACGGTGCCGGGGTGCTGACTTGGGCTTGCTCTACGGCCTGGCGCGTCGGGCCGGTGAAAGGACGCCGGCCGGCGAGGGCCTCGAAGAAAACGATGCCCAGCGAGTAAAGGTCGCTGCGGCCGTCGCAGGTCTCGCCGCGGAGGTGCTCGGGCGACATGTAGGCCGGCGTGCCGAGCTGCTCGTCGACGTTGGTCTGCACGGTCGAGACGTCCCGCGCTTTGGCGATGCCGAAGTCGAGCACGACGGCACGGCCTTCCCGATCGAGCCGGATATTGCCGGGCTTGACGTCGCGGTGTACGACGCCTCTCGCATGCGCCCACCCGAGCGCACTGCTCACCTCTTTCATAATCTTGAGCGCGGCGGCGGGCGCGAGCTTGCCTTCCCGCTGGAGGCGGTCGCCGAGGTCCTCGCCCTCGATATACTGCATGACAATGTAGTGGAGCCCCTGGCTCTCGCCGACATCGTAGATGGGGACGATGTGGGGGTGGCCGGAAAGCGACGCCGCGGTGCGAGCCTCTTGCAGGAAACGCTCGACGATGGCCGGGTTCTGGGCGAGGTTGTCGGCTAAGACCTTGATCGCGACCGAGCCCCAGTGGGTGCGGTGCCGCGCGAGATAAACGCTGGCCATGCCCCCGCCGCCGATGCGCTGCAGGATTTCGTATTTGTCTCCCAGAGCCTGGGTGAGCGCGTCCAGGGTCTGGTCCCGGGCCGGCATAATGTTGGTCTCATTGTAGCGCGGCGGAGGAGGGCGGCCCGAGACCGAAAGCCAGGATGATCCATCCAACGCCCTAGCCTTGGGAAATCCGGTAAACTTGCAGGTATGGCCCGTTTAGAGCGCATCACGATCGATCCGGAAGTGATGGGTGGAAAGCCGTGCATACGAGGTATGCGCGTCACGGTCGGAATGATTGTGGAAGCCCTGGGAGCGGGCAGAACCATCCCAGAGCTGCTGGCGGACTTCCCTTACCTGGAGGAGGCCGACATCCGGGAGGCCCTCTCTAGGTCTCTGACCGCCTGAAAAAGTTATTCTAAAACACTTTTAATCGAAAATGTTTTGGTGTAGCATGGGTCATGCGAGCCTATCGTCGACTTCACGTTCGTCTGCCCAAGCGGCACCGGGATAGAGTAGACCGTCTCCTACGTGGTGGAATCCAGCCGGTGCGGGTTGTTCTCCGCGCTCTGGCCCTGGCGCAACTGCACGAGGGGAAGACCGTTTCCGAGGTGGCCGCCAACGTCCGGCTGACCCCGAAGGCGGTTCGTGAGATTGGACGGCGCTATGAGGAGGCAGGCTTGGATCGGGCGCTATGGGACCAGCAGCGACCGGGGGCCGTTCCGCTCTTGGAGCCCAGCGAGCGACAACGGGTCATCGCGATGGTTTGCAGTGATCCTCCGCAGGGTCAAGCGCGGTGGACGGTCCGACTGGTGGCGGAAGAAGCGGTCAAGCGCAAGTTGGTGCCTAAAGTGGGACGGGAAACCATCCGGGTACTGCTGCTCCACCACGATCTCAAGCCGTGGCGGGAAAAAAATGTGGTGCGTGGCGGAACTCGACGAAGAATACATCGAGAAGATGGAAGACGTGCTGAAGACGTACGAGAAGCCGTACAACCCAGCCGAACCAGTGGTCTGCCTGGATGAGAAGCCGGTATCGCTACACGCCGACGTGCGGCCTCCCCAGCCGGCTGCGCCGGGCAAGTTGGCCAGGCGCGATAACGAGTATGAGCGTCGCGGCACGGCCAATGTGTTCTGCGCGGTAGAACCCCAGGCCGGGAGGCACTTCACCTGGCCGACGCCGGATCGATCGGCGGCCGAGTTTGCTCGCATCATCGGCGAGTTGACGAACCACTACCCGTCGGCCCGAACGATCCACCTGGTTCTCGACAACCTGAATATTCATTGCCGCAAGTCGTTGACGGACTACTGGGGCGATCGTGGCGGCAGATTCATTTGGAACTGTTTCACACCCCACTACACTCCCAAGCACGGAAGCTGGCTGAATCAGGCTGAGATTGAGATCAGCCTATTCTCCCGACAATGCCTGGGCAAGCGGAGAATCCCTGACCTGAAGGCTCTTCGTCGGGAAGGTCGGGCGTGGAACCGCCGCGTGAACCGCGCTGGTGTTAAGATCAACTGGAAGTTCGGTCGAAAGGCAGCCCGGAAGAAGTTTGGCTATGACAAGCACTTTTTCAAGCGGTCTGAGACCTAGAGCGACTGCCCTCCGCTGAGCGTCAGTATCCTGCTAAGAAAGGCCTTTAGTTCGGGGCATTTCATTGCGGCGATCGTCAAGTCTTTGCCTCGCAGGATGCGGTTTGCGTCTCTTGGCTTTGAGTAATCATCCCTGCCGGTACCGGCGCGAAAGATCTCCCGAATGTGCTCGGAAGGCGGTCGATTGTGGTTCACAGTTTCCGGAAGGCCCGGCGGCGCTCCACGGTTATGTCCGGCAATTCTCTGAATGTCGTCCCAGTATGGTAGTAGCCAAGCCTCGAAGTCGTGCTGCGCCACGTGAGGATAGAAGCGGTCGTCTGGTCCGGCCCATTCGCGCATCTTCTTCTTTGCGTCGGCAGCATTACGAAAGTCTCCCGTTCCGGTGTAGACGTCGGTCAGTGTAATCACTGCATCTGCTCCTGTCCTCAGCAAGGTCTCAACTTTACGGCGGAGCTTTTGCTCTTTTGGAATCCGACCGTCGTAGGGAAACATATCGAGACGCGGCATGGGCCCGGGGAGTCGGTTCTTGAGGAATTGAACTAAGTGAGGCTTGAATGCCCTCTCTGTCTTTCCTTCTACCAGGATCGTGATCTTCACGAGCGAGCTCCCAGGCGCCCGTTCTGCCACAGCTCGTCTAGTGAATATTCTTTAAGCCATTCAGCGAGATCGAGTTGATCCGCCCACGTCAGGCTGGTCATGCCGTCCTCAGCCGCGTCCATCAGGACGATCTCTCGGGGTTCCAGAAAGCGAATCAGTCGGTCTGAATGTGTGGCCACTACCACCTGTGTTCGCCGCGAGGCCTCTCGCAGGAGATCCGCGAGAAGACTTAGCAGTTCTGGATGGAGACTTACCTCTGGCTCATCTAGTGTCCTGTAACAGAAATTAGTTTACAATATAGCCGTTTGGTTGTCATACTGTCCCTACCATGTGGGACAAAGCCGAAGCCCTGCGGTTGACGAAGGACGAAACGGAGTTAGTGGCAGGG